>DAIUKO010000484.1:0-2133 GCA_036848175.1 Vicinamibacterales bacterium | reverse complement strand
ATCCACTCGCCGTCGAAGTTCTCGCTGGTGATGACGACGATACTGCGGCGGCGGAAGTAATGGGTGGCGGGAAGAATGCGGCCGTGCCAGAACGCCATGATCGGCTGGCGCCCGCTGCGAATCACCGCGTCGTAGTACTCGTCGCCTTCCGAGCGCCAGCGCAACGTGGACGTCAGAAGCGCCGCGAGCGGATATCCAAGAACGGGGATCAGTCGCGCCTGCGCGCGCTTGACGACGGAGGCCTTCCAGTCGGACTCAGCCAACTTTTTTTCACTGGCGGCAGGCGCGACTGTCACGTTCGCGGCAATTTGCTGCTGACGAACGTCATCAGATCGACGAATTGAGTGTCGGCCTGCGCGCTCGCCTGCGCCCCCTTCAGCATGATCGAGCAGAACGGGCACGCGGTGACGACGGTCGTTGCGCCGGTGTCGCGCAGCTGTTTGAAGCGGACGTCGCTGATGCGCGAGCCGGGCTCTTCTTCCTTGTCGGCGAACAACAGACCGCCGCCGGCGCCGCAGCAGTACGGGTTGTCGCGGTTCCTGACCGGCTCCCTGATGTCTGCGCCGAAACGTGTGAGGAGCGCGCGCGGCTCGTCGACCGTGCCGCCGTAGCGTCCCAGGTAGCACGGATCATGGAACGTGACCGTTTCGGCGCCGTCCGCCGAGCTCTGCGCGCGGCCGCGCGTCAATTCTTCGACGAACACCGACGAGTGGACCACGTCGACCCGGTAACCGAACTTCGCGTAGTCGCTGCCGATCGTCTTCACGCAGTGCGGGCACGACGTCAGGATCGTCTTCGGCGCGGCGGCCTTGAGATCATCGATGTTGGCCGTCGCCAGCTCCTGATACATGTATTCGTTGCCGGTGCGCTTGGCCGGATCGCCGTTGCAGCGCTCCTTCGCGAGCACGCCGAATCGGATGCCGGTGGTGCGCAGGATGTCGAAGAGCGATCGCAGCGATTTCTGGAAATCAGCGTCGAACGAGCCGGCGCAGCCGAGCCAGACGAGCACCTCGTGCTTGGCCGCATCGAACGTGTCGAGGCCGGCCGATTGCACGAACTTCGCGCGCTGGTCGTAGCCGAGACCCCAGATGTTGCTGCGGCGCTCGAGGTTGTTGTACATCGCGCCGAGATACTCCGGCGCGTCGCCGTTCGACACGAGGCCGCGCCGCGAGCCGATCAGAATCGGCAGGTGTTCGATGCCGACCGGGCACTGGTTCTCGCAGGCGCCGCAGGTCGTGCACTGCCACAGCACGGTCTCGCTGTAGACTTCACCCAGCTTCGCGTCCCGCGTGCCGGCGACGAGCGCGTCCTGCGTCTGCAGGATGATCTTCTTCGGGTTGAGCTCCTTTCCCGCTCCCCACGCCGGGCAGTTCACCTGGCAGCGTCCGCACTCGACGCACGTGAATGCATCGAGCACCATCTTGCTGCCGAGATCCTTCAGCGTCTCGAGGCCGACCTGTTCCTTCTCGAAGTCGAGATTGGGCAGGTTGCCGAGCTCCGGCGATTTCAGGAACACGGTGATCGGCGACACCACGAGATGGAAATGCTTCGACGCCGGAATCAGTGCGAGGAACGCGAGGATCACGAGCGCGTGGATCCACCAGTTGACGGTCGCGGCGGTCGTACCCTCCTCGAGGCGAAAGGTGAGGAGAAACGTGACCATCAGCGTCGTGATGAAGAGCGCGATGACGATCGACTCCAGCGACACGTGGTCGCCGAGCGCGATCGGCCGGACGAATGCGCGCCGGATCAACAGATAGATGATGCCGACGAGGACCGCCGTGGCGAACGGCGTCAGCATCAGACGGTAGGCGTGGAACCATGCCGTTCCCCTCAAGTCGACGATTCCGAGGCCGTACAGGAACTCGACCGTCGTGTAGCCGCCGAACGCGACAAAGCCCCAGAACACGAACGCGTGCATCAGCCCGGTGAGCGGCCGCTCGCGGATCGTGCGGACCTGCAGCAGGACGTCGCGGACGAAGCGCTGGATTCTGAAAGGGAGATTGTCGACGGCGAAGGTGTTCGGCGCCGCGGCGATCAGCTGGACGCGTTTGGCGACCTGCGCCGCGAACGCGCCGACGAACGCGAGACACAGGAGCCAGAACGCGACTGTGGCCATACCACGTAACCACG
>DAIUKO010000483.1:0-2178 GCA_036848175.1 Vicinamibacterales bacterium | reverse complement strand
CGTGCGTCACGTCGGCCCAGTCGGTGAAGCTGCCCATGAACGAGATCGGGAACCAATCGCGGACCGGCTCGCCGATGCCGGTCTGGTTTTTGACGTCGTGCGCCAGGTGCGACAGCGTGTAGCGCTGCGCGGCGCGGCGCTCCGGCGTCACCTCCTCGTCGCGTCCCGTGAAGCTGACCGGCTGGAACGACAGGAAGTTGATCTTCTTCGGGTTGTCGAGCGCGAACTCGATGATGCGGCCGACCTGCTCGTTGTTCACGCCGTTGACGATCGTGACGACCGGCACGATGTCGACGCCGGCGTTGTAGAGGTTCTCGATCGCGCGCAGCTTCACGTCGAAGAGATTGCCGACGCGGCGATGCGAGTTCGCGGCGTTGCCGATCCCGTCGAACTGCAGATACGCGTAGCGTAGCCCAGCCTTGGCGGCCGCCTTGGCGAACTCCGGGTCTTTGGCGAACTCGATGCCGTTGGTCGCCGCCTGGACGCTGTTGTAGCCGACCTTGCGGGCGTAGGCGACCGCGTCAAGGAAGTACGGCGAAATCGTCGGTTCGCCGCCCGAGAACTGCACCGACATCTGGCGCCGCGGCTTGATGGTGATGGCGTTGTCGAGAACCGTCTTGATGTCGTCCCAGGTGAGCTCGTGGACGAAGCCGACCTGGTTCGCGTCCATGAAGCACGGGTCGCACATCATGTTGCAGCGGTTGGTCAGATCGACTGTGAGCACCGACCCGCGGCCGTGCTTGATCGTGCTGCTGCCGTGGTTGTGCAGCGTGTCGTCGTTGTGCGCGCGGATGTCGCGCCCGGGGAATACCTCTTCGAGGTGCTTGAAGAACTGCGTGTCGATCGCCATCACGTCCTCGAAGTGGCCGTGAATGGGGCAGTCCTTCACCATCAGGATCTTGCCGTCGCGTTCGAGAATCGTCGCCTTGATTTCGCCGACCTTCTCGTTCAGAAGGACGCTGACGTCCTTCTTGCCGTCGAGAATCGCCTGCCGCGCTTCGCGCGTGCACACCGGACACAGCGAGTCGGTCTCGCGCGGCCAGCCCAGCGGCGGCTTGGTTTTCTCGTACGACTTCAGCAGCGGCTTGTCCGACCATTTGGGCGTGAACGACGGCCGCTGGTTGATCTTGTTCAGGCTGTTGAAGATCACCCAGGCGCCGTTGGCGGCGATCGAGAGTCCCTTCTCAGCGTATTTGACAGGCTTGTGCATAGCTAAAGCTTAGAAGGGGAACGGCTTGCGGCAATTACACTTTCAGCGAACGGGCGACTGGTCGCAGCGAACGGGCAGGTGCGGGATTGAATGGCCGTGAGGCAGGCGCCTCGACGGCGCTGAAACCAGCGGGAAACGCCTGTTATGATCCCCATTGTGAAGACTATTGCGATCACTATTGATGAAGCCATGCTCGCCACCGTGGACAAGCTGGCCGGCAACCATCCCGACACCCCGAACCGGTCGAAAATCATTCGCGCCGCGATCGGCGAGTACCTGGCACGTCTCGACCGCGAAGCCGAGGAGACGCGCGAGCGAGAGATCTTCCGGCGGCATCGCGGGACGCTGCGGCAGCAGGCGGCGGCGCTGGTGAAGGAACAAGCCAAATCGTGAAGCGCGGCGAGATCTATCGCACCGCCGAGCGGACGCCGGAGCGCGGTCACAAGCCGGGCTTCTACGTCGTTGTGTCCCGCGACTTCATCGCCGCGAACGACGACGTCTCGACGGTGATCTGTGCGCCCGTCTACCGGGAGGCGCTCGGGATCCGCAGCGAGGTTCTCGTCGGATCGGACGACGGCCTTCCGGAGGACAGCTCAGTGCGGTGCGATTTCCTGACCTTGATGTTCAAACGCAAGCTCACGACGCTGGTCGCGACCCTTTCGGACCGCAAGCAACGAGAGCTGCAACGTGCGCTCGCCTATACCCTTCAATTGAATCCGTGACGCGTCCCAACAGGATCAGGAGTCGCACATGATGGCGATGAGACGGACTCGAGCGTTGTTCGCGGCGCTGCTGATCGCAGCGGCGGCATCGGCTCAAACATCGCGACCGGCGCCAGCCGCCGTCGAGCCACTCGCGCTCGTCAACGCCAACGTCGTCAGCGTGCGCGATGGCACGATCACCGCGAACGCGACCATCGTGCTGCGCAACGGCCGTATCGACACCGTCGGGACGAGCGCCCCGCCGGC
>DAIUKO010000482.1:0-3084 GCA_036848175.1 Vicinamibacterales bacterium | reverse complement strand
TGTTGGTCGTCGTCACCCACGCGCCAGCTTCGTCACCGTTGTCGAGGACGATCATTTCCGTGGTCCGCATCCCCAGCACGTCCTCGAAGAACCGGCGCAACGAACGAACGTCGGCTGCAAGCAGGTTCAGGTGATCGAGCCGGCGGACGTTCGCACCGCGCGCCGGGAAGCGCTGGGCCTGGTTCTTGAGCGCGGGCTTCAACTGCGACGGCGGCGCGTACCACTCCGTCTCGTAATAGATTTCCATCTTGTGGCCGTCGGTCGTGTTGAACGCATAGGTCCGCCCGTGGCCGAGATCGCCGTCGGTCCATCCCACTCCGAATCCTGCGGCGTCGATGATGGCGGCGCGATGCTGCAGCGCCTCGGGACTCGTTGCGCGAAAGGCGACGTGACCCATGCCGGCGACCTTCGCGGCAGTGAGCTTGAGCGTGTGATGTTCGTAGTCGTCCCAGGCGCGCAGATACACCGAATCACCGCGCCGGCCGCTCTCGGTCATGCCCATGATCTCGGTGAAGAACCGAAGACTCTCGTCCGGCTTCGGCGAGAGCAGCTCGACGTGCGCAAGATGGGCGAGGTCCGAGGAGCGAATTGTCGTGTTCACGGCAGTAGCCTATCAAACTCGCGTGCCGATCTCGGTCACGCCGCCGATTCGCCAAAGAGCTCGGCGTGTGCGCGGCTTCGCTCGCGATCGATCTGTTCAGCAGTCGCGCCCAGCCGCCTGAGAATCGCTTCCGCGAACGCCAACGCGACTTCCCCCTCGCCGGCGAACGCCGTATCCGCGCCAGCGCGTCGAAGCTCGGGTAGATCGCGCAGGTATGACGCCCGCGCGAGCACTCGGATCGACGGGTTCAACTCGCGCGCGATCCGGATGGCCTCTGCGCTGTGGCTCATACCGGCCGATGTGAGAATCAGACTGTCGGCGGTTGCGACAGCGGCACCCTCGAGTGTTCCACGCTGTGTCGCGTCGCCGTAGACGGCAGACACACCCTGCTGACGAAGCTCGCGGACTGTGTCCGCGTTGAGCTCGACGATCGTCGGCGTGATGCCGTTTTCGCCAAGGAGACGTGCCACCGTCCGCCCTGTCGGCCCGAAGCCCACGACGATGGCGCGACTCCGGTGATCGGTCGCTTCGGTCGCGGTCCGCGCGGCGTGCTCGGCGGCAGTCGGGGCGGGATTGAGCATTCTCGAGAGCGAGCGATGCGCGGAAACCCAGCGCTCGACCGGCGCCACGACGCGGTAGAGCAGCGGGTTGACGATGATGGAGATGATCGACACGGCGACGAGCGTATTGGCGGCATCAGTGGAGAGAACGCCGAATTCTCGTCCGAGGTTGCCGAGGATGAACGAGAACTCGCCGATCTGTGCGAGTGCAATCGCGACAGACAGCGCGACGCGAAACGGATACTTCAACAGGCGGACGATCATCAGCGCCACGAGCGGCTTTCCCAGGAGCACCACGGCCGCCGTCGCGGCGATCAGCCCGGGCGAAGCGATCAAGAATCGCGGCTCGAGCAGCATCCCGACCGCCACGAAGAACAGCACGGCAAATGCGTCGCGAAAGGGCAGCGCGTCGGAGCCCGCGCGGAGGCTGTAGTCGGATCGACCGACGACGAGTCCGGCGAGAAACGCACCAAGCGCCATCGACACGCCGAACACCTGCGCCGATCCCACGGCAATGCCCAGCGCCAGTACCAGAACGGTCAGCGTGAACAGTTCACGCGAACCCGTGGCGGCGACGTGATCGAGCGCGCGTGGAATCACTCGGTTGCCGACCAGGAACGTGAAGGCGACCAGGACGGCGACCTTGAGCAAGGTCACGGCGACCACCACGACCAAGTTCGGTGGGGAAGCACTCTCCGCAAGCAGCGCCGGAAGCAGGACCAGCGCGATCACGGTGAACAGGTCCTCCGCGACCAGCCAGCCAACGGCGATATGCCCGATTGGCGTATGAAGATCGCGATTGTCGGAGAGGATTCGAATCAGCACGACGGTGCTCGCGACCGAGAGCGCCATTCCGAAGATGATGCCGGCGGCCCATCCCCAGCCGAAGCTCCACCCAATCAGCGCGCCCAGGCCCGTCGCCACCGCGCTCTGGCCGACTGCGCCGGGAATCGCCACGCGGCGAACCGCGAGCAGCTCTTCCACGTGCAGCTGCAGGCCGACGCCGAACATGAGGAGAATGACGCCGACCTCCGACAGCTGTTCCGCAATCGTCGTGTTCGCGACAAAGCCTGGAGTGTGCGGCCCGACGAGTGTTCCGGCGAGGAGATAACCGACGATCGGCGAGAGACCGATTCGTTGAGTGACGTAGCCGAGCACAAGCGCCGCGGACAGACCGCCCGTCAACGTCAGGATGAGATCCAGGCTGTGCATGTCCCATGCTACTGCCTGGCGTCAGCTTCTGATGGTAAGCTTCAAGAGATGCGGCGGGTACACGACACCTTCGTCGCCGTTCTGATCGTCACGTTGATCGGCCCGTCTGGATATGTCGTTCAGCGTGCGGTTGCGTGTGGATCGCTGTGCGCGCCCGAATCGACGATTCAGTACTCTCAACTCGAGAGCAGGCCGGTCGCAGTGGAGTCCGCCGGCTTGCGAGTTCAGCAGGTCCGAGCAGCCGCCCGGTCGAGCGTCGTCCATTCAGCCCTCATACCAGATCGCATTTCACCCACGACGGTTTGCCGGCTTGGCGACTTCGATCTTCTCCGCAGCAAGCGCAGCTCCACGTTATCGTCCGCCCGTCTGACCCTCCGCGGTCCTCCGTCTCGCTGATCTCCACAACATTCGTGATCCGTTTTTTGGAGATTGCAGAGGGAGGGGTGTGTGTCTGCGGATGAACTCTTCGTACTCGTTCTCGTCATCGGATGCGTGATCGCCGTTGTGGCGGCGGCGGTCCATTCACGCCGGCAGCACCGCGTGGCCGGTGACGAACGACAGCCGGCCTCGGAGCCGACACATGGGTCGCCCCCGACGACATCGGCATCGAATGGAGCCGGGCAGCGCGTCGAAGCGACCACGGCCGATGACGTGCCGGCATCGTCGACCGACCGGAAGAAGGGACGGCGGAGGCGCTGACGCGTCTTCCGA
>DAIUKO010000481.1:0-3163 GCA_036848175.1 Vicinamibacterales bacterium | reverse complement strand
TGTCGAGCGCGCCGCGCTTGAGCAGCGCCGCGTCTTCGCGCAGCCGCGCCTTCGCCGCCTCGTGACCGACGACGGTGTCGAGCGTCCATTTCGGCTCGATGAATTCGAGCAGCCCCCGGCACTGGCGTTCGAGCAGGCGCTTCTTCAGCGAGCGGAAGACGGCCGCGTCGAGCCGCTTGTCGCTTTCCTGTGCTGATTGCACGAGCACGTTGAGATCGATGAGCGAGATGCCGGCGGTCAGCTTCGCCAGCTCGGTCGCGGCGAAATCCGAGAACGCCGCAATCGGTCTGTCCGGCTTCTCACCGATCGACCATTGGATGAACGTGTCGCGCGCCTTCTCGTCCGGCAGCGGCACTTCGATCGCCGCGACGTTGGGGTTCCCGGTCAGACGATCGTTCAGGTCGGCGAGCTTTTCGTCCACGAGCACGAACGCCATGTTCAGCCGCTTCACGTGCGGGCTCGTCGCCCAGTTCAGCATCCGCACCAGTTCGGACGACGATTGCAGGCTGAGACGGCCCGGCTCACCCGAGGGAAACACGTACGACGCCTGATCGACGATGACCGCGACGCTGATGCGATCGGCCTCGGCGGCCATGATGTTGTTGCGCACGAGACGATCGAGCAAGGCGAACGCCGTCGCCGGATCTTTCGCGACCGCGCTCAGATCGGCGAGCTTCCTGTTCGTGAGCGTGACCATCTCCTTCAGGCGCTGCTCGTCCCGTCCCGCGAACGCGCGCAGCCCGCGCCCCAGGTCGTAGTGCAACACCAGCGACCATCGGCCGAAGAGCTGTTCGGCCAGGAACTCGGCGAGCACGCCGTATCGCGGCGGATCGTCGATGCGAAACAGATCGTAGGTGTTCCCGTGAAGGACGAAGGCGGCGGTGGTTCCTGAGAAGTACAGATCCGCGAGCTGACGCGACCACGGCGGCAGCCAGTCGGGCAGATCGGTACGTCGCGGGGGCGTCTCGACGGTCATTGTTTCAGCACCTGGCGCAGATCGCTTTCGAGAATCGGCGGCGGCTCTTCGAGTTGATCGGCAAGGCCGGTGAGATGCTGCAGCTCGCTGACCGCCTTCTCGGTCTGCCGCATGCTGTCGGCGGCCGAATCGACCTGGCTGCTGAGGAAATCGGGATCCTGACGATTGACGGCCATCTCGGCGAGCGCCTGGATTTTTCCTTCGAGCCGATCGAGCTCGATCGACACGAACTCGGCATTCTTCTTCGCCCGCCCGTAATTGTCGAGGCGCAGCTCTCCGCTCGCGATGCTGTCCTGCAGCGACCGCACGATCCGCTCGTCGCCGCCTTTGGCCGCTTCGAGCGACGTGCGCAGCGCGGCGAGGCGCGTCGAGATCTCCTGTTCGTTCATGGTGTTGAGGAAGCGATCGAGCGCCGCCTTCGACAGCAGCAGACGCAGAAACAGCCAGAGCAGACGATCGAGCCCGGGCGTGCGAATCTCTTCGCCGCTCGCCACCTGATCCCCGGCTGCGCCGCGAACGCCGGCGGCAATGCCGCGCATCTCCACGCAGCGGGCGTGCAATCGTTGAAAGCGCGTGCGCGCGTCGCCGGGAAGACCGCCGAGCATCGTCACCACCGAGACTGGCGGCGGCGGAGGCGGCTCGGGCCCGGCGGCCCTCGCGGCGGCGTGCACCTTCGCATCGATCGCGGCGCGGAATCTCGGAATGGAGACGAGCCCGGTGAGGTAGGTCACCTCACCCGCCGCAACCAGCGGCAGCAGGACCGGTGCGAGCGGCGTCATCGCCGCCGCCGCGGCGCCGCCGAGAAGGAAGAGGAGATTCCAGCGGAAGAGGAACGCCTCTTTGAGATAGTCGGCCATCCCGGCTTCGGTCTTCTTCGCCACGTCAGTCGCCGGCGCGCGTCGACGAGGCGAGCGCGTCCATGACGTCGCGGATTTCGGAGACGCGCTCGATGAAGGCGCGCTCGCGCAGCATGTCCTTGGGCGGCAGCGTCGGCGGCGGAATCGTCATCTCGCGGATGATCGTACCCGGCGCCGTCGAGAACACGTAGACGCGATCGCCGAGATAGACCGCCTCTTCGATCGAATGCGTGACGAAGAAGACCGTCGCCTGGGCTTCCTTCCACAACTCGACCAGCAGCTCCTGCATGTGCAGCCGCGTCGTCGGATCGAGCGCGCCAAACGGTTCGTCCATCAGAATGATCCGCGGCGAGAGGATCAGCGTGCGCGCGATGGCGACGCGCTGCCGCATCCCCCCGGAGAGCTCGCTGGGATATTTCGTCGCATCGCGCTTGACGTCAAGGCCGACCTTCGCGATCCACTCGCGCGCGCGCGCGCGCCGCTCCGCCGCCGGCACCCCGCGGCACTCGAGGCCGAACGCCACGTTGTCTTCGACGGTCCGGTTGTCGAACGACGTGTAGTCCTGAAACACCATGCTGCGGTCGGACCCGGGCCGCACGACCGGCTTGTCGGCGACGAGCACCGTGCCTTCGCTCGCCGGAAAGTGCGGACGAAGTCCGGCGATCAGGCGCAGCACCGTCGACTTGCCGCAGCCGGACGGCCCGAGAATCGCGATGAATTCTCCCTTGTCCGGTAGATCCGGCACAGAAAAGGTCACGTCGCGGATGACGGTGAGATTGCCGAAGCGCTTCGTGACCTTCCGGAAGTCGACGACGTTTGCGTAGGCTGGCGCCGGAGGTTGGGGCGCGGGAGCTTCAGGCGCAGGCGATTCGAGCGCGGGAGATTCGGGTGCGGGAGGTTCGGCCACTCAGTCCTCGATGAGGCGATGCGGAAACAGCCCGCGCTGGAAGAAGAACAGCAGCCGATCGATGCCGTAGGCGAGCAGGCCGATGATGATCAGGATCAGGATGATGTGCTCGGACATGCCGCGGCGCTGACTCGTCATCAGCAGGAAGCCGAGACCGTGCTGCGCGTTGATCAGCTCGGCGAGCATGATGTAGCCGAAGGCGAGGCCGAACAGATGCCGCAGGCTGTTGTAGATGTCGGGCAGCGCGAGCGCGACCAGCACCTTCCGCACGATCTGCGAAGACGATGCGCCAAGCGTCTGCGCCGTCTCGACGTAGCGATCGGGCACGTTGACCACGGCGGCGACCGCGTCCGAGAAGACGAACGGCACGCAGGCGATGAAGATGAACATCACCTTCTGCGTCTCGTCGATGCCGAACCAGAG
>DAIUKO010000480.1:0-3257 GCA_036848175.1 Vicinamibacterales bacterium | reverse complement strand
TCATCCCGACCGGCGCGCCGATGCCGTCCTGCTCGTCGACGACGAAGTCCTGCGGCAGCACGTGGAGGATCTCGCGCCCCGTCGGCAGCGACACCGCCTTGGCGGCGTCGATCGCCCGGCGCACGTCTTCGCGCGTGATCTCCCGGTTCTTGCCGGCGACGGCGATGACGCCGCGGCTGTTGAAGCCTTTGATATGCGGCCCCGACAGCCCGAGGTGGACCGCATCGATCTCCACGCCCGCCATCAGCTCGGCGTCGTCGATCGCTTTCTTGATCGAGTCGACCGCCGCCTCGAGGTTGACGACGACGCCGCGGCGGATGCCGCGCGACTCGGCGACGCCGAGACCGACGACGTCGAGCCCGACGCCGTTCACGATCTCGCCGACCACCGCCGTCACCTTCGAGGTGCCGACATCGAGCCCGACCAGGTACCGTTCTTTTCGTGCCACTACCGTTGTCCTCGGGCAGGCCTGAAGGCCCGCGCTACTTCTTGTCGCGGCGGCGTCCCGCCTTGGTCGGACCTGCCGCCGCCGGTTTCACGTAAATCCGATCGTCGAATCGCACGTCGACGTAATCGATCTCCGCCACCCGCTCGCGCAGCGCCGCCGCGAGCTGCAGGTAGGACTCGAGCCGTGCCAGAAACTGGTCGTCGCCGAGATAGATCACGGCGGGGTCGCCGCTGAGGATCACTTTCGCGTTGTGCGCATCGCTGACGTTGATCTGCGACAGCCGCCGCGCGATCGCCGGCCTCGCCTTGACCGCCGCGATGACGCGCGCCGCCAGATCCGCGCGCGTCTCGTCGGTCATCGTCGGGCTGTCGTTCGGCGCCGCCGACAGGCCGTCGACGATCGGCAAATCGAGATCGGTGTACTGCGGACCATACTGATCGATGATGACGCCGCGATCGTCGACGAGATACATGTCGCTGTTGATCCGCCCGATTCCGACCGGCTGCCGCTCCGAGATCACCACTTCGACCGTCGACGGCAGCGATCGGCGCAGCGCCGCGTCGCCGACCCACGGCGAGGCGAGCAGCCGCCGGCGCCAGGCGTTGAGATCGGTCCAGACCAGGCTCTCGCCGCGCAGCCCGCTCAGCACGGCCATGACTTCTCCCTTCGACAGCCGCTCGTTGCCGCGCACGACGATGCGTTCAACCTGCAGCACGTGCGCCTGCGCGGCGGCAGTCGACACGCGGTAGCAGCCGAACCCAAGCACCGCCAGCACGACGACGTAGGCGACGAGCGGCTGCAGCCAGCGCGGCCGCCGGCGCTTCTGTCCCGGCTTGATCTGCGCGCGCCGGAATCGCTTGTCGGCGTGGAGCGAGGTCACCGGACTCATGACTTCAGCGCCTCGAGCAGCCGCTCCGGCACGCTGCCAATCGATCCCGCGCCAAGCGTGATCACCACGTCCCCGGGCTTCGCGATCCGCGCGATCGCGGCGACCACGTCGTCGAGCTTCGGCGCCACGTCGAGCGGGACGGCGGTGCTCTGTCGAATCGACGCGGCCAGCGCGTCGAGCGTGACGCCGGGGATCGGGTCTTCGCTCGCCGCGTAGATGTCGGTCAGCACGATGTGATCGGCGTTCGACAGCGACGGCCCGAACGCGTCCATCAGCGACGCGGTCCGCGTGTAGCGATGCGGCTGGAACGCGACCACGACGCGGCGATTGAGCGTGCGCGCGGCGGCGAGCACCGCCGCGATTTCGGTCGGGTGGTGGCCGTAGTCGTCGACGATCAGGATGCCGTTCGGTTCGCCCTTGACGTCGAATCGCCGCTCGGCGCCCCGGAATTCGCGAAGCCCCTCCGCAACGCGTTCGAAGCGCAGGCCGAGCTCCATGCCGACGGCGACTGCCGCCAGCGCGTTCTGCAGGTTGTGGCGGCCGGGCACGGCGAGCGACAGCGTGCCGAGCGCGGCGTGCGATCCCTGACCGCTTCGCGGTTCGCCGCCGCTGCCGGCAACGCGCCACTCGCGCCGCTTCACCGTTGCCGTGACGCTGAGCGGCCCGAGCGCGACATCGGTGGCGATGAGATCGGCGTCCGATTCAAGACCGTAGGTCGTGACGCGCCGCGTCATGCGCGGCAGGACGCCGGCGAGATTCGGATCGTCGAGGCATGCCACGACGCCGCCGTAGAACGGCACCTTGTTGGCGAAGTCGACGAACGCCTGCAGCAGATCGTCGAAGCCGCCGTAGTTCTCCAGATGCTCCCGGTCGATGTTCGTGATCACGGCAATCGTCGGAAACAATTTCAGGAACGACCGATCGCTCTCATCCGCCTCCGCCACGAGATGCTCGCCTTGGCCGAGCCGCGCATTGCTGCCGAAGGCGCTCAGCCGTCCGCCAATGACCGCGGTCGGATCCAGCCCCGCGCGTTCGAGGACCAGCGCGATCATCGAGGTCGTCGTCGTCTTGCCGTGTGCGCCGGCGACGGCGATCGCGAATCGCAGACGCATCAGTTCCGCGAGCATCTCCGCCCGCGGAATCACCGGGATTTGCCGTCGTCCCGCTTCGACGACTTCCGGGTTCGACGACCGCACCGCCGACGACACCACGACGACGTCGGCGTCGCCGACGTTGGCCGTATCGTGGCCCGCGGCGATTCGAATACCCAGCGTCTCCAATCGATCGGTCACGTTCGATCGCCTCTCGTCCGACCCGCTGACGACGAACCCGAGATTCGCCAGGAGCTCGGCGATGCCGCTCATCCCGATGCCGCCGATCCCGATGAAATGCACCCGCCGCGTTTTACCGAGCACCGCGCCACCTGCGCTCGTGGTTCGACGAGCTCACCACGAGCGTTTCCGCGTCACGCTCATCCTGAGCTTGTCGAAGGGCGTTTCCGCGTCGCGCTCATCCTGAGCTTGTCGAAGGATGAGCGTCACGGTTTCACCAGCGCCAACGCCCGGTCGACGATCACTTTCGCTGCGTCCGGGCGCGCCAGCGATCGCGCCGCGATCGCCATCCGCGCGCGCCGCTCGCGATCGCGCGCGAGCGTCAGCACGCGGTCGGCGAGCACCCGCCCCGTCATCTCTTTCTGCAGCAGCACCTCCGCCGCGCCCGATGCCGCCAGCGCTTCGGCGTTCTTCCGCTGGTGATCGTCGGTCGCGGTCGGCAGCGGAATCAGAATCGACGCCTTCCCTGCCGCCGTGATCTCCGCCAGCGTCGTCGCGCCGGCGCGGCAGACGATCAGGTCCGCTTGTCCGAGTTGCCGTCCCATGTCGTAGAGGAACGGCTCGACGTCGGCCTGAAGTCCCGCCTGGC
>DAIUKO010000479.1:0-3281 GCA_036848175.1 Vicinamibacterales bacterium | reverse complement strand
CGGTCAGACTCGGGTCAGACCACGGTCAGACTCGGGTCAGACCACGGTCAGACCGGGGTCAGACCGCGGTCAGACCGGGGTCAGACCGCTGCTACTGCGCGGGACGGACGCGGGCGGCGATTTGCTGGAACCGGGCGTCGGGTCTGAGCGGGTCGAAGCTGGGCTCGACGTTGACCCATGCAAGCGCGCCTTCGCGCTTCTGGTAGGCCTGTTCGAGCGACTCGATGGCGCGATCGAACTCGCCGGCACGGACCAGCAACGCCGCGCGCCAGGTATCCGACATCGGAACGGCACCTGCGGGCTGCGGCCGGTTCAACCACCCACGGTAGTAGCCGGCCAGGCCTTCCGCGCGATAGGTCGCCTCGACGCGCTCGAGCGCCGCGTCCGGCGCGCCGCCGAGGCGCAAGGCGTCGCGATACGCGGCGAACGCGGCATCCGGCTGTCCTGCCAGCTCGTAGGTCCAGCCTTTCATGAGCACCGTCTCGAATGACCGCGGACTGAGTTGCAGCGCGCGATCGATTTCGCGGCGCGCATCGGCGTGACGGCCGCTCAAGGCCAGCACCCAGGCGAGCTCGGTGTACCGCGCGATGTTCACCGGATCGAGCTGCAACGCGCGCCGCGCCGCCTTCACCGCAACAGGGTAACGGCCGCGCGCCGACGCGAGCCACGCGGTGGCTTGATACGCGGGCATGTAATCCGGATCGAGGTCGACGGCGCGCGAGAGACTGCGCTCGGCGCCGGCGAAGTCCCAGTCGAACAGGAACTGCGCGCGGCCGAGGGCGGCAAGACCTTCGGCGGATCGCGGATCGAGCTCGAGCGCGCGCCGCGCTTCCTGCATCGCACGCGGCCGCATGTCGGCCGGCGACGCGACGCCGAAGTCCGACATCGCCGTATAGGTGTCGGCGAGACCGGCGCGCGCCGCCGGATCGCGCGGATCGAGCGCGACCGCGCGTTCGAACTCCTCGAGCGCCTGACGCCACCCCTGGATCGAACGTTGATCGATCAGGTAGCGGCCCTTCAAGTACGCTTCGCGCGCCTCCGCCGTCGGCACATGCTTGCGATGAGATCCAATCACGCTCCACGAGGCGCCGATCCCGAAGAGCGTGAGCATCACAGCGGCGACAGCCACGGGCCACGAAGAGCGCCGCGCCTGCGTGGCCTCCGTATTCACCGGTACGATCAATCGATAACCGCGACGGGAGACGGTTTCGATGTAGCGCGGCTTTCGCGCATCGTCGCCGAGCGCCTTCCGCAGCGCATAGATCGTCACCGTCAGCACATCGTCGGTGACGTAGCGGCCGTTCCAGACGTGCTCGATCAACTGTTCCTTCGAGACGATCTGATCCGCACGGTCGGCAAGGTGGACGAGGACGTCCATCACGCGAGGCTCGAGGTGGACCTGGTCGCCGCCGCGCACGAGTAGATTGCGCGACGGGATGACCGTCCAGTCGCCGGCGATGAAACGGTCGTGCATCATGTCCCCGCCAGCACTACTCTATCTGCATTCCAGCCGTGGAGCCGCCCAGAAGAGGAGTTCGTATGACGTTCTCACGCCGGCAATTCCTGAGCGCCGCATCGGGCGCAGCGATGATCGGCGCCGCCAGCGAGCGTGTGGTCGGCGGCGCGCAACCTGGTCAGCCGCTGTCGACGCGCGCTGACTTTCCCGCCGTCAACGAATACACGTTTCTCAACACCGCGTACATCGGCCTGATACCACGGCCTGTCGTGGACGCGGGCCGTGCCTGGCTCGACGCTCGCGCGCGGCGTCCGCTCGAGGTCGGCGAGATGCTGGCCAAGGCCGACGAGGTCCGCCACCGCTTCGCCGCCCTGATCAACGCCACGGACGATGAGATCGGGTTGCTGTTCGCGACGTCGGAAGGCGAGAACGTCGTCACCGACGCGCTCGATTTCAAGCCGGGCGACAACGTGGTCATCGACGATCTGGTCTATCCGAGCACGCCGGTCATCTACCGGCGCCTGCAGGAGACCAAGGGCGTCGATCTCCGGATCGTCAAGCATCGCGGCGGCTCGGTGCACGTGTCGGACTACGCCAAGCTCGTCGACAATCGAACGCGTCTGATCTCGGTCGCGTGGGTGTCGAACCTCAACGGGTTCCGCCACGACATGCGGCCGCTCGCCGATCTCGCGCACGCGCACGGCGCTTACCTCTACACCGACGCGATTCAGGCGATCGGCACCGCGCCGCTCGACGTTCGCGCCGCGGGCGTCGATTTCCTCTGCTGCGGCAGCTACAAGTGGCTGATGGCGGGATTCGGCGTGGCGCCGTTCTTCGTTCGACGGGAGCTGCTCGATCGGATCGTTCCGGATCGCGTCGGATGGCACGTCGAGAAGCGGCTCGACGATTACCACTATCAGCATTTTCGCACCGGCAAGAAGTACGAGTTCGCGAGCCTGGCGTTTGGCGAGCTCTATCAACTGGCCGCGGCGCTCGCGTATGTCGAGCGCGTCGGCCTCCCGCAGATCGAGACGCACACCGCCGCGCTCGTCGCGCAGCTGCGCAAGGGGCTGGTCGATCGAAAATTCACGATCTTCACGCCTGAGGGAACGCGGTCGTCGATCGTGAGCTTCTACATCGACCAGCCGGCGGAGGCGGCGAACAAGACGCTCGAAGCGGCCGGCGTGAAAGTCAGCGTGCAGAACGGCGATCGCACCGATGCCTACGGCGGCACCGGTGCGCCGGTGAGCCGCGTGCGCGTCGCGGTGTCCTTCTTCAACAACGCCGCGGACATCCAGCGGATGCTCGACGCCTCCGAGCGCCTGCGCCGATCATGATCCGCAAGGCGTTCCGCATGTCGGTGCATCCCGACCGACACGCCGAGTACACGCGGCGGCACAATCCGATCTGGCGCGATCTCGAACAAGCGCTGATCGAACACGGCGTGCGCAGCTACAGCATCTTCCTCGATCCCGCGACGAGCGATCTGTTTGCCTACGCGGAGATCGAGAGCGAAGAGCGGTGGGCCGCGATCGCATCGACGGCGGTGTGTCAGCGCTGGTGGCACAGCATGCGCGAGCTGATGCCCTCCAACGCCGACGCCAGTCCGGTATCTCGCGATCTCCGCGAGGTGTTCCACTTGCCGAAGGCCGAACCGCCAGGTTCGTAGGGCGGCCCGACATCACATACACTCACTTCACATTCGCGGTTACCGACGCGTCGGCGTTCAGCGTGAGCGTACAGCTCCCCGTCTTGTTCCCGCCGCTCGAACAGGCTCCCGACCAGACGACGACGCGGCCGTTGGTCGCGCTGAGCGTGATCGATG
>DAIUKO010000478.1:0-3307 GCA_036848175.1 Vicinamibacterales bacterium | reverse complement strand
CAGCGCGACATCGCCGACTGGTACGGCTTCTGGTTCACCGCCGACTTCACGCTGTTCCAGCCGACCTGGTTCCGCAAGGCGCCGTGGGAGGATCCGCAGGACTTCGCCGCGCGCTCGCCGATCACGCACGTCGCGAACGTGACCACGCCGTTGATGCTCGTCCTTGGCGACGCCGACTATCGCACGCCGCCGGCCGACGGCGGCGAGATGATGTTCCGCGCCCTCAAGTACCGAAAGATTCCGACCGTCATGGTCCGCTTCCCGCGCGAGACGCACGAACTGTCGCGCTCGGGCGAGCCGCGTCACCGCGTCGAGCGGCTGCAGCACATCGTCGGCTGGATGGATCAGTGGCTGATGGGCAAGAAGAACGTCGCCTACGCGACACCGTAAGGTGTGAGTGGCAGAACCGGCGGAACGGCCGGATGGCACGACCGATTCGGCCCACCCTCGCCATCCCGCCGATCCCGCCCTCTATCCATCAGCAACTGCCTCTCGTCGGATCGCCAAAACTTTCGCTGCGACATGCCCGTATCGTCTGCGTAGGAGGTTCCTCTATGAAGCGATTGCGCGACGCTGGCGGCATCCTCGTGTTGGCGGCGGTGATTTTTGGACCGACCCTGGTCGCCGGCCAGCAACCCGCCAGTGGACAACCACCAGCCGGCGGCGGATTTCCGGATCTCGTTGCGGCCTTGAAGGCGACGCCGGGATGCCTCGGCGTCGACACCGCGCGGACGTCGAGCGGCAAGCAGGTGATCTTCGCCTGGTTCGAAAACAAGAAGGCCGTGCTGAACTGGTACTACAGCGACACCCATCAAGCGGTGAAGAAGATGTTCGCGCCCGCATCCGGAGAGCGGACGCCGATGGCCGACGTGCCGGACGATGGCAATCCGGTGCTGGCGATCGCATCGCTGACGCCGTCGGGCGCACCCGGCAGCGGCGGCATGCCGTTCGGCGTGTCGCAGATCGCAATCGAGCTGTACCGTCCGCTGCCCGGTGGTCTCGCGGCGGGCGGCCGATTCAGTCCGTCCACGATGAAGGTGCCGGGACTCGTCGACGTGCCGATGCCGACGCCGCCTAAGAGCCAGCCGTAGCGGCCAGCGGAAGATGCAGAGATCCGCGCGATTCTGGGCGGGCGTCATCGCCATCAACATCGTGGCCTCGATGCTCGCCAACATCGCGTTCAGAGACGGGGGCTGGCACGGACTGCCGCAGTTTCTGCGTGCATCGGCGCTCAGCTCGCTGTTCTCATTCTGCTGCTCGAGTCTGTGCATCGTCGGCCTTCCCTACCTCGTACCCCTGGCTCGGCGATGGCTGCCCTTTCCGCTGGACTGGGCGGCGATCGTGCTGGTGCTGATTGGCTTCGCCTCGGCGGGGATGCTGATCGCGCTGGGGACGCTGACGGCCGTGGGTTATATCCGCAGCGCCGACGCGTTCGTGCGCTGGTTCGCCGGCTCGCTGAAAATCGCGGTCATCACGACGCTCCTCTTCGGCGTCTTCGGCACGATCGTGGAATCGCTTCGCTCGCGGCTCGACGCCGCGACGCTGGCGCTCCGCACCAAGGAGCGCGACGAAGCGGACGCGCGCCGGATGGCCGCCGAAGCGCGGCTCACCTCGCTCGAGTCGCGCGTGCAGCCGCACTTTCTCTTCAACACGCTGAACTCGATCGCCGCGCTCATTCATGAAGATCCGGCCGGCGCCGAGCGCATGACCGGTCAGCTCGCGTCGCTGCTGCGATCGTCGCTCGATCAGCAGACGCCGCTGGTGCCGCTCGACGAGGAGCTGCAGAGCGTCCGCAACTACCTCGAGATCGAGCGCGTGCGATTCGGCGATCGGCTGCGCTACCACATCTCCGCCGATCGCGCGGCGGCGGACGTGCGCGTTCCGCGGCTCGCGGTCCAGACGCTGGTCGAGAACAGCGTCAAGTACGCGGTCTCGCCGCGCCGCGAAGGCGCGTCGATCGCCGTGCGCGCGTCCGCGAACACCGGCCACGTTCGCGTCGAAGTCGAAGACGACGGGCCGGGGTTCGACGCGACGGCGGCGCCGCCGGGTCACGGCCTGGCGCTGGTGCGGGAGCGCCTGGCGGGGATGCTCGGCGAGCGCGCGTCGTTGATCGTCGACGCGCAGCCGGGACGCACCTGCGTCGCCATCGACCTTTTCGTGCCGCGGGCCCACTGAAGCCGGACACCTTTTGCGATCGACCCGATGCTTCGTGCATACATCGTCGACGACGAACGGCTCGCCGTGCAGCGGCTCACGCGCCTGTTGAAAACCAGCGGGCGCGTGCAGATTGTGGGCAGCGAGACCGACCCAGAGGCGGCGCTGGCATTTCTGCAGGGACATCCCGTCGACGTCCTGTTCCTCGACATCCAGATGCCGGGTCTCACCGGATTCGAGCTGCTCGAACGGCTGGAGACGCCGCCGCTGGTCATCTTCACGACCGCCTACGATCAATACGCGCTCAACGCGTTCGACGTGAACTCGATCGACTATTTGCTGAAGCCGATCGAACCGGAGCGGCTCGAACGCGCGCTCGACAAGCTGGAACGCCTGCGCGGCCAGCCGCGACCGGACGTCCGCGCGCTCGCCCGCGAGCTGGCGGCGGAGCTCGCGCCGGCGCGGCGGCTCGAACGGATTGCGTCGCGTGTCGGCGAGCGGACGACCGTGCTGGAGACTTCTCGCATCAGCCACTTCGTCGCCAGGGACAAGCTGACGTTCGCCATCGTCAACGGCCGCGAGCACGTCATCGACTACACACTCACCGACCTCGAAGCCCGGCTCGACGCGCGCCGCTTCGTGCGCATCCACCGCAGCACGGTCGTCAACGCGTCGTTCGTGCAGGAGTTGTTTCCGGCGGTGGACGGCGGCGTGCTCGTGCGGTTGAAGGACGAATCGAAGACCGAGCTCAGCGTCGCCCGCGACCGCGTGCGGGAGCTGAAAGCGCGTTTGGGGATCTAGTCCCTCACACGCTCATCCTGAGCCTGTCGAAGGATGAGCGCCCTTCGCCAGTCGCTGGAGTTCAGTCCAATCCTGGCGAATCAGTGCTTCCTTTTTTGCTCGCGACCAGCCTTTGACCTGTCGTTCGCGACGAAAGGCCTCATCTCGCGAATCGAATACCTCCGCATACGCGAGGGCGATCGGCCGTCGTTTGGCCGTATAACCACCGAAGGTGCCGTCGTTGTGGGCCGCCAGACGCTTCTCAAGATCGTCAGTGTGGCCAACGTAGTAGGAACCGTCCGCGCAGATGGCCACGTACATCCAGAATTGCATGTCAACACCGTGTGCTCGTCCTTCCACAGGCCTGGTCCTG
>DAIUKO010000477.1:0-3308 GCA_036848175.1 Vicinamibacterales bacterium | reverse complement strand
CGCGTCTCTTCGATAATCCGTGGACTGTCGTCGTTCTCTGGCCGCTTATGTGAAGCGATCACTGCGCGTGGGCTGAGCGACTCGATCTTGTCAAGGGCGGCGATCCACTCCTGTCGGTTCTGCGCGCTCGACTCGACCAGATACAGGTGGACGTCGTTGTACGCCGCGTCGCCCGCGACGACGAGCCCGATCGAGGGGACATGCAAGCAGGTCGTGTAATCCGTGTCGGTATGACCGAGCTCCACGACGACCACGTCGCGCCCCTCCAGATCGATCACATTTCCTTTGAGCTCCTCGGCCATCACCAGCTTCTCGGGAATCTGACCCGGAAATCCCGCCCCCCACGCGGCGAGGCCCTGTGGCGACGCATTCCCTTGCATCACTTGGATTGTGCTGGGCGTCGCCACGACTCTGGCCTGCGGAAATCGCTCGAGAATAGTTCCAACGCCAAACCAATGGTCTCCGTGCCCATGCGTAATGTAGATGGTCGTCAGGTCCTTCTTCTTGGAGACGACCCAATCTGCGAGAGCGCTGGCCTGCTCGACGGTCATGAACGCGTCCACCAGGAGCGCATCGCGGTCCCCGTAGATGAGGGTCGACGCCATCGCCTGGAAATACGTCTCTCGCACACCTGCAGGCCGATCGCGCACAGCGATGGGGATGCCCGGCGTCACGAATACGTCCCACTTCAAGGGCTCTGAGCTCATAGCTAAACGCTACGGAACTCGCGCATCCGCCTCAAGGACGAAAAAGCCGCGAATCCGGCCACCGCGCTCTACGCGTTTTGGGTGGGGTATAGTGCTCGGTCATGCATCGCGTGGGCCTCGTGGTCGCCGGCGATTTTCAGATCATGAGCTGCGCCGCGGTGGCGGCATTCGATGTCGCCAACATCTTCGCCGGCAAACCGTTCTACAAAGTCCGTGTCATCTCGGAGCGCGGCGGTGTCGTGCGCAGCTCTGTCGGCGTAGGAATCGAAACCGCCCGACTTTCGGGTGCGTACGACACCTTGCTGGTCGCCGGTCCGACGGCGATCGCACCAGCCAGCAAAGGCGTCCTTGCATATCTGCGGCGCGAGGCTGCACAGTCGCGTCGCGTGGCGTCCATCTGCACAGGTGCGTTCGTTCTGGCCGAGGCTGGAATCCTCGATGGCCGGCGAGCCACAACACATTGGCTGTTTACCCGCGAGCTGCAGGCCCGATATCCAAAAGTGCGCGTGGAAGAAGACCGCATTTTCACGCACGATGGTCCCGTGTGGACGTCGGCGGGGATGACGGCAGGCATCGACCTCGCGCTCGCGTTGGTGGAGGCTGACCTGGGTGCCGACCTCGCGAGGCAAGTCGCAAAAGGGCTGGTCGTGTATCACCGACGCGGCGGTGCACAGGGGCAGGAATCAGCGCTGCTCACGATGGCGGCGAAGTCGGATCGAATTCAGACCGCACTCTCGTACGCGCGGCAGAATCTTCGTTCGGAGCTCTCCGTGGAAGAACTCGCCGCAGCCGCGCATCTCAGCGTGCGTCAGTTCACACGCGCGTTCCGACAGGAGACGGGCCAGTCTCCCGCAAGGGCCGTCGAAGCGCTGCGAGTAGAAGTCGCGCGCGTGATGCTCGAAGAAGGTTCCCATTCTGTTGAAGAGGTGGCGGACGAGACCGGCTTCGGCGAGCGCGAGAGGATGCGTCGTTCATTCGTCCGCGCCTACGGCCGGCCACCACAAGCAGTCAGACGCGACCTCCGCGTAGTGCGTCGGTGATGTGTCGACGTCAACACCTGTCCAGCCAACCACGCGACGGGTGCTCGCCATTGATTCACTGAATGGCCTCAGTCGCAGCGAGACCTGCTTGGTGCGTGTGCCTCGGTTCGGGACCGAGGGCCCGCACGTGAAACCTCGGCCGGTTTCTATGTCCTCCTTCGATCCGCTTCCTCACTAATCTCGTAACCGCGCTGCTCCGAGGTTCCCCCCATGGTGGGCGCACCTGGTGGGCGCACTTCGAGTTCACCCGCATACACACGACGCCGACTTTCCTCTGCAACAAGATCGAGGATTAGCCAGTCTTTGACCAGTTTGGCACCCGCTCGGACGCGCCGATGCGAATCGGGCACCGCTGGCGGGTCTCAACCGCAAGCCGCGCGTCGGCGAGTGAGCGAAGTCAGCGCACCTTCATCACGATGAAGGTGAGATCGTCGTACTGCTCCGCGTCGCGAATCCAGTCTTTCATCTCGTCGGAAAGCCGCGCGCTGATCTCGTTGGCCGGGAGGTGAGCGGTCTCGCGGAGCAGCTGCTGCAGGCGTTCCTCGCCGAACTCTTCGTTCTCGGGGTTGTGCGCCTCGGGGACGCCATCGGTGAAGATGAGAAGAACATCGCCGGAGCACAACTCCACGGTCGCCTCTTCGTACTCCATTTCCGGGAACATGCCGACCACCGTGCCTCCGGTGGACAGCTCCTCGATCTCGGACGGCGCGGAGCCGGCGGTCGATCGCCAGCCGGCGCGCAGGAGATACGGCGCGTTGTGGCCGGCGTTGACGTAGCGCAGCCGACGCTGCTCGTCGAGCTGCGCATAGAAGAAGGTGGCGTACTTGCTCGCGGGCGTTGATCGGTAGATGAACTCATTCATCCGCGCGACGAGGCGTGGCGGCGGCACGTCGCCCTCGGACGAGATGAGCCGCAGCGACGCCTGCACCACGGACATGATCAAGGCGGCGGCGACCCCTTTTCCCGACACGTCGGCCAGCGCGATGCCGATCCCGCCGTCGCGCAGCTCGACGAAATCGTAGTAGTCGCCGCCGATGCGGCGGGCGGGCACGCTGGCCGCGGCGAACTCAACACCTTCGGCGCGCGGCGGGGCCTCGGGCAGCAGGCGCCGCTGGACCTCCGAGGCGAGGGCGATGTCGCGGCGGAGCGTCTCCTGTTCGACGACGCGATCCGTCAGCCGCGCGTTTTCGATCATCAGCGCGAACTGATCGGCGCCCGCGCGCAACACCTGTCTCTCGTGCGCGCTGAAGTCGGAGCGGTGCGGCCGCTCGCCGGCCAGCAGCACGCCGAGGATCCCGCTGCGCGTGCGCAGCGGCACGGCCAGGCGGACGCCGGCGGCGGCGAGCGCACGAATCTCGTCGAGCCGCTCCGGACGATGCACCGCCGCCCATTCGGCGAGGGCGTCCAATTCGTTCGGCGCAAACGGCAGCGGCAGCGGATAGGCGCGCAGCCGCGTGATCAGGAATCCGTCGGCGGCCACGACCGGTGCGGCCGTTTCGAGCGCGCCGGCGGCGACGAGGCAGCGGTACTCCGGCGTCGAGCCGTCGCGCCGCTCGAGCAG
>DAIUKO010000476.1:0-3562 GCA_036848175.1 Vicinamibacterales bacterium | reverse complement strand
CAGACCTGAAGGCCTGCGCTTCGCAAGGCCGCCGATGCATATAATCCCCCGCATGCCCAAGACCGACGCGTTCCCCGAGACGTTCGCGACGCTCCGCGGCGTGTTGGACAAGCACGCGCGGAATCTGCTCGTTCACGTTGACAAGCCTGGCGACTACCAACTGTGTTCGACGACCATGACGGATCGCGTCGGCCGGCCGCTGTTCATCGCCGCGGTGCAGACGAGGAAGAGCTACGTCAGCTTCCACCTGATGCCGGTCTACGCGTGCCCCGATCTCGTGAAAGAGATCTCGCCGTCGCTGAAGAAGCGCATGCAGGGCAAGGCGTGCTTCAACTTCACGACCATCGAGCCGGCGCAGGTGAAAGAACTGTCGGCGCTGACGAAGAAGGGCCTGGCGCGGATCAAGAACATCAAGCTGCCATGGGCGCAGTAGATACGCGCGATCTCGCGGCACGGCTGCTCGCGGACCTGCCGGACGTGCCGCGCTACGTCGAGACGCACGCGATGCTGCGGTCGCCCGACGCGCAGCTTTTCGCCGGTCCCATGCCCGACGCCGGCGTCGTTGTCCGTTTGCTGCACGGCGCGATGTCGGTCGTGTCGGTCATCGGCCATCCACCGACGTACGCACTTGCGGCGGCGCTCGACGGAACGACAACGATGACGCCGGTCATCGCGCAGCCGGACACGGCGGCGCACGTCGAACAGCTGCTCGGGGAAATCGGCTCGGCATCCGGCGAAGCGCCGTGGCGTCTCGAGCGCATGCTGTTTCACGCGCTCGCGGCCGCTCCTGAGTTGCGGCCGCTGGCGGCCGGAGTGTCGGTCCGGTTGCTCGCGGACGGCGATGCGCTCGACCATCTCCCGTCAGGCCTCCGGCACGAGATTTCCCACGCGCGCCGCTTGACGCCGACGGCCGCGGCGTTCGTCGATGGCGTGGCCGCGTCGTTCTGCTACGCGTGCTTCACGACTGAGTCGCTGTGGGACGTGTCGATCGACACGATCGAGGCGTACCGCGGCCGCGGACTCGCGCCGCACGCGGTTCGATTCATGATCGATCACATGCGCGAGCGGCGGCTGGAGCCGACCTGGGGCGCGCTCGAATCGAATGCCACGTCGCTGCGCCTGGCACGGCGGCTTGGCTTTGTACCCATCGTCGACGTCAACATCGTGTTCTCGCGCGGCCCGTGGGCCTATCTCACCGGTGGCTACACCGGCTAAGGCCGTCGCCGTCGACGTCGCCGTGGTCGTCGCGAAGGCGCGCCGCCGGCTGATCCCGTTTCTCTTCCTTCTCTACATCGTCGCGTATCTCGATCGGATCAACGTCGGCTTCGCCGCGCTGCAGATGAATCAGGCGCTCGGCTTCTCGGCGACCGTGTACAGCTTCGGCGCCGGCATCTTCTTTCTCAGCTACGGCCTGTTCGAGGTGCCGAGCAACGTCATCCTCGCGCGCATCGGCGCTCGCAGGTGGATCGCGCGGATCATGATTTCGTGGGGCATCGTGTCGTCGGCGATGATGTTGGTCCGCGGCCCGATCGGCTTCTACACGCTGCGCTTCCTGCTCGGCGCCGCCGAGGCCGGCTTCTTTCCGGGAATGATCTTCTACCTCACGCGCTGGTTCCCCGCGCGCGAGCGCGCCCGCGCGATCGCGACGTTCATGACGGCGGTGCTCACCGCCGGCGTCGTCGGATCGCCGATCTCCGGGGCGCTGTTGTCGCTGCACGGGTTTGGTCTCGTCGGCTGGCAGTGGTTGTTTCTGCTGGAAGGCCTTCCGGCCATTGTCCTCGGTGTCGTCGTGCTGCGGACGCTGCCGGAACGCCCGCAGGACGCGCGATGGCTATCTGCGGCCGAGCAGTCGGCCCTCGACGCACGACTCGACGAGGAGGCGCGATCGAGCAAGGGCGCGGCGACGACAGGAGCCGCGCTGACGAGCGGGCGCGTCTGGCTGCTGGCGGTCGTCCACTTCCTGCTCATCCCGGTCACGTTGTACGGGATCGGCTTCTGGCTGCCGCAGATGATCAAGAACGCATCTGGCGCGGGGAACTTCGCGGTCGGCGCATTGACGGCGATTCCATACGCGGCCGGTGCGATCGCGATGGTGATCGTCGGCCGGCATTCGGATCGTACCGGCGAACGGCGATGGCATCTCGCAATCGCCGCCGTCGTGTCCGCGACTGGTCTCGCGTTGAGCACGCAGGCCAGTGGCGTCGTATCAGCGGTCGTCACCCTCTCGATCTCGATGGCCGCGCTGGCGTCGATGATGGGTCCGTTCTGGGCGCTCGCCACCGCCACGGTCCGCGGTGTCGGCGCGGCGGCGTCGATCGCGCTCATCAACTCGGTCGGGAACATCGGGGGATTCGTCGGACCCTACCTGCTCGGCACAATCAACGACGCCACGCACAGTTTTACGCTCGGGCTGTGGCTGATCGCGGCGATGCTCGTCGCCGGCGCCCTGTTGTTGTTCACCGTGAGCGATGGGCCAGTGAAAGCATCGTCGTAGGCCGCTCTCGAGTTGAAGCGGAATGAAGCGAGATCGGCTGCCGCCGCTGTGGACCTGTCCGAAATGCGGCGCGAAGTTCGTATCGGCCAACATGTGGCACTCGTGCGGCCGCTACCGGCTCGTGGATCTCTTCGCGCGCAGCCAGCCGCACGTCTTCGAGGTGTTCCAGAAATTCAGGCGGATGGTGAAGTCATGTGGACCGGTGACGATGATTCCGCAGAAGACGCGCGTCGTCTTCATGGTGCGGATGCGCTTCGCCGGCGCGACGGTCCGCAAGACGAACCTGCGCGTCGGTCTGATCCTCGAGCGCAGGCTGCCGCGCGATCCACGGCTCGAGAAAGTCGAGAGCTTCAGTCCGTCCTGCCACGGGCACTACTTCCGCATCGATCGCGCGGATCAACTCGACGACGCGATGCTCGGCTGGATTCGCGAGGCGCGCGACTGCGGCACGCAGAAGCATTTCGAGCGGCGCGGGAAGGCCGTTCGTCGGGAAAAACCGGGCGTTCGCCGATAAGATCTGCCCGCCCGACCATCGGCGTGACACCATCACCGGCGGCGTCGCGCCAATCGAGATGCTGGAAATCAAACACCTCAAAAAATCGTTCGGTTCGCTGGTCGCTGTCGATGACGTGTCCTTCTCGTTGGCCGGCGGGCAGCTGGTCGGTCTCCTTGGTCCGAACGGCGCCGGCAAGACGACGACCGTCTCGATGATTGCCGGTCTGCTGACGCCGGACCGCGGCGAGGTGCTCGTCGGCGGTCAGCGCCTGTCGGGCGACACCGATCCCGCGAAGCGGCGCATCGGGCTCGTCCCGCAGGATCTCGCGCTCTACGACGAGCTGACGGCACGCGACAACCTCCGTTTCTTCGGCGCCCTCTACGACCTCACCGGCCGCGCGCTCGATTCGGCCATCGGCGCGGCGATGGAGCTCGTCGAGCTGTCGGATCGCGTCAAGGATCGGGTGAAGACGTTCAGCGGCGGCATGAAACGCCGACTCAACCTCGCCGCCGGTCTCCTGCACGATCCCGACATCCTGCTGCTCGACGAGCCGACGGTCGGCGTCGATCCGC
>DAIUKO010000475.1:0-3578 GCA_036848175.1 Vicinamibacterales bacterium | reverse complement strand
GGCGCGAACCTGCGGCTGCCGCTCAATCCGCCGTTCTTCTTCGAGTCGGCGGTCACCTACGATGCGACGACCGGCGGCGGCAGCCTCGCGAGCGGATTTGCGGATTTGCGTCCGCTCGATCAGCCGTCGGGTCAGGTGCGCGCGTGGGATCCGAATCTGCGTCCGCAATTCACGCAGCAGTGGAATGTCTTCGGCGAGTACCTGGTCAGGTCGAATGTCACCGCCAATGTCGGATACGTCGGCCATCACGCCACGCATCTGGTGACGCCGGTCGAAGGCAATCAACCGCTGCCGGGCGTCGGCGATCCGTCGACGTGGGCGCCGCTGCAGAACCGGCGTCCGCTGTTCGCGACCGCGCCGCTCATCACCAACATCTCGACGACCGCCTCGCGCGGCCACAGCGACTACAAGGGTCTGCAGGCGAGCGTGCGTCAGCGCGCGACGCACGGTCTCGAGTACCTCGCGTCGTACACGTTGGGCAGCGCCAAGGCGAATCAGCTCGGCTACTACGGGTCGGGCGGCTTCACCGCCGCCGAAGGCACGTACTGGATGAACGCCTACGATCCGGAAGCGAACTACGGTCCGGCGTTCTTCGACGTCCGCCACAACTTCGTGCTCTCGGCGAGCTACGCACTGCCGTATGGACGCGACAATCAGGGATCGACGGTCACCAGCGCGATCCTGGGCGGCTGGCGGCTGAGCGGCATCTTCCAGGCTCGAACGGGATTCCCGATCACGATTCTCGATGGCCGCGGCTCATCGCTCCAGGCGGTGCGCGGCGGCGAGCGTCCGAACTGCGTCGGCGAGGGGACGCCCGCCAATCAGACACTGGATCACTGGCTCGACATCAGCGCCTACCAGCGCGCGGCGCCGGGCACGTGGGGCAACTGCGGCGTCGGCACCGAGCGCGCGCCCGGTTATCGGAATCTGGACATGACGATGTCGAAGCGGTTCGCGGTCGGCGGGCCGCGCGCCGCCGAGTTCCGCATCGAGGCATTCAACCTGACCAACAAGCCCAACTTCCGCGCCCCCGCGCGCGACATCAACTCGCCGAACACGTTCGGCCAGATCACCCAGACGCTGAGCACGGCGACGATCAGCACCGCACGGACGGTGGAGCTGGTGTTCAAGTTCTACTTTTAGGTAACGGAGTTGTACGGAGGCAACTGAGTTCACAAACGGAGGAACGGAGCAAACGGAGGACGAACGGAGAGGAACGGGTTATTCGCCGGCTTGCGAAGATCGAGAGCGGATCACGAAGTTCGACGGGCCGGCCTGCGTAGCAGGCCGGCTCGCACCGACGGATCGGATCGGGATCATGAACGGCACCAGGTAGCAGAGCCGTTCATGATCCCGATCCGATCCGTCGGTGCGCGTCGCTTCGCGACGCCCGTCGAACTCAGCTCCGTTCGTTCTCCGTTGATTCCGTTGCTCCGTTTGTGAACTCCGTTTCTCCGTCGGCCTCAGTTTCTCGATGGAGGGAGCATGCGCGCAGTCTCGTGGTTCCTGACGTTCAGTCTGTTCGTCGCGGCGGATGCATCGGCGCAGCTGGCTTCTCAAACGGCACTCGTCGGAACGGTGACCGACAGCGCCGGACTCGTCGTCCCCGGCGCGCAAGTCGTCGCGGTCAACGTGGGCACGCAGGACACGTACGAGGCGACCACCAACGCGGCCGGCTACTACAACATCCAGTTCGTCCGCACCGGCCGCTACACGATCAGCGTCGCGGTTCAGGGATTTCAGACGTTCAAGGCGGTCGGCGTCGACGTCGGCAACAACCAGGTGGTGCGCACGAACATCGTGCTGCAGGTCGGCGGCGTCAACGAATCGATCACCGTCGCCGGCACGTCGCCGATCATCGACACGGACAGCGCCAAGATCTCGGAGACGATCGGCCAGCGCGAGGTCGTCGATCTGCCGCTCGGCGGCCGCAACGTCTGGAACCTCGCGGCCACGACCCCAGGCGTGCTCGGCGGGCTGAACAGCGACATCGGCCTCAGCTTCAGAGGCGCCGGCCAGCGTGAGATTCAGAACAGTCTGTCGCTCGACGGCATCAACTCGTCAGCGAACCTGCTCGCCGCGACGAGCATGCGTCCGATCGCCGACGCGGTCGAAGAGATCCAAGTGCAGACCGGCAGCACGTCGGCCGAGTACGGCTCGTACCTCGGCGTCCACATCAACGTCGTCACCAAGAGCGGCACGAACACGGCGCACGGCTCTCTCTTCGAATTCTTTCAGGACGACGCCCTCGACGAGCGCGGCTACTTCGAGAACCCGACCGGTCCCAAGAATCCGCGGCGGCGCAATCAGTTCGGCTTCCAGATGGACGGGCCGGTGCGGATCCCCAAGGTCTACGAAGGGCGCAACAAGACCTTCTTCATGGCGGCCTACGAAGGCGTCCGCGGCGACACGCTCTTCAGCCCCATCGCGACCGTGCCGACGGCGCTGATGCGGCAGGGAAATTTTTCCGAGATCAGCGGAACGATTCGCAATCCGCTCACCGGTCAGCCGTTTCCGGGCAACATCATTCCACCGTCGCAGCTCTCAGCGACGTCGCGCAAGCTGCTCGATTACTATCCGCTGCCGAACCGGCCCGGCATCGCCTCGAATCTGCAGGTCCCGATTCCGAGCACGGAGAACATCGACCAGTTCATCGGACGCGGCGATCAGAATCTCGGCAACAAGATCCGTCTGTCGGTTCGCTATAACTGGCAGGACAACGTCAACGCCAACGCCGCTCCGCTGACCACGGTGCTGCCAACGCAGTCGATCACGCAGCCCCGTGTGAATCACAACACGGTCGTGTCCTACACCCACACGTTGTCGCCGCGCCTGCTCAACGACTTCCGGATCGGCTATCACAAAGTCAGGTTCGACACGTTGAATCCGTTCCTGGTGAACGGCCAGGGGACGGCCGGATCGGACCTCGGCATTCCGGGCTTCGACGGCGACGTGAAATACAGCAATCCCGGTATTCCGAGCATCAACATCAGCGCGTTTGCCGGGCTCGGCGGCGCCGGCACGAACTGGTATCAGTTCGACAATACGTTCCAGATGTCGAACGTTGCCGCCTATACGCGCGGATCGCACAACGTGCGCGCCGGCTTCGACCTGCGCCGGCTGGAAACCGGCCGCCGCGCGGCGAACGATCCGCGCGGACGGTTCGATTTCACCGGCGACATGAGCGGCCATGCCGTCGCCGATTTCATGCTCGGATTCGCACGAACGGTGATCGTCCCGACCGACCAGATCCAGGGCGACGTCGGCGGATGGCGCAACGGCTTCTTCATCAACGACGTGTGGCAGGCCTCGCAGCATCTGACGCTGAGCCTCGGGCTGCGCTACGAGTTGAACACGCCGGTCCAGACGTATGCCGGCTTCGCGTCGATGCTCGACGACAGTCAGCTGAAGATCATCCCGACCAGTTTTCCATCCCCCGGCTTCGAGTTCACCGATCCGAACTACAAGGACATCGCGCCGCGCCTCGGCGCGACGTATCGTCTTCGCGAGAAGACCGTGCTGCGCGCCGGCTACGGGATCTACTACAACCCGAACCAGATGAACTCGTTCACGTTCCT
>DAIUKO010000474.1:0-3600 GCA_036848175.1 Vicinamibacterales bacterium | reverse complement strand
AGACTCGGGTCGCGATCTTCGCGGGCCCATGCCACCGACAGCGCCGCGGCGACGTACGCGAACGCCGCGACGCGGCGCGGGTCGAGGCCGAGCGCATCCGGCAGGAACGCGAGCCGCCGATCGATGGCGCGCGGCAGCGGCAACGCGTCGCGCGCCGACGGCATCGGACGGCTGACCAGATACCCAATGTCGAACGCGGGATCGCCGGTGAACCCTTTCGGATCGATCAGCAGATGCCCGCCGCGATCCGAGACCAGGATGTTGTCGTAGTGAAGGTCGCCGTGCAGCAGAACCGCGCTGGCTGAATCGGCCAGCAGCCCGGAGAAGATCGATCGGGCGCGTGCGAACGAGCCTGCATCGAGGGCAGGAAGGCAGTCGTCGATCGGCGTCGCCGCCGACGCGGGTGGGATCGCCGGCCATCCCGTCGAGAAGAGACCGGCCACGACCCGCATCGCTTCGTCCTCGGACGCACTCGATGCGAGCGTCGTTCCCGGCATCACGCGCTCGAGCAGCATCGCACGCTCGTCGCGATTCACATCGACGACTTTGACCGCCCGGTGTTCGCCGAAGGCGCGGAGCGCTTCGACCTCGGCCATCAGCTGACGCACGCCGGGCGCCACCTTGCGCAGCGGCGGCGGCCCTGACTTCACAGCCGCGGGCGATACATCCCGAACGAGAGACCGGCCGGATCGAGGACGATGGCGAGCGCGTCGCCATCCGGCAGCTCCGACTTCGGCACGATGACGGTCGCGCCAAGCGACGTCGCCTTCGCGAGCGCGGCATCGATGTCGTCGACCTCGACGAACAACTGCACGAGGTTGTGACCTTCCGGCGGCGACGGCCACACGCCGCCGTCGATGCCGCGGCCGTTGCCGGTCTCGACGACCCGATAGCCGAGGGCGTTGCTGGCGTTGATCGTCCAGCCGAACAGCGCCGAGTAGAAGCGCGTCACCGCCTCCGGATCCTTCGCGACGATCTGCCACTGCACGACGGGATTACCCACGCTCCGCCTCCACTCTGCGAATCCATGTCTCGCGCGACTGCATGACGATCGCGCCCTTCCTGAGCAGCCGCTGCAGCGCGATGTTCACCTGATCGATCGGAATACCGCTCATCGTCGACAGCCAGCGCGTATCGGCGCGAAAGTTGGGACGGCCGATCGCGTCGAGCACGGCGGACTCGTTCTCGGCGGCGCAATGTTCTGCGACGGCCAAGGCGTCGAGCGCGAGCCTGGGTCCGAGCGTGCGAATGCTTCGCACGGTGACGCGCCGCTTGCCGCGCAGGATTTGAGAGAGCGCGGAATGGTCGACCGACAGCGACCGCGCGAAGGCGCGGAGCGAGTAGCGCCGGTTCGCCGAGCGGCGCCGGTCGAATTCCGTTTGCAGAAGGACGCGAAACGTCACCGGCCGGATCGTAGCGGCCGGAGAGGCCGGCGTTCAACGGTCGATACGAAAAAGTGGGGCAAACCCCGTTGTCGGCGCTACGGTCGCCGGCGCTGATATAACTGCACCAGATTGCCGCACGTATCGGCGCAGACCGCTATCGTGACCGGTCCGGCCTGAGTCGGCTCCTGCGTGAAGACGACGCCAAGGCCTTTCAGCCGCTTGAAATCAGCGGCGAGATCCTCGACCTCGAACGCGGTGATCGGAATGCCTTGCTTGAACATCGCTTCCTGAAACGTCTTCCCTGCCGGATTCGCGTTCGGCTCGAGCGAGAGCTCGAGATCGTCAGGTCCCTCCGGCGACACGACGGTCAGCCATCGATACTCGCCAACCGGGATTTCATGTTTCTTCACGAAGCCGAAGACCTCGGTGTAGAACTTCAAAGCCTTCGACTGATCGTCGACCATGATGCTCGTGAGCTTGATCCTCATGACCGGAGTCTGCCCGCAGCGGCGCGCTGCTGCTTCTCGAAAATTGCGAAAGCCGCGCCCATCAACGTCAGGCACCCGGGATAGAGCGCGCGCGGCAGCATTTCCGGAACCGACACGATCGACCGGATCTGCCGCCGGTAGACCGACGGCGCCACGCCGACTCGCCGTGCGAACAGATCGCTGAAGCTTCCGAGGCTCTCGAAGCCGACCTCCATGCAGACATCGGTCACCGAGTAATCGCTCAGCGCCAGAAGATGTTTGGCCCGCTCCAGGCGCGCCTGAATGCGGAACTGGTGCGGCGTCTCGCCGAAGACGGCCTGGAAGCGGCGAATGAAGTGAAACGGCGAGATCGCGGCTTCCCTCGCGACGTCGCGGATCGACAGCGGCTCCTCGACGGTCTCGCGCAGCATGTCTCGGGCACGGCACAGACGCGTGAGCTCGCTTCTGGTCAGCATTGATGGCGATGCCTACTTCAGAAAGCGCACGACTTCGTCGTTGAACCGCTCGCGCGCGTCGATGTTCACGATGTGTCCCGCGCCGGGAATCGTCACCAGCCTCGCGCCGTCGATCCCTTTGGCCGGTAGATTCGCCGCCTCTGTGATGTGCGGCAGATCGCGTTCGCCGACGATGACGAGCGTCTGCGCCTTGATCTCGGACAGACGATTGACGGCCGGCGGCGTGAGCGGCTGAACGGGGTTCGTCCGATAGGTCCAGAGTTTGGCGTTGCTGATGACGAGATCTGCCTTATGGCTGGCGCTTGAAGAGGCCAACGTATGCCGCCTTTCCGCGTACGTGTCCAGCCATCGCCGCGACAATCGCGGCGCGCGTCTGCGGCGGCGAGGCGCCGACCGCAGGAACGTCGAGCGTCGAATCGAGCGCGAACAACTCAAAGACGTAGTGATGCGCCGGCCCGGACGACAGCGCGCCGGGACCGCGATAGCCGGGACTCGTGGCGCTGATCTGCCGCGTGCCATCGGGAAGCTGCGACGCCACCGGCAGACGCTCCGGCAGGCTCGTCATCGTCGCCGGAATATTCCACAGCAGCCAGTGAAGAAGATCGTCGGTGCCGTTGCCGATTGCGGCGTCGACGTCGTGCACGATCAGCACAAAGCTCGCGACGCCTTCGGGCACGTTGGTCCATGCGAGCGGCGGCGACGCCTCGTCGCCCACCTGCGTGTACTTGATCGGAATCTGACCGCCGTCGGGCCACGCGGTGGACGTCAGCGTCATGACCTGCACGGCGCCTCGCCCGCGTCCTCCGCGGCCGCGACCGTCGGGCTGCGCCGCGGGCGCCGCCGGCGGCGCGCCGCGCTGAGGCGTCTGCGCGTGGAATCCTGACGCGAGCGCGACCGTCAGCGCGACGAGCATCAGATTCAATCGCACGAACCGCGACACCAGCTCACGACGAGGAAAGTACATGTCTCCGCGTCCTCCCGTGCCCTTGTGGTTTTTTACTTGAACTCCGCCGGCTGCTTCTTCCGCCACTCGTCGTAGCGCATGCGAAGCGTCTTCACGGGATTGAGATTCTCACCGTCCCTGATCACGTTCGGCCCGTGATCCGGCGCTGGCTGCGATACGTTGATGTACATCGTGTACTTGCCGTTGTTGTGCGAATCGCCGTTGGCGTCCGTTTTCTCGGCCATCAGGATGTAGGCGACCTGCGACGTCTTCCCGTCGCACGGAATCTTCGGCTTCGATCCGTCGGTCGGCCACGGCGGACAGGTGCA
>DAIUKO010000473.1:0-3677 GCA_036848175.1 Vicinamibacterales bacterium | reverse complement strand
CGGTCGGTTGCGGTCCCGCTCTCTCGCGGTCGCCGTGCGCGCCGCGCTGCGGCCTATCGAAATCGCACTGAGTCGATCGCGAATGTGAACGGTCCAGGCTTCGCTGCGGCGGAGAATAGCACGGCGCGCAGATCGGATCCGTCGGTGCCCGAGAACGACGACAGCGGCAGGGCGATCTCCTGCCACTCCGGACCAACCTTCACGATCTGCGTTGCGGGAGCGTTGCCGAAACGCGTCGCGAACACCATGACCTGCAGCTCGGCGCCGTCGCCGCGCGCCCAGAACGTCAGCTCCTTGAACTTCGACAGGTTGACCGGTGACATCGCCGGAGTGCCGGCGAAAAACATCGGGCCGGCCCATGGAAATGGCGCGCCTTGGGCAATCACGCCTGTTGCTTCGAGCGCGCCGCGCGATCCGTTCGCTCCGCCCCCGACGATCTTCATCGTCGCCGTCGACTTGCCGCCGATCAGGCTGTCGGTCGAGATCTGCCATCCACCCCCGAACTCGGCACGCACCTCAGACGCGTCGAAATCGCTGACGAGACCGGTCGTCGTCGCTGCGGCCGGCGCGGTGGCGGTGGCAGGCGCGGCCTTCGGCCGTTCGACGCGAGCGCCGCGCTTCCAGATCGCGACGATATCGCGGGTGGCCATGATGTCGCGCGTCGGATCGCCGGCGACCAGGACGAGATCCGCACGCAGTCCAGGGGCGATGCGTCCGCGGTCGCGCAGGTTGTAGGTGCGCGCGGGCACCGACGTGGCGGCCGCGAGCGCCGCCTCTGGCGTGAGTCCGGCGCGGACGAGCAATTCGAGCTCGCGGTGCATGCTCAATCCGTGCGAGGTCCCCGGATTCGGCGCGTCCGTTCCAGCGAGGATGGGCACCTTCGCGTCGTACAACTGCCTGGTCGCTTCGAGCGCGAAGGCGAGGTTCGTTTTCGACGCCGCTCGCTTGGGGAACGATCCATTGAGCGATGTCTGTTCCTGCGTGGTGATGAACGCCTCGAGGCGCGGGTCCTTGACGAGCGACGCGCCGCTCGCCACGCCCGTGGTGCTCTCGTTCACCGACAGCGTCGGCGTCACGAACGCGCGCGCGACGGCGACGCGCTTCGCGAAGTCGGCGGCGGGCGCGGCGTCGCAAAAGATGTGCGCGAGGCCGCTCGCGCCGGCGGCGATCGCGTCATCGGCGCCCTGGCGCGATCCGATGTGCACGACGGCGAGCTTCCCGCGCGCTTTCGCCGCGTCGATCGCGGCTTTCAGGACCTCACGATCGAGTGTCGGAAAACTGATCCCGTACGCCGCGCCGTCGTCGTACACGATCTTGATGTAGTCGGATCCTTCCGCGATGCGCGCGTCGACAAACGCCGGTGCGTCGGCGGCCGTCGCAAGCGTTGGAATGACCATGCCGTATTCGGTGCCGTGTCCCTTCGGAGAGGTGACGAGCGTGCCCGATGAGTAGAGATCCGCACGCCGCAGCGCACCGTCGGGCTTCTGCTGCTCGGCGCGCATGCTCGCGGCGAAGCCTTTCTCCGTGAACATGTCGAGTTGAGTCGTGACGCCGAACACGAGCGCGCGCTCGAGCGCGTCGCCCCAACTGTGCGTATGTGCGTCGATGAATCCTGGCAGCAGCGTGCGCCCGTCGCCGGGAATCGACTCGATGCCCGTCGGCACCGTGCCGCTGACGCTGACGATCGATCCATCGCGGACGTGAACGTTGGTCCGCGGCACGACTCGCTCGCCGTCGAACATCCGCACGTCGCGGATCACGAATTCACGTGCGCTCGATTGCGCGGCGGGCGCCGGTTGCGGACGCGAGCCCGCAGCGCCGACGAGCGCCAGGCCGATAGCGACAAGGGCGGCGATCTGCTTGTTCATGACGATAGTCTCGCGAGAGCGTTTCCGCAGGTTCGAATCCTGAAAAGTGCATTCATTCGATCCGCGACGTTGCCACCGGCTGGCTGACTTAGGATACGCCGGCGCGATAGGTTCCCGCAGCCTCCCATCAGCGTCTTAGACATCACGCTCAGCGAAGGTTGCCTCGCCTCGAGCGACATTGCTCCAGCTTCGGCGCGGTTGACATCGAGGCGACAGTCCTTTGATACTGGCGGGAGCGCGCTGACAGGGCGCCACCAACCCGCGGCAAGGGAACACTCCCACCTGTTTTGGTCTGAGTCGTGTGCGTGTGCACCTTCTTTCAGCCTGGTTTCAGCGGGGCACAGGCGATTGATGAAAGGAGGTCGCAATGACCACTTCGAGATCCCTCCCCGATCGTCCGTCTCTCGAATCGCTCCGCAAACAGGCAAAGAAGCTCGCGCGGGATCGATCCTTGGCGCTGCGCGATGCCCAACTCGTGCTCGCGCGTGAGTACGGCTACGCCGGCTGGCAAGACCTCACGACTGAGGTCAGCAAGCGGCTCGGCAAGGGGCTCGAGTGGGCGGTCGCGCAGGCTCGACGCATCATTCACGGCAACGACGTCGAACGCCTCAAGCAACTATTGGCCGAATACCCGGCGCTGCTTTCCTGGAAAGACGACGACAAACACCGCGGCCTGCTGGGAATGGCCACGAGCGCCTTTGGCGACGCCGGCGACGCGCAGCGGGAACAGTGGTTCACCCGCGGAGCATGCGCGGAGCTACTGATCGACGCCGGCGCAGTCGTGATGCCGTCGGTCTGCGAGCGCCTTCTCCGATCCCGCGCCAGGGGGCTGCTCGAGCTGTTTCAGCGCAAAGGCCTGCTGCCACGCACGTTGAAGTTCCTTGCCGCGCTCGGTGATCTCGACGGCGTTCGCGCCGCTCTCAATGAGAACGGGAACGATCTCAAAACCGTCAATGAAGCGTTCGTCTGCGCTTGCCGCTTCGCGCACGAGGCGGCCGCGTCACTCCTGCTGGAACAATCGATCGCGTTCGATCCCGAGCTCGGCACGCACATTGACGGACACACCGACCGCCTGTCTTTCATCAGGTGCTTCAATCGATCCGACAGATCCGACTTTGCGCTGGTCGCGGCGCTCGGACTGTGGAAGGTATTTGTCATGGGGCAAGTCCAGCGCGCTCTTGATGAGCGCGACCTGGCGCCGTTCGTCGGCGAGCTGCAGCGTGAGCCGTGGCTGCTCGGCGATGCCTACGTGGCCTTTCAGGCCAGGCTGATCGAAACCGCAAGTTTTCAGAACGACCGTGGGGAATTCATCGGCGCCCTTCTCGACCTCGATCCCGCAATCCTGCAGCGCCAGCCGCCGCCCCCGTCGAGAGCCATCGAGTGGGCATTCATGTACGCGAACACGCACCTGCTTCCATTGCTCACCCGTATCTGGCCGGTGCCGGACGACCTGCCGTATGCAGCCGGCATGGGTAACCTCGCGCGGGTGAAGCAGTGGTTCGACAGCGCCGGCGTCGTCCGCAATCTCGACGATCACTATCCTTACAACGACCCGGACGCGCGCAGCCACCTCAGTTGGGACACGCCCACGGCGCAGCAGGTGCTCGACGTCGCGCTCGCCTTTGCCGTCATCAACCGCCACTTCGACGTGGCGGACTTCCTGCTCGAGCACGGCGCAGACATCAACACCCACTGGAACTCCCATGAGCCGGCGAGCATCCTGCACCACCTGGTCTTCTTGCCGAACCCCTACGAGTCGATGCGATTCCTCATCGACCGCGGGATCGACATGACCATCAAGGACTACCG
>DAIUKO010000472.1:0-3701 GCA_036848175.1 Vicinamibacterales bacterium | reverse complement strand
CGATCCGTGCGGGTGTAATCTTGTCGACGCCATGCAGAAGCCGCCTGTTCCGCCGCCCGTTTATCGTCCGCACCGCTCGCCGAGACCGCTGCAACCGAAGACAGGTATGGTCGCGCCGAGCGTTCCGCCGGTCTATCGGCCGTTGAGGCCGCCCGCTGTCGGCGCGATTCAGCGCACGATAGACAGCGCCGCCGAGGAGTTGCGACAAGGCGGAATCATCACGGTCAAAAACAGTCACCTCACCAAGCCGTTCCTCACCAAACACGGAATCAAAAAGACGGATCTGGCGGCGATTCAAAAAAGAATGACTGAGCTTCGTGACGCGACACCGAAAGCGGCGAAGGTAGAACCCGACGACATCACGAGCGAATACAACGTGGCGTATGCCTGCGTGCTGCAGGCCATCATCTACCTAAAAGTCACGGCCTGGGGCAAGAGCAGTCCCAAGGATCTGCACACACTGATCTGGACCGACCAGGCGAAAAAACAGTACCGGCAGTACGACGACGACAAGGTGATTCCGTCGCTCCTTACGGCTGTGGGCTTGTCAGCCGTCGAGATTGAGGCCGGGACCACCGTCCAGGACGTTGAAGACACGTTCGGCGCGGGAAAATATTTCGTCTCGGTGAAGGGATCCGTCGAGGATCACTCGCTGATCCTCGATAGCGGCGCGTGGAAGGAATACAACCAGACCGGCAGCGGGTCGGGCTTCAAGGCCGCCAGAACCGACAAGAACGCCGAAGTGAAATCCGTCTACAAATAGATCGCCGCGCCGTCCGTGGATCTCGACCTCAGCGCGCCGCCTCGAGATCGATCACGGCGTAGGTCGTCAGTCGCGGAAGCGAGAACTCGGTCGCGCCCTCCGCGACGACCTGATCCTCGAGCGTGATGCGTCCGGCGCCGGCGACCTGCGCCTGGCCGGGGCGGTACGCGCCGCGGACGCGGATCCGCAGGCCTTCGATTTCGCGCCCGCCGTAGTTGAGCAGGTGCAGCCTGGTTCGAGTCGCGTCGCCGGTGAGCCGGCCGATCACGACCTCGCTGCCGTAGATGCGCAGCGCGCGACGCTCGTCGGTCAACTGGCGGCGGATCTTCTGGGCGAAGGCGCTCGGATCGGCGGCCTCCTGACGCGGATACGCGGCGCTGCCGATGGCGATGTTGATGGCGAACTGCGGCGTCGGCGAGCGCACCACCTGAAAGAGCAGATTGCGGCGCGCGAGCAGATTCATCACCTCGCCGGTCATCGCCGAGCCATCGTCGACGACGGCGAGATCGGCGATGGCCGGCAGATCGGCGGCGGGAAGACCTTCGAGGAACGTCAGCATCGCGGCAACGTCGCGCGCATCGGCCGGATCGATTTTCAACACCGCATCGGCGCCGTACGCGAACGCCTCCGCAGCGGCGAGCGCCGCTTTCCCGCGCGGAACATCGTAGACGAATCGCGCATCGGGACGTCTCGTGAAACGCCAGCCGTTCGCGTCGACCCACGGACTGCGCGTCGGCGAGGCGACTCCGGCGCGCGCGGTGATGCCGGGCGTGGCCGCCGCTTCACGGCCGGCCAGATCCGACTCGGCGCAGATTCGCGTGATCCCCGCCGCGGCGAGCGCCGCGCGGGCCTCGGCGCCCTGCATCACCTCGATGCACGGCAGCGCGGCGAGCAGCAACAGGGGAATCACACCGTCACGTTCTCGACGGTGATTTTCTTCTTGTCGTAGACGCCGAGACCGAGCGTCGACGCGAACTCCACGTGTCCGGGCTCGCGGATGATGATGTTGACGTTGGGATCCGCGTCCCGCGCGCGGGTGTTGTTGACCTTCAGCGACGCCGGCGAGCGATCCCAGATCGAGATGGCGCCGTGCGCGCGCCGCTCCTTCTCGATGATGTCGAGCAGCAGGCGATCGATCGCCACCGGATCGGTCCCGAACATGATCTGACGGGGATAGAACACGTAGCGCGTCGTCCGCGCGAACGGACCGCCGTGCCACACGCCGCGCAGGCCGTCCATGATCTGCAGCACGGTTCTCGATCGCAGCGGCTCCATCGCCGCGAGCGTGCCGACGACGGAGTAGGTGTGCGACTTGCCGTTCTGATGCGTGCGCGCGACGTTCGAGAAGCTGCCGTAAGCGACGTTCTTCAGGCAGCCGGTCACACCCGTTGCGCCGTGATCTTTCATGTTCGGGATGTTGACGATCTTGGTCAGCCGCTGCGACACGAGCTTCATCATGTTCGAACGCGTATCCTCTTCGCCGAAGAGATCGGCCTCGAGATACGTCGCGGGATCGTAGCCGCTGTTGTCGACGTTCCGGTTGGCGCGCTCGGCAGCCACGCTCTGCACGCCCTCGGGCAGATGCGCCGCGTAGTTGCACTCCGTCATCTGATCCTGGAAGCGCTCGTACACGTAAATCTGCGAAACCGGGATGCCGAGTCCGGTGAGCTGGCGCACCGTCTCGGCGACGATCTCGTAGGCGGAGATGCAATGCGGATAGCCGCCGCAGTTCACCTTGATGCCGACGACGTCCGTCGCGTCGAAGAAGCGGCGCCACGCGTCACGGGTCGTCGCGGCACCGGTCAGCGTCCGCATTCCGCGCGCCATCATCTCGCGCACCGTTTCATCGTCGGCCTTGCCGGTCGATGGGTCGACCGACTTGTCCGACGTGACTGCCACGACGCGGCCTGGATAAGGGCCGGGCATTCCGGGAGTCGCAGCCGCCGCGTATTTCGACACGACGCGGAGCGGCGGCAGGCCGGACGGCACCTGAAGAAACGGCGTGGCCGCCAGCAGGCGAACGAACGATCGGCGGTGCATGGGAAACGCCTCCGACTGCTGATCCTACCCTTGACTCACCCCTTCGGTTACGCCATCGTTACCGACACCAAACGGAACTTCAGGGAGGACCCATGAGAATCCCGCGACTGTTCCAGTCGACGGCGCTCTTTTCGATCACGCTTGCACTTCTCCTTCCCGCCGCCGCGGCGGCTCAGACCGGCGCGGGATCGCTGACCGGGATCGTCAGCGATCAAAGCGGCGCGAAAGTACCAGGTGCGACGGTCACTGCAACCAACCAGGCCACCAACGTGGCCTACACCGCCGTCTCGAACGAGGCCGGCAACTACAGCATCACCTCCGTGCCGGTCGGGACGTACGTCGTGAAGGCGGAGCTCTCGGGCTTCAAGACGGTCACGACCGACGCGATTGCCGTCGAGGCGAAGGCGATCGTGCGCATGGACTTCAGCCTGCAGCTCGGCGCGATCGAAGAGACGATCCTCGTCGCTGGTCAATCGCCGCTGCTGCAGACGGAGACCGCGACCGTCGGTGAGGTGATCTCCGGCACGACCGTGAACGAGCTGCCGTTGAACGGACGGAACACCGGACAGCTGTCGCTGCTGCTGCCGGGAGTCGTCACGCCGAATCCCGGTTCTTTCACCGCGGTCCGCAATTTCGGCGCCGGCCGCCCGTACGTGAACGGCAACCGCGAGCAGACCAACAACTACATGGTCGACGGCATCGACATGAACGAGTCGATCGACAACCTGGTGGCGTACCAGCCGAGTCCGGATGCGCTCGCGGAGATCAGCGTCGAGACGAACAACTACGCCGCCGACACCGGCAACGTCGCCGGCGCCGTCATCAGCAACGTGATCAAGTCGGGCACGAACGTCGTACGCGGCAACGTGTTCGAGTTCTACCGCAACAGCGACTTCGA
>DAIUKO010000471.1:0-3734 GCA_036848175.1 Vicinamibacterales bacterium | reverse complement strand
CGGATCAACCCCGACCAATAGATCCTCAAATCAAATAGATCCTCAGATCCTCAAATCCTCAAATCCTCAAATCTCAGCGGCGCTAGTCGTCCGAAAGGACGAAGTAAATCGCCAGCGGCGCGATCAGGAGGCACGCGCCGAGGCCGATGACGAGCGGCAGCGCGCGCTGCAGCAGGACGGCGGACTCCGACGCGAACTGCAGCGTGCTCGCGTCGAGGCTGGCGATGATTTCGCCGACGCGTTGAAAACGCTGCACCGATTGCCATGCGACGCCGGCCAGCCCGCACGCGAGTCCCACCGCGGACGCGCCGGCAATGCCTTGCGCGACGGTGAGCGGCCGCTCGGCGACGCGCGTCGCCTCGGCGCGCGCGCGAATGGTGGCGCGCCACCACACGAGGCCCGCCGACGGCAGACGAGCGTCGTGCCTCGCGCGGAAGGCGTCGTCCCGCAGCGCAACGGCGACGGTCACGACGTCACGGCACACCTCGCACGCGGCCGCGTGCGCCGTGAGCGCTGGATCGCACGCGTGCGGCCAGCGCCCGGCGGCGATGGCGTCGACGATCTCTTGTTCGCGCAGACACTCCACGTTGGTGGCCCATCTCCTCGAACCTGCTGCCGGGCCGCTCCGCTGTCGCGGCCCGAACATCCCGCTCCGAGGCTTGTTATGACAAGAACCGCTCCAGCCCCTACGCTCCGCTAAGTCCCCGGCTCCCGCAGCAGGTTCGCGAGCCGTCGTCGGGCCCGGAACAACATCAGTTTGATGCTGGCGCGCTTGAGGCCGAGCGCGTCGGCGATTTCCTGGTGCGACGATCCATTCGCGTAGGCGAGCCACAGCATGTCGCGCTCGCGCGGCTTCAGCCGTCCCATCGCGCGCGCCAGATCGAGCCGGCACGCCGTGCGCTCTGCCACGTTGCTGTCCACGCTCGCGTCGATCGCCCCGATGCCGTCGCGCAGCTCCACGCGATCGGCCCTCGGCTTGCGCCGTTGATCGTGGACGAGATTGGTCGCAATGCGAAACAGATAGTTGCGCCGGTGCGTCTCGTTCTCGTGCGTGCTGCCGGAGCGAAGGAAGCGATAGTACGTTTCCTGGAGCAAATCGTCGGCGAGCCGTGCGTCGCCCGTCATCCGCGACAGATACGCCCACACCGGCCGCGCCGTCCGCTCGTAGAACACACGGAACGAATCCTCGTCCATGCTGAACGCCTCGTCGGCCTCACCGACCGCTGCGCCGAGCCGTTCGATCTCGGAAAAGGTCATGTCACGCATGAGACGTTCGCGGCGATTCGAAGAGGCCGAGTCTCAGCGACAGCGCGTAGGCGACGAGCGCGGAGACGACGAAGCCGACGCCGATGGCGATCGCCAGCACGGAGATTACGTAGAGCACTTGCGCGGCTTCTTCGATCACGATGCCTTTGGCGACGAACAGGCCGATGCCCGCCAGAGTGATGACGATGCCCGCCTGGACCGACCAGAGAATCCGGCCGACCGGCGCGCCGACGCTGCGCGGCGACAGATCGACGGCCGTCGAGGTCGCGGTCAGGAACCGCTGGCCGGCCGGCGACTGGATGTACGCCATCAGGTCCTCGTTCGACCCGAGCCGATCGAAGACTTTCGTATGCGCTTCGGTCTGAATCTTCACCATGTGCTTCCACGAGCGGTAGCTGATCACCGAGCGGACGACCCAGACGATCAGGCCGACGATCGTGGCGAACACCGTCAGCCCGGCCATGCCGCCAAGGACCGAATGGACGATGTCGAACGTTCGGCCGCGCGCATCGGTTACGTTGAAGCGTGTGTCGCCGAGGAAGAACACCGGGTTATGGGCGACTTCGGGATGCTGCGCCAGGAACGCCGCGAGCCGAGGATACGGCTCGACGTAATCAGCTCGGCTCACGAGCGACGGATCGAGCCGCAGCACCTGAGTGAGCGATGGCGGATACTGATCCAGCAGTTGTCGCAGCTTGTCGCGCGTCTCGCGGGCGTTTTCGTCGGGAGCAGCCGGGACGACGGCGGGGAGGGCCGGCGCCGGCGCCGGGGTTCGGGTCTGGCCCGAGGCGGCCGCCGGGCTCAAAAGCGCAACGAGCGCCAGAAATATTAAGCTTCGCAGGGTTTTTGGCATCATCACCCTTCTATTACGTAAGCGCGGGCGCAGAAGTTAACATTTGCGACAGCAATGAAGGACGACGCCGAAGACGAAGTGACGATGCTGCTGGCGCAGTGGCGGCAGGGGTCCGTCGACGCGCAGGAGAAATTGATGCAGCTCGTGCAGGGGGAGCTGCGCCGCCTGGCCGCCAGCTATCTCCGGCGCGAACGCGCCGGCCACACGCTGCAGCCGACGGCCGTCGTCAACGAGGCGTATCTCCGGCTGATGCCGCAGCGCGGCGTGCGCTGGGAAAACCGCGCGCACTTTTTCGGCATCGCCGCGAAGATGATGCGGCGCGTGCTGGTCGATCACGCGCGCCGCAAACGCGCCGGCAAGCGAGAAGGGTTTTCAGGCGATCCGGTGTCGGTCTCGCAGGTCCCCGATCCGGCCGGCGGCCAGGACATCGACGTGCTGAATCTGCATCAGGCACTCGACGATCTCGCGGTCCTCGATCCGCGCCAGGCCGAAGCCGTCGAGCTGCGCTATTTCGGCGGTCTGAAGATCGAAGAGATTGCGGAAGCGATCGGTGTGTCGCCGGCGACGGTCAAGCGCGAGCTCACGACGGCGACCGTCTGGCTGCGGCATCGAATGAAGGGTGAGAAGACATGAAACGGACGATGTGCTTCGCGTTGTTCGCGGCGCTGCTGCTCGCGCCGGCCGCCGCGCAGGAGAAACCCAACGCCGACATCAACGCGAAGATCCGTCAGGAGGAGAACAGCCGTTCGCAGATCATGCGCACGCTGCACTTCCTGACCGACGTATATGGTCCGCGGCTGACTGGATCGCCGAGCCTGAAGGCCGCCGGCGAATGGGCCGTCAAGACGATGGAGAGTTGGGGTTTCACGAACGGCCACCTCGAGCCGTGGGACTTCGGGCATCCCGGCTGGGTCAACGAGCACTTCAGCGCGCACATCGTTTCGCCAGTGAAAGATCAATTGACCGCCGAAGTGATTGCGTGGACGCCGAGCACCAACGGGACCATCGTCGCGCAGGCGTCGCAGATCGTTCTGCCCGAGCGGCCGACCTCCGCCGAACTCGCGTCGGCGCTGGCGAGCCAGCGCGACAGGGTCAACGGCCGCATCGTTCTCGTCGGCAAGCACACGTTCGTGCCGGTTACCATCACGCCGCCGGCAAAACGGCGCGCCGACGATCAGGTGCGCGCGCAGTACGACCCGAACAATCCAAACGCCGGACAGTTCGGACGGGGCGGCCGCGGCCAGAATCAGGGTCCGCCGCCGCCGATGACCGCCAACGACATCAACCGGCAGGTGGATGAATTCCTCGTCGCCAACGGCGCCCGCCTTCGCGTGAACGACGCCGCCCGCGAGCACGGCCAGATCATCGCGTTCAGCAATCGCACCTACGATCCGGCGAAGGCGCTGCCGACCGTCGTGCTGCGGAACGAGGACTACGGGCGCATCTCGCGGATTCTCGCCGACGGCACGCCGGTGGAGCTCGAGTTCGACATCGTCAACAAGGTGTACCCCGAGGGCGCCACCGCCTACAACGCGATCGCCGAGATTCCCGGGAGCGACAAGAAGGACGAAGTCGTCATGCTCGGCGGCCATCTCGACTCGTGGCACTCGGCGAC
>DAIUKO010000470.1:0-3738 GCA_036848175.1 Vicinamibacterales bacterium | reverse complement strand
GTGCAGGTGCACACCTACGACGCGGAGATGGGCCGCACCGGCGGCGGCGTGTTCAACACGACGCTGAAGTCTGGGACCAATCGCTTCCAGGGCACCGCGTTCTTCCAGGTCCGGCCGATCTGGGGACAGACCAACAACTTCTTTAGCGGGAAGGCGGGCATCGGAAAGCCGAACAGTCCGTACTACCTGGGCGGCGGTGCGTTCGGCGGACCGATCAAGCAGAACCGGACGTTCTTCTGGTTCTCGTCGGAGGACTACCACGACGTTCAGACGCGCAACATCGGCGTGCTGATGCCGACAGCGGCCGAACGCCGCGGCGATTTCTCGGCGGCGACCGCCGGTGGCCGCCCAGTGACCATTTACGATCCCGTCACGAAGCTGCCGTTCGCGGGCAACGTGATTCCGGCCGGCCGCATCAATCCGGTCGCCGCGGCGATGTTGAAGTACTTGCCGAGTCCCGACACCGACGTCGACAACGGCAACCCGAACTACAACCGCACGTCGCTCATCAACAACAAGTTCGAGCAGTTGTACAGCGTGAAGGTCGAGCACAAGATCACTGACAAGGTGTCGCTGAGCGGCTTCTATCTCTACAACCGCACCGACGAGCCGTGCGCGAACTACTTCGGCACCGCCGACCAGACCGAACCGAACCGCTTCGCCGATCCGAACGACTACCTGCTGAAGCGCCGCCCGCAGATCGTCGCGTTGAACAACACCTGGGTGCTCAACGACAGCTCGGTCATGGCGCTGCGTTTCGGCTGGACGACGTTCCCCGACAACAACACGCTGACCGCCGACTTCGATCCGGCCTCGCTCGCCTTCTCGCAGACGTATCTCAATCAGATCACGCTGAAGAAGTTCCCGCAGGTCCGCATCAGAAGCGGATATGACGGACAAGGCCGGACGTTCGGTGCGATCAACCCGACCGAGATCGGATGGAAGTCGTGGGCCGGCAACGGTGCGTTCTCGAAATTCGTCGGCACGCACACGTTCAAGGTCGGCGCCGACTACCGGCGCGTCGGCGTCGACACGTTCATTCCCGGCGACGGCGCCGGCTTCTTCGACTTCGACCGCGACATGACGTCGTCGAACGGCAGCATCTCGGGGATCAACTCCGCCGACGGCAATGCCTTCGCATCGTTCCTGCTCGGATATCCCTCGGCTGACGCCACGCGGCAGACGACACTCACGTCGACGACGCCGCTGAACATCTTCGCGCACTATTTCGGCGGCTACGCGCAGGATGACTGGCGCGTGAACTCGAAGTTCACCGTGAACTACGGCGTGCGCATCGAGCACGAAGGCGGCATGCGCGAAGTGAACAACAACTTGACCGTCGGTTTCGATCCGGCGGCGACGCTGAACGGCATCAGCAACGTCGTGACGATCCCGGCGGACCCGGTCGCCGGAACTCCGGCGCGGACCATGACGGGCGGCCTGATGTACGCCGGCGTCAACGGCGCGCCTGACACGCAGGGCAATCCGCCCGCAGTCAAATGGTCGCCGCGCGTCGGAGCGGTCTACTCGGTGAGCCCGAAAACGGTAATCCGCGGCGGCTACGGCATCTACTGGGCGCCGTACAACTATCCGGTTCCAAGCACGTCGACCAGCAACTACGGTCAAGTCGGGTTCACACAGAACACGATCAGCCCGCAGGCGTTGACGGCCACCGGTCCGACCGTGACGCTGACCAATCCGTTTCCGAACGGCCTCGTGCTGCCATCGGGCAGCTCGCGCGGTGCGGCGACCGGTGCGGGCCTCGCCATCAGCTACGTCGATCAGAACGGGACGGCGCCTCGCGTGCAGCAATACTCGGCCGACTTCCAGCGCGAGCTGGGAGGCAACATGGCGATCACGGTGAGCTATGTCGGCGCGAAGGGCGATCATCTCGGCCTCGGCGGATCGAACGACGCGGCGATCAACATCAACCAGCTCGATCCGAAGTACATGGCGCTCGGCACGGCGGCGCTGACGGCTGCAGTGCCGAACCCGTTCCAGGGCAACCCGGCATTTCAAGGGACGTCGTTCTTCTCGGCGGCCACGTTGCAGCGCCGGCAGCTGCTCCGGCCCTATCCGCAGTTCCAGGACATCCTGGCGCGGCACGTCACCGAGGGGAAGAACCTCTACAACGCGGCGGTCATCGAGTGGAGCAAGCGCATGTCGCACGGCATCGGCGGCCGCGTGAGCTACACCTACAGCGTGCTGAAAGACAACCAGTTCGCCGAGAGCAATTTCTACGTCGCAGCGCCCAATACCCAGGCGCTGAACAGCTACAACTACATTCCCGGCTCGCCGTACTACAACCCTGACGCCGATTACACCTACGGCGTGCTCGACGTGCCGCACCGCGTCATCATCGCGCCGGTGTTCGAGCTGCCATTCGGACAGAACCGGAAGTGGGCGAAGAGCGGCGTCGCCGACTGGGTGCTCGGCGGCTGGATTGTGTCCGCCGCGATGAACTTCCAGAGCGGTTTCCCGCTCACGCCGCTCACCAACGACAACACCAACTCGTACGTCGGCTTCAACCGGCCGAATCTGACCGGCACCGCAATCGCCACCAGCGGCGGCTATGAGGATCGGCTCGCGTCGGTCGATCATCCATCCGCGACGTGGGTGAATCCGGCGGCGTTCTCTCTGCCGGCGGCATCGACCTTCGGCACGGCGCCGCGCACGATCACCGACGCGCGGTCGGCGACGCAGCGCAACGTCGACGCCTCGTTCATCAAGAACTTCCGTCTCGGCGGCGCGAAGACGGCGCAGTTGAAGATCGAGACCTTGAACCTCTTCAACCGCGTCAACGTCCGCACGCTGCAGGGTGCCAACAACGTGAACAACTCCAATTTCGGCCAGATCAATACGCAGGCCGGGTTCATGCGCATCACGCAGATCATGTTCAGGTTCAGTTTCTAGCTCGACGAAGACAGCAAGACCCCGCGGAGGACGTCGCGTCCTCCGCGGGCCCTTCTCCCTGGTCGGCGTCGCCGCATTCCTCGGAATTCCCGGTTCACGTTTCTCGATTTGCACGTTCCGTCCTTCTTTTGCTGGAGGGGGATCTATGAGAATCCGGGCGCTCTGCTTCGGCGCGTTGTTCGTGGTGTCCATCGCCGCATCGGCCACGGGACAGGGGTTTCAAGGAGGACTCCGCGGGTCAATCAAGGATTCCGGCGGTGTCGTGCCCGGCGTCGAGGTCACACTCACGAATGAGCAGACCAATATCAAGCGATCAACGGTCACGAACGAGCGGGGCGAATACGTATTCGCGAACGTCGATCCGGGTACGTACAACGTGAAAGGCGTGATCCAGGGATACAAGACGATCGATCGCGGCGGCATCCGGATTGGCACTCAGACGTTTCTGGTGCTCGACCTGACGTTGGAGGTGGGCGCGATCGAGGAAAACATCACGGTCACGGGCGCGTCGCCGCTGATCGAGACGGCGAACGCATCTCAGGGCACCGTGCTCGACAGCGAGTCGCTGCAGACCCTGCCGGCGCCTGGACGCGCCGCGTTCCTGATCGGCGTGTCAGTCCCGACGGTGATTCCGTCGGGCGACGCGCAGTTCAACCGTCAGCAGGATCAGAGCAACGCGTCGCTGCTCTCGCTCGGCGGCGGCACGCGCCGGGGCAACAACTACACACTCGACGGCGTGCCGATCACCGACATGACCAACCGCGCCGTCGCCAACCCGACGATCGAGGCGCTCGACGACGTCAAGGTGCAGGTGCACACCTACGA
>DAIUKO010000469.1:0-3923 GCA_036848175.1 Vicinamibacterales bacterium | reverse complement strand
AGCCGGGCGAGCTCGGTGCGCGGATGGCCATCGTGTCCGTCGTCGAGCGGCGCGGCATCCGCTACGCGCACATGGTCGGCGTCACGCCGCAGATCATGCGCGAAGGGATGCGCGCCGACTACCGGCTCATCGACACGCTCAGCCAGCGGCTGTGCGAACGCATGCGGCATGCCGAGCGGCTGCGCGTCGAGACGAGGTCGGGCACGTCGTTCACCGCGTCGTTCGATCCGTCGCTCGCGTGGGTGAAGACGAGCGGGTTGATCAACCGGCGCTACTGGTCGAACCTCCCGGCGGGAGAAGTGTTCACCACGCCGGCGAGCGTGGATGGCGTGTTCGTGTGCGATGGAACCGCGGGCGATTATTTCGGTCCGAAGTACGGCGACCTGCGCGCCACGCCGCTGACGCTCGACATCGCCGGCGCACGCCTCAAGGCGGCACACTGCGCGCGCAAGGATCTCGAGCAGGAGTTCTGGGACTACTGCCACACCGACGAGCAGAGCGACCGCGTCGGCGAGCTCGCCTTCGGCACCAACATCGCGCTCGACGACATGATCGGCGTGCTGCTGCAGGACGAAAAGATTCCAGGCGTCCACATCGCGTTCGGCGATCCGTACGGCAGCCAGACCGGCGCGGCCTGGAAGTCACGGACCCACATCGACGTCCTCACGCGCGCCTGCGACGTGTGGATTGACGACGAGCAGGTGATTGGGAACGGACGCTACCGGATGGAGCGGTTCGGCCTCTGATTACTTGAGATATTCCCGCATCTGGTGCTTCCAGTAGGGCCAGTCGTGTCCGCCCATTGGCCCCCAATCGTCGAGATGATGCCTGATGCCGCGGCTGGACAGAATGTGCGACAGCCGGTATGACTCGTCGCTCTTCTCCCACGGCCCCGAGCCGGTCGCGATGTGAATGTCGCAGGTCGCAAGGTTGCCCAGCAGCCACGGATCCGACGCGTTCGACAGGTAGTCGACCGGGTTGTTGAAGTAGAAATTGTCGTCGTACGCGCCGTCCATGAACCGCTTCATGTCGTACACCCCCGACAACGCGAAGCAGCGTTTGACGACGTCGGGATACTTGAACAAAGTGTTGGCGGCATGAAACGCGCCGAGCGAGGCGCCCATCGTCCAGACGCCGACGTCGTGCGAGCGGCAATGCTGGCGCACGAACGGAATGACTTCGTGGCGGATGTACTCGTCGTACATGCGCTGCATCCAGCTGCGGTGCAGCGGATGCGCGCCGCGGTTCCCGAACGAGTCGCCGTGGTTGATGTTGACACAGAAAGCTTTGACCTGGCCGCGGTCGATATGGTCGGCGAGGGCGCCGATCATGCTTTGCCGCTCGTATTCCCCCTCGTCGCCGCCGCTGGTCGGAAACATGACGAGCGGCGGACCCCAATGGCCGTAGACCAGCACGCCCATGTCGCGCCCGAGACGATCGGAGTACCAGCGATGTCCTTCTCTGTGCATGGGATTTCCGCGTGAGCCGAGCGAGAGAGTATAAGTGCTGACGATCCTCTGTGTCGCGACGTACTTCAAAGGCGAGGCGTTCCTGAGGGAAGCGAAGCAGCAGGGCTGCACCGTCCTGCTGTTGACCTCCGACAAGCTCGCCAACGACGCGTGGCCGCGCGAATCGATCGACGAGATCCACAGCATCCCGCGCGACGCCGACGATGCCCGGATCAAACGGACCGTCGACGCGATCGCGCGGCGCCGCCGCATCGACCGCCTCACGGCGCTCGACGATTTCGACGTCGAGATGGGTGCGATGCTGCGCGAGCACCTGCAGCTGGCCGGCATCGGCCGCACCACCGCCAGCCGCTTCCGCGACAAGCTCGCGATGCGGATGACGGCGAAGCGCCTCGGCATTCCGGTGCCGGAGTTCGCGCCGGTCTTCACCGACGAGGACGTCAACGCGTGGGCGGCGCGCGTGCCGCCGCCGTGGGTGTTGAAACCGCGGTCGTCCGCCGCCGCCATCGGCATCAAGAAAGTTCACAGCCACGACGAGATGTGGCGGGCGCTCCACGCCGCCGGCGACGAGCGCTCGAACTGCATCCTCGAGCAGTTCGTGCCGGGCGACGTCTACCATGTCGACTCGATCATCTGGGACGGCGTCGTCGTGTTCGCGGTGGCGTTCAAGTACGGCCGGCCGCCGATGCAGATCGCGCACGAGGGGGGCATCTTCATCACGCGCCGGCTCGCGGACGAGTCGGAGGAGGGAGCGGCGCTCCTCGCGCTCAATCGGCGCCTGCAGGACGGTCTTGGTCTCCACCGCGGCGTGTCGCACAGCGAGTTCATCAGAGCGAGCGGATCGGATGGAACCGCGGGCGGCGGATTCGTGTTTCTCGAAACCTCGGCGCGCGTCGGCGGCGCCTTCATCGTCGATACGATCGAGGCGGGCACCGGCATCAACCTCTGGCGCGAGTGGGCGAAGATTGAAGTCGCCGGCGAGAACGGTTCCTACCGCGTGCCGCCGCATCGCGAGGATCATTCCGGCATCGTGCTGTCGCTGGCGCGGCAGGAGGCGCCCGACATGTCAGGCTACGTCGATCCCGAGATTACGACGAGGATCCGCAAGCACCATCACGCGGGCTTGATCGTCGCGTCGCCGGATCCCCATCGGGTCGAAGCCTTGATCGCCGACTACACGGAACGCTTCTATCGCGACTTCTTCGCCACGGCGCCGCCACCCGAAAGGCCCGCGGAGTAGCCCCTCAACTGTCCACCACTTGAAGCGCACCCTCAAGAACGTCTGGTCTCCGCAGCGCCGCAACCGCCGCGACGTGGACGTCTATCTGCCGGCGTCCTATCGCATCAGCGGGAGCCGCCGCTATCCGGTCGTCTACATGCAGGACGGGCAGAACCTGTCGGATCCGGCGACGGCGTTCGCGGGCACGTGGGATCTCGAGCCGACGCTCGAACGTCTCGCCGCGCGCGGCCTCGAGATCATCGTCGTCGGCGTGCACCATGCGGGCGAGCAGCGGCTGGAGGAATACAGTCCGTTTCCCGATCGCCGCTACGGCGGCGGCGCCGGCGAGTCGTATCTGTCGTTTCTCGTCGACACGCTCAAGCCGCGCATCGATCGATTGTTCCGCACCCGCGCCGCGTGCGACGACACCGCGATCGTCGGATCGTCGATGGGCGCCCTGATCAGCCTCTACGCGTTCTTTCGCTACCCGTCGGTGTTCGGGCGCGCCGGGGTGATGAGCCCGTCGGTATGGTTCGCGCAGGCCGCGATTCTCGCTTACATCGCCGCCGAGCAAGCGCCCGGCGGGCGCGTCTATCTCGACGTCGGGCTGCGTGAAGGCGGCAACACCGCGCGCAACGCGCGCAACCTGGCGAGGCTCCTCGTGCGCAAGGGGCTCCGCCGCGACACGCGGACGAAGCGGAGCACGACGCCGGTGACGGAACGCCGTGCCAGGCGGCCGGCAGCGCTTCTTCGCTACATCGAGGACGCCGGCGGCGGACACCAGGAGGCGGCCTGGGCCTACCGTCTCGAAGGCGCGCTCGATTTTCTGCTCGATTAGCGTTTCTCGAGGACCTGCTGAAGCGCCGCCATCTGCTGCTGGAGAGCGGTCAGTTTCGCGTCGAGCTCCGACACGCGCATCTCGTGACGCCGATCGCGCGCGAGCATCGCTTCCGATTTCTTCAGCAGCTCGTCGGCGACGGCGTTGATCGCGCCCGACAGACCGCGGAGCAGGCCGGCCACATCGCGGTCGCGCGTGTCGACATAGGGTGTGATCTGCTGCAGGAAGATCACCAGCAGACTCTGAAAGCGAATCAGCTCGCCCATCGTGTCGTGCAGCAGGACGAGTGTTGTGGCGATCGACTCGCGCGTCTGGCGCGCGACCGGCGCGTTCTGGTTCAGATGATCGACGACGGCGGAGTTGAACGCCTGCTGCTGCTCGAAGAGCGGCGCGACGA
>DAIUKO010000468.1:0-3962 GCA_036848175.1 Vicinamibacterales bacterium | reverse complement strand
CGAAGTGATCGATGACGTCGAAGTCGACGTTCTTCGGCAGGAAGTCCTCGCCGATCCCCTCGGTGATGTACGGATAGATCTCGTGCTTGTCGAAGATCCCGGTCTCCTTGTACTTCTTGAACACGGAACCGTAGGTGTCGATGCCCCACACCTTGATCGTCGGATTCCGCTCCTTGAGGTAGCGCCCGACGCCCGATACCGTGCCGCCGGTCCCGACGCCGACGACGAGCTGCGTGATCCGGCCCGCGGTCTGCTCCCAGATCTCCGGGCCTGTCTGTTCGTAATGCGCCTGCGAGTTCGACAGGTTGTCGTACTGGTTCGCCTTCCACGAATTCGGCACTTCTTTCTCGAGCCGCGACGACACCGAGTAGTACGACCGCGGATCCTCGGGATCGACGTTGGTCGGGCAGACGATGACTTCGGCGCCGAACGCTTTCAGCGCGTCGATCTTTTCCTTCGACTGTTTATCCGTGGTCGTGAAGATGCATTTGTAGCCCTTGACGACGGCGGTGATGGCCAGGCCCATCCCGGTGTTGCCCGACGTGCCTTCGATGATCGTGCCGCCGGACTTGAGCAGCCCCGCGCGCTCGGCATCCTCGATCATCTTGATCGCCATGCGGTCCTTGATCGAGTTGCCGGGGTTGAAGGTTTCGATCTTCGCGAGCACCGTGCCGGGAACGCCCTTGGTGATGCGGTTGATGCGAACCATCGGCGTGTCGCCAATCGCATCGAGGATGGTGGCGGCAATCTTTCTCACGAATCAAGTCTATACTGCCGCCGATGCCTCGTCTGATCGAAGCGCCGGCTGTCGTCGCCGCCGCCGGTACGAAACCGAAACGGATTGAAGAGTTCGCAGGCCGCGTCAACTCCGGGCACACCGGTGTCAGCGTCGCACGCATGGTCTCGCCGTCGGGCTGGCAGGAGCCCGGCCAGCGGCCGGAGTTCGAAGAGATCACCGTCGTGTTGCGCGGGATGATTCGCGTCGAACACGAAGGCGGCGCGCTCGACGTCCACGCCGGCCAGGCGGTGATCGCGTTGCCCGGCGAGTGGATCCGCTACAGCACACCCGGACCCGACGGCGCGGAGTACGTCGCCGTGTGCCTGCCGGCGTTCTCGCCCGCGACCGTCCATCGCGACGAGCCGTTGTAGGTCAGAGTCGGATCGAAATCTGCGCTTCGTAGAGGCGCGTGCCTTTGCAGGCCGGGCACTTCCCCGGCTTCATCAGCCGGTCTTCACCGAAGACGAAGCCGCACTGCTTGCACCGCGCCGGTTCGACGACGACGGTGTGGCCTGCGGCCTCCGCGGATCGGATCGCGTGTCGCAGATCGTCTTCGACGTCGCGGCGATCGAGGCCGAGCTCGCGCGCGATCGACGACACCGACCGCGGCTGCGCCGAAAGAATTTTGACGAGGTCGCGCCTGAACGTCATGGCGCGCGAATCTTTTCAATCGATCGCGCTGAGCAGATGGATCCAGGGCCGGATTGCCATCGTGAGGTAGAAAATCGTCAGCACCACGAGCACGCGGTGTCGCGCGAAGAGATGGAGCACTGCCGCGCAGGCGACGGCGAGGCCCTTGGTGGCCAGGAGCGCGTAGCCGATCCCCAGCATCGCGATGTACCAGCCGACGATCGGATTCGCCTCGACGTCGAGGCCGAAATGATGAACGCCGAAGTAGGTGAAGGCGCCGTCACAGACTTGAGCGGCCAGGAACGCGAGCAGCACGACGTCGCCAAACAGCGACCGGCGCGGTTGGGGGATCGCGGCCATGCCGGAAGGATAAAACAGAACGCGTGTATCGGAATCAGACAAAGGTCCCAATCTGCACACTCCCAAGGTCCCATGTCTGACGGTTTCGAAATTCCTTCACCGCCAGACCTGCCCGAGGACGCGCTGGAAGTTCCCTCCGATCACAAGCTTGACCTGTTCGCTGGTGTAGCCGCGGCGCAGAAGCGCGTCGGTGAGGGTGTAGAACCGCAGCGGATGATCGAGATCCTCGACGGCCTCGCGGGCGTGGACGCGATAGCGCTTGTCGGCGGCGGCGAGGAACCGGCGGAACTCGTTGCGATCGGTCATGTGATCGTTGCTCTCCAGGCCGAAGTCGCTGCCAATCCCGACGTGTTCGATGCCGACCAGATCACGCACGTGATCGATGTGATCGATCACATCGTCGACCGTCGTCGGTTCCTTCGCTTTGACCATGAAGCTGATGAAGTTGATGCCGATGACGCCGCCGCTCTTCGCCAGCGCACGAATGCCCTCGTCGGTCACGCACCGCGGATAGCCGGGGTGAAGCGCCCGGCAGTTGCCGTGTGAAACGATCACCGGACGTGTCGAGGCGGCGCAGGCGTCGAGGATCGTGCGGTCGCCCCCGTGAGCCACGTCCACGACCATCCCGACATGGTTCATCCGCTCGACGATGCGCAGGCCGAACTCGGTGAGGCCCGCGTCGGGCGGCTCGAACGCACCGCTGCCAATCTGATTCTTGAAGTTGTAGGTCAGCTGCGACACGCGCTGGCCCAGTCCATAGAACACATCGACTTCGTCTGGCGACCGGAAGTGTTGAGAGTCCTGAAAACTGATCAGGATCCCGAGTTTCCTGTCCCGCTTGGCGCGCTCGAAATCGGCCGCTCGCACGATCCGCAGCAGGCGATCCGGATAGGCGGCAACGAACCCGTTGAACTCCGCGAGATATTTCAACGCGTTGTCGTAGGGACCCGCCCCGCGGCCCAGACCGATGACGGTGATCCCCGATCGCCGGTACTGGTCGAAATCCTCCGGGGTGAACCCGTCCGGTTCGTACAGCCAGCGCTTCAGGACGTCGGTCTGATCGAAGCGGTAGACGATCTGATGCAGCATGTCGACGACGACCGATTCGTTGACGAGATCGATCGCGCGCGACGAAAACGGCCGCGGCGCTTGCGATGCGAGAAGCGCGCCGCCGACGACGTGCAGGAACTCGCGGCGGTTCATCGACGGGTCACCGGACCGCGATGGCTTCGAAGTACTTCGGAACGATGACTTCGCTCTTCGGCGAGGCCGCCTTCACGTCGGCGATGAAGGACTGGAGGCGTTCGATTGCCGGCGCCTGACTCACGTCGTAAGTGACGTTGAACCGATCCCAGTGCGTCGGCAGCACCAGGCGCGGATAGCCGATCGCCTTGAGCAGCCGGCTCGTGTAGTCGTGAATCTCACGGCGTTCGGGCATCGCTCCAATCAGCGCGACGTCGGGCCGCAGCCCTTCGACCTCGCGCTCGATGTAGTTCATCGATCCGAAGACGAGAATCTGCCGGCCGCCGATGCGGATCAAGTACGCGAGCGTCCCGCCTTCAGCGAATTGATTCAGGTGGAGCGGCGCCGCAACGTCGAGCGGAATGACCGCCGGCGCCGGCGGCGCATTCGGATCGCGACGCAGGAACGGCGCGCGGCGGAGAATGCCGTGCAGGCTCGGGATGACGCGCAACGACCAGCCCTCGAACTCGAGATCGTCGCCGCCGCGCGCGACGATCAGTTTGTCGCCGGGGATCCCGTACGCGCGCGCGAGATTGCGCGCGCTTTCAGTGCCGATCACCGTCGCGCCGGTCTTCCGCGCGATGTGCGGCATGTCGAGCGCATGATCGGTATGCGTGTGCGTGATGAGGATGAAATCAGCGCGCTGGATGTGCCGGTCGATCGTCGCCGTGTCCGACTCCGCGGCGTCGGCAGGCGTGAATCGTCGCCGCCGATCGCCGGGCAGGACGTCGTCGTTGGGCGACGTCATGTGCAGGCGCGAGAGGTACGGATCGACCAGCAGCGTCGTTCGGCCGTCGCTGATTTCCCAACCTGCGGTGCCGAGATATGTCAGGCGGACCTGACTGACGCCAGGACTCTCCGACCTCTGAACCGCGGACAGCGCGACGACCACGAGGAAGAGGGCGCGAATCATCGACGCATCCTAAATCCGAACGGCAACAATCCCAAAACC
>DAIUKO010000467.1:0-3971 GCA_036848175.1 Vicinamibacterales bacterium | reverse complement strand
ACCTCGCTCAGCGCGCGTTTCGCGGCGAAGTACCCGCACATTCCGTGGACGCCGACGCCGGGCGGGGTGGCCGCCGAGCAGATGTAGAGGCCGCGCACCGGCGTCGAATAGGTTCGCCACGTCGGGCGGGTGAAGAGCTGCGAGAGATCGCTCGCGCCGGCGCCGATGTCGCCGCCGACCAGGTTCGCGTTGTGCCGCTCGAAGTCGGCCGGCTGCCTCACGGCGCGCGCCAGCACGCGATCGCGAAAGCCTGGTGCAAAGCGTTCGATCTGACGTTCGATTGCCGCAAGCATGTCGACCGCCGATCCGTGCGGCACGTGACAATACGCCCAGGCCGTATGGCACCCGCTCGGCGCACGCGACGCATCGAACAGCGATGGTTGCGTGAGCAGCACGAAGGGACGCTCGCTGATCCGGCCTTCCCATGCGTCACGTTCCGACTGCGCGATCTCGTCGAGCGTGCCGCCGAGATGAACCGTCGCCGCGCTCGCACACCCGGCAGCACGCCACGGAATCGGCGCGCTCAGCGCCCAATCCGCTTTGAACACGCCCAACCCGTATCGATATCGCTCGAGCTTGCGCCGATACCACGCCGGAAACCGATCCCCCGCGATCCGAACGAGCGGCTTTGGTGAGAGATCGCACAACACGGCACGCGACTGCGGTAATTCGTCGAGTGATGTCACCGGCGTGCCCGTGACGATCTCGCCGCCGAGCGATGCGAGGTGCGCGGCGAGCGCGGCCGATAAGCGCTGCGATCCGCCGCGCGGAAACACCCAGCCCGCCACGTGCGCCATCGTGCCGAGGACGAGAGCAAACGCCGAAGTCGGCGATCGATCGAGCGGCAGCATTCCATGCGCCGCGATGCCCGCGAACAAGCCGCGCGCGCGATCACCCGCGAACGTTCGCCGCGCCAGACCGTCGGCGGGCCGCAGCGCGCGCAGGCCGAAGCGCGCCAGATCGATCGGATGGCGCGGCCAGCCGAGTGGACCCAGCACCGATGTCTCGATGCGCGGCCATGCAGCGACAGTCGCACCGATGAGTTTCACATAGCCAGCACCATCGGCGCCCAGCCCGGCGGCAGTCCGATCGACGGACCGATAGATGACGCCGCAACTCCCATCGTCGAGCGGATGCGCGAGCCCTGCGGGCGGGTCGATCCATTCGAGACCGTAGGACGACAAGGGCAGCGTCCGAAAAAACGGCGACGCGACCGCAAACGGGTGAATCGCGGAGCAGACGTCGTGGACGAAGCCCGGCAGCGTCAGCTGCGCCGAGCGTACGCCGCCGCCGATCTCTGGCTCGGCTTCGAAGACGATGACCTTGCGGCCGGTCTGCGCGATGACGATCGCCGCGGCGAGACCATTCGGTCCCGAGCCGACGACAACGGCGTCAGCCTGGCTCATATCGTGAGCATAGGTGTTGCTCGTTCGCGCCGCAAAGGCCCGATTTCGTCATGCTTGAAGAGCGGCGCGAGCCAGCCGTGTACCGGTAGCCGCGTACCGGTAGCGCAGCTACCGGTACGTGTTTCGCGCTCAGGGGTTCTCCGCCGCTGCGACTGCGGTCAGTTCGTGTTCGATGATCGCCGGCGTGAGGACGATCTCGCGTTCGTCACCGTCGAGCGGCACGACTCTCGACAGAAAGTACTGATTGCCGAACTTCTCGAACAGCAGCTCGGGTTTGTCCGCTGCCCTGTCGGCCGACGAGGAATTGGTCATCACGTAGATCGCCTGCCGGCCGTCGGCGCTCGCGATCTTGCACACGCCTCCGGCCGACGCGCCCTCGGTGACGGTGTAGCGGCCGGCCTCGAACTTCACGCCGTGCACGATGAAGGCGAACGGGACGTTGGCGACGATCCGTTCCTCCGCGCGCGCCGCGGACGCCGCGCCTATCGTCATCAACATTGCGACAAGAAATACTCGCGGGCATTTTCCGATTCTCTTGCACATGACACTCACTCTCTTCGCTGCAGTCGCCGGCTTCATGCAAGTCAGACCGATCGATTCGTGAACCAATTGCAGCGCAGCGATGAAACAACCGTGACAGCGCGATCGATCGCGTGCGTGCTCGATTGATGACATCCGCCCTCATCCGACGACACTCGATCGTGAGCTGTGCGTAAAGCGCCGGCGTGAGCGCGATCGGCGCGCACGGTGAAACGCGAACGGCGAGCGGTGCTTGCGCGCGTCGCGTGCCCGCCGCGCCGCGGCTGGCACCGTGGTTGCCGAATCACATCAACGAACAGTCATCACCGCGACGAAAGCAATCGTCACCAGATGTCGGCAGCTTTCGGACTGTTTATAGACTTCGCGGCCGCACAGGAGGACGTAATGAAGGTGATCTGGTTGGCTGCGGCGCTCGTCGCGCTCAGCGCGGCGCCGTCGATGGCGCAGGCCGAGCGCGGATTCATCAGCGGCGCCGGCGGGTTCGTCGTCAGTCCCGAGACAACGTCAGGCGACGTCCTCGTCGAAGGCGGCGTCCGCGTCGCGCCGCACTTGTCCGTCTACGGAAACTTCGGTCAGTTCCGCAACCTGCAGCCGTCGGGCGTGCAGCCTGCGATCGATTCGACGACGGCGACGCTTTCGGCATCGAACGGCCTCGACGTCGTCGGCACCGGCCGCGTGCCGGCGTGGTACTCGGGCGGCGGCCTGCGATTCGAGGTGCCGACGCGCAGCCGCGTCGCGCCGTACGCGCTCGGCGGCATCGGATTCGCGCGGCTCACGCCGACCGCGCAGTTCACCTACACGAGCGGGCCGCTGCCCGACGGCACGACGCCGACCGTCGGCGACGACGTGACGACGCAGCTCGAGACGGCGGGCGTCTTCACCACGCCCGCGCCGAGCAACTCGTTCATGTTCACGCTCGGCGGCGGCGTCGCCGTGCCAGTCGCGCGCCATTGGGCCGTCGACGCCGGGTACCGCTTCTCGCGCATCCAGGCGGATGCACCCATCAACGCGCAGGGCATGACGTTCGGATTCGGGTATCGGTTCTGAGAAGCACAGAGGACACAGAGGACACAAAGGGCACAGAGGCCTTTGTGTCCTTTGTGCCGCGTGAGCGCGCCGCGCTACCGCGGCAGCGCGAACGCGGTGAGCATGCTCCCCGATGGCACGAGCAGATACTGTCGGCCATCGAGCATGTATGTCGTCCCGGCGGTCGACCGCATCGGGTATCCGAGCTGATAGTGCCAGAGATTTTTTCCGTTCCGTGAGTCGAACGCCATGATATTGCCGTCCCCGTCGCCGGCGAACACGACGCCGGACGCGGTCGTCAGGACGCCGGACGAGGATACCGACGTATAGCGGAACTCCCACTTCAAGGTGCCGGTCGTCGGATCGATCGCGCGGAGGGCGCCGAAATTCTTCTGATCGCGCGGCCGCATCGTGCCGCCGCTCTCGTACTGCTCGCCCGGCTTGAATTTCTGATCCCACGAGTAGTACATCGCGCACGTTTCGCGGGCGGTGACGAAGAACAACCGCGTCGTCGGATCGTAGGACGGCGACATGAAGTTGGTGCCGCCGCCGAGATCCGGACAGGTTCTCGATCCGTCCTCGTCCGGCAGGTTGCCGGGGAGCAGCACCGGCCGGCCGTTCGGATCGATCTCTTTCGCCCACGTCGTCTCGACGAACGGCTTGGCGACGATCACTTTGCCGGTCACGCGATCGATCGTGTAGAAGAACCCGTTGCGGTTGGCGAACATCACGACCTTGCGCGGCTGGCCGTTGATCGTCAGATCGCCGAGCACCGGCACCTGCGTCGAATCCCAGTCGTGCACGTCGTGCGGCGTGAACTGGTAGTGCCAGCGGCGCTGGCCGGTGTCGGCATCGATCGCGACGAGCGACGCCGTATACAGGTTGTCGCCTTCGCGCGCCTGACTGTAATAGTCGGGACCGGGATTGCCGGTGCCGAAGAAGATCAGGTTCTGCTGCGGATCGTAGGTGCCGGTCACCCAGATCGATCCGCCGCCGCGC
>DAIUKO010000466.1:0-4069 GCA_036848175.1 Vicinamibacterales bacterium | reverse complement strand
GTCGGCCCCGTGGGACCCGTCGGCCCCGTGGGTCCACTGCCGCCAGGCGGCGGTGGCTCCGGATATCGGCACGGCATCGGCCCATTGAAGTTCTGCGCCTTCGGATCGGGACACGTGTCAGGCAGCACAGGCGGTGGAAGCGTTGGCGTTCGCCATGCAGTGGTTTCGATCGCGCCGTCCGCCGCGGAGTTCGTCCATTTCCGCAGGAAGATTTCGTAGAGGTCGGCGAAGATCAAGTCGTTCAGCGGGTCGCCGAAGCGTCTGTCCGTGAAGAGATTCGCCTCGAGCTGATTGTCGTCCGACGCGTCGGACCAGTTCGACGTCCCGAAGACGACGACGTGCTGCGCGTGAAGCCACACGGTCTTCTGATGGTTCAGGCCGGCATGAGCGCGCATGCGGATCTCGATCGTGCCGGGATATTTCTGAGCTGCGGCGACGAGCCGATCCATTTGCACCTTGTTGCCGGGGCGATTCGGATTGGCGTACTCGTTCGGCTCGAGATACAACCGCATGCGGACGCCGCGCGCCGCCGCGCGAATCAGCGCATCGACGGGGCGCCCGAGCGTGATGCGGTACATGTCGACATCGATCAACCCGCCCTTCGGCTCGCGATCGATCAACGGGATCAGCCGATCCTGATAACTGTTTTTCGGCGGAAAGTTGAGACGTGGGTCGACCGGCGAGGTCGGGTGCACTCGCGTGAGCGGACCGGTGACGTTCTTGTAGTTCGTGTAATCCTTCGTGTTGGTCCAGATGTCATCGAACAGCGTCATGAACGAGCCGAGCAGCTCGGTCGAGTAATAGATGACTTCGTCTTCGTAGTCGTGATACGCGATGTTGGGCACGAACGCATCCGGACTGAAATTCGCGCCCGACCATTCGACGACACCCTGACCGTCGAAGATCATCAGTTTCCAATGGAGGATGTCGCCGGCGATGCGGCGGCGCATCGGGATGCCCGCGGCAATCAGCTTGTCGAATTCCGGTCCGTTTTCCTTGTACACGGCGTTTGCGCGCGTATCCATGAGCATGCGGATGCGCACGCCACGCCTTTGCGCGCGGATGAGCGCCGACACGTAGCGATCGTCCTTGAAGAACCAGACGCCGACGTCGATACCGATGCGTTCGTTATCGATCAGGGTGATCAGCGGAGTTCGACAGTTTTCTGCCGACGCGTCGCACAGACGCTCTGCTGCGCGCGCGTCCGACAATGCCGCAAAACAACAAACCACGGTCCACAACACAGCGCGCCCGAGTACCCTCATGCGCGCATGAATAGCAATGGCGAGGCCATCCACAAACGACGACAGCCTCGGGCTCGGGCGGTTTGCGGCGACGCTACTTCAAGCCATAGATCAGCACGTGAAACGAATCCGCGACCGGCGCCGGACCGCGGCCGCGCGCGCCGGCTGCGGGCGGGAGCGCGTTCGGATCGGGCGGCTGAAAGTTCTGCGTCGCGGTGTAGATCTTGTGCGTCGACGGATCGATCGTCATCGTCCGGGCGCCGCGCGCGGTCGCAATCGTCTGGACGACGCTCAGCGTGTCGCCGGCGACTTTGACCGCGGTGATGTTGCCGGCGCCGCACGAGCTGAACGCCATCTTCCGATCGGCGTCGTAGAACGTCGCGTCGGTGCCGGAGCAGATCGGCGCGTTCGCAATCACCTTTCCGCTCTTCGCGTCGATCATCACCATCGCCTTGCCGCCGCCGACGAACAGGCGATGGCTCGACGCGTCGATGGCCATGCCGGTCGGACTCTCCGCCGGCGCCACCGGCCAGCTCGCGACGACCCCGTGCGACGCCACGTCGATGACGTCGATGGTGCTCGTGTTCTCGATGTTGACGAACACGCGGCCAAGCCCCGGATCCGCCTGTCCGGTTTCCGCCTGTCCACCAAGCGGGATCGTCGCCGCGACGATGCCGCGGTCGGCATCGATCACGGTGGCGGACTTGCCGCTGTGATTCAGCGCGTAGATCTCCTTGCGGGTCGGCTCGTAGAGGATCGCGTCCGGGTTCGCGCCGGTTTCGACCTTGCTGAGCGTCTGCAGTGTTTTGAGATCGACGATGCTCACCTTGTTCTCGCCGCCGTTGCTCGTGAACCCCTTGCCATTCGGCGCGAACGCGATGCCGTGCACGCGGGGCGTGTCGGTGATTCGGCCGACGATCGCGTCCGACGCCGTGTCGATGACGACGATCTCGGTGCCATGCGTGACGTACAGCCGCTTCGCGGCCGCGTCGACGGCGAGATAGTCGAACGCGCCCGCTCCACCGATGTGAATCTCGCCCACCTTCTGGTACGTGGGATCGGCCGCGCTCAGGCGACCGCCGACCGCCAGAGCGACGAGGATCGCGCCGGCGCATTTGATGCTCGTCCGCATAACGACTCCTTCGGACCTCTTTGGTCTTTTACGGATAACCCTGACCCATGAGAGGATAGAGCGAATTCGATTTCGTACGACCGCGAGTTCCCCCGGCCAACCGTCCATGACAAGGGGGGTCTATCCGTCGAAAGTCAAGCACGGTTCTCGCGTTCGCAGGGCCGCTGCTCCTGCTGTCGTTGTCAGGATCGCCGGTTCTCACCACTTTCGGGCAGTCCGCATCCGACTTGCACGGAATTGCACGCGGCGCCAACGCGCCGGCGCGGGACGTGGTGGTCTGGCTGGAGGCGCCGAACGCGCCGCGCCCGAACCCACGGCCGGATGCGCCGCGCGTCGTCCTCGATCAGCGCAACCTCAGTTTCAGCCCGCACGTCCTCGTCGTCCGCGTCGGGACGACCGTCGATTTTCCGAACAACGATCGGGTTTTTCACAACGTCTTCTCGTTTCGCGACGGGAAACGATTCGACCTCGGCATGTATCCGGTCGGCGCGATGCGCCGCGTCCTCTTCGATCAGACCGGACTGAGCCGGATTTTCTGCAACATCCATCCGAACATGGCGGCCTACGTGATGACGGTCGATTCGCCGTACTTCGCGCGTTCGGACGAGAGCGGCGCCTTCACGATCGCCGCGGTGCCGGCGGGGACGCACACCTACCACGCGTGGCGTCCGGGTGCCGTCAGCGAGTTGACCGGCACGTGGACCAGCGGAACGCTCGAGGTCGCGTGGCCCTGAGGCTCGCGCTCGTCATCGCGGGCGCGGCCTGCCTGATCGAACCGCGGCCGGCGCACGGACAGTCGATCACCGCCGAAGCCGCGTTGACGGGCGGATACTCGACCGACGACGTGATGGCCGCTGCGACGCAGCTTCGAGTGTTCGGCGATGTGAAGGGCGGCATTCGCTTCTTCGGCGAGGCCGCATGGGCGGGACGTTCGCTGTCCGATCTCGATCACGAGAGCGACAGCTTCAACGCGGCCTATCCCTACACCAATCGCGTGCAGATCATCGAAGCCTACGGCGAGCGCCTCTTCCGGCCGCACGACGCGCTCGTCGGCGTCCGCGGCGGACGGTTTCGTCCGCCGTTCGGCATCTACAACGCCAGCGACCACGCGTATTCCGGCTTTCTGCGCGCACCGCTGGTTCGCTACGAAGAGTATTCGCTGCTGTCGAACAATCAGCTCGAGCAAGGCGCCGACCTCGTGGTCGGCATTCCACGATTCACGGTCGAAGCGGCGCTCGGCGCGCCCGGCGACGTCGGCGAAGTGGTGCGGCGTTCCGGCCTCGACACCGTCGTGCGCGCGCAGGGATACTACGGACCGCTCATCGCCGGCGTCAGCTACATGCGAACGCAGCCGTCGCAGACCGCACCGGTCACCGACGAGCACAATCACGTGACCGGCGTCGATCTGCGATGGACGCACGCCGGCGTGCAGCTGCGCGGTGAATGGGTCTCCGGCCATCCGTTTGGCACCGGCACGTCGATCGGCTGGTACGCCGACGCCATCGTTCATCGCACGATCATGGGACCGGTGACCGCGGTCCTTCGCGTCGAGCGGCTCGACTTCCAGGACGTGGAATCCGGATCGGACGAATACCTCAGCCGCCAGACGATTGGGGCGCGCGTGAACCTTGGCGGCGGCATCGCCCTGCAGGTCAACGCTCTCCATCAGAGCGGCGACGAAGACTACCCGCCG
>DAIUKO010000465.1:0-4126 GCA_036848175.1 Vicinamibacterales bacterium | reverse complement strand
CGATCTGGCTCAACGAGCAGACGATGGCGAAGTACCGGCCGGAGATGAAGAAGTATTACTACGATCCATCGAAGTACAAGACCTACCTCGATCAGCTCGGCATCAAGTACCCGACGGTCAAGACGACGAGCTCGCAGCAACAGTGAATCGGCGCCCGATTTACACGAGTCTGTACTTCCAGGTTCTCCTCGGCATCGCGCTCGGGGTCCTCTTCGGCTTCATCGCGCCGGCGAAAGCGGCCGCGATGAAGCCGCTCGGCGACGGGTTCATCAAGCTCGTGAGGATGCTGATCGCGCCGATCGTGTTCACCACGGTCGTCGTCGGCATCGCGCACATGGGCGCGATGAAGGACGTCGGGCGCATCGGCGTTCGCGCGCTCGTCTATTTCGAAGTCGTCTCCACCGCCGCACTGATCATCGGCCTCGTCGTCGTCAACGTGCTGCAGCCGGGCACCGGACTCGGGTTCGATCCGACCACCGCCGACCTCGCGTCGGTGTCGCAGTACACGACGGCATCGCAGCATCTCAGCACGATCGATTTTCTCCTCAACATCATCCCGGACAGCGTCGTCGGCGCCTTCGCGCGCGGCGAGATTCTCCAGGTGCTGCTGTTCTCGGTCGTGTTCGGTCTCGCACTGCTGCGGCTCGGTCCGCGGGTGGCGCGGCTCGTCGAGGTGATCGCGATGACGTCGGACGCGCTCTTCGACGTCGTCGCGTTGATCATGCGCCTCGCGCCGATCGGCGCGTTCGGGGCGATGGCGTTCACGGTCGGCCGCTACGGGATCGGATCGCTGCTGTCGCTCGGCAAGCTGATGGCGGGCTTCTACATCACCTGTCTGTTGTTCGTGTTCGTCGTGCTGGGAGCGATTACGGCGGCCGTCGGCTTCAGCATCTTGAAGTTCCTGCGCTACATCGCGGAGGAAATCCTGATCGTGCTCGGCACCTCGTCGTCCGAATCGGCGCTGCCGCGGATCATGGCGAAGCTCGAGCATCTCGGCTGCGCGAAGCCGGTGGTCGGCCTGGTGGTCCCGACCGGCTATTCGTTCAATCTCGACGGCACCTCGATCTACATGACGATGGCCGCGATCTTCGTCGCGCAGGCGAGCGACGTCCACCTGACACTCGGTCAGCAGCTCGGGATCCTCGGCGTCCTGCTCCTCACGTCGAAAGGCGCGGCGGCTGTCACGGGCAGCGGATTCATCACGCTCGCCGCCACGCTGGCCGCCTTTCCGACGATTCCGGTCGCGGGGCTGACTCTTCTCCTCGGCGTCGATCGGTTCATGTCCGAGGCGCGCGCGATTACGAATCTGATTGGCAACGCGGTGGCGACGACGGTGATCGCCAAGTGGGACAACGCGTTGGATCTCGAGAGAGCACGCACGATTCTCGACGGTCGCGCGGTTGCGCCGGAGCCCGGCGATCCCCTCGGCCGCTCCGAATTCGCCGCTTGAAACCTCCTCGGGCCCGGGCCGGTAAGTTAAAATAGAGACCTCAATTTTCGAGCGCGCGAAGTCAACGGTAGCGCAGGCCTTCAGGCCTGCCATGAGCCGGCAGCCCGAGGGGCTGCACTACCGCTGTCGCGCCGAGGAGAACACGATATGCGGCGGACGGCACTGGGCCTGATGGCGGCGATGCTGGTGGTGCTCCCGAACGCGGCTCGGGCGGCGGATACCTCCGTCACCTACTCGAAGGACGTCGCGCCGATCTTCTACAAAAACTGCGCGGAGTGTCATCGGCCGACGATGTTCGCGCCGATGTCGCTGGTCACCTACGAAGCGGCGCGGCCGTACGCACGATCGATCAAACAGAAAGTCGTGGCGCGCCAGATGCCGCCGTGGGGCGCCGACCCCGCGCACGGGACGTTCAAGAACGATCCGCGGCTGACCCAGCAGGAGATCGACACCATCGTGGCGTGGGTCGACGCCGGCGCGCCGCGCGGCGATGACAAGGATCTCCCACCCCTGCCGCAGTTCGTCGACGGCTGGACGATCGGCAAGCCGGACGCGGTGTTCACGATGGAAGAGGAGTTCGTGATTCCGGCAACGGGCACGATCCCCTACAAGTACTTCCGGGTTCCGACCGGCCTGACCGAAGACAAGTGGATTCAGGCGATCGAGATCAAGCCCGGCGCGCGCGCGCATGTGCATCACGTCATCGCGTTCACGCAGCCGGCCGGACAGCCGTTGAGTCCGGGCGGCGCGCTCGGGCCGACCAACATCGGCGGCGTGACGCCGAACAAGCCGGGCCTGGTGTTCGAGCCCGGGATCGCGCGGCGGCTGCGCGGCAACCAGGACATCGTCCTGCAGCTGCACTACACCACCAACGGGACCGAAGCGACGGATCGCACGACCGTCGGGGTCATCTACGCGAAGCAGCCGCCGACCAAGCTCGCGGCCGGCGGGATGGCGCTGAACCCGCGGTTCGTGATTCCACCCAACGCCGACAATCACGAGGTGGTCGCCACGCAGGTGATCGCGAAAGAGACGCTGCTCACGTCGCTCACGCCGCACATGCACGTGCGCGGCAAGGACATGACCTACATCGCGCACTATCCCGATGGAACGTCGGAAACCCTGCTCTCGGTGCCGAAGTACGACTTCAACTGGCAGATCACCTACCAGCTCGCCAAGCCGAAGCTGCTGCCGGCCGGCACGAAGATGGAAGTGATCGCGCACTACGACAACTCCGCGAACAACAAGTTCAATCCGGATCCGTCGGCGGAAGTGAAGTGGGGCGATCAGACGTGGGAGGAGATGATGATTGGCTTCTGGTCGACCATCGTCGATCCGCCCCAGACGACCGCTACGCCGCAGCCGCAGCAGTAGGCGGCAGGCGCCGCGCTCATTCAGGCGGATGCGCGGGAAGGGTGATGGTGAAGATGGTGCCATCACCCGGCGCGCCATCGACCGACAGCCCTGCCATCAACGTGCGCGCGCAATCCTGCACAATCGCCAGTCCGAGACCGAGTCCGGCCACGCCGAGCTCCTGGTCGCGGTTCTTGTGAGCGCGGTAGAAGGGCCTGAAGATCTTGGACCGCTGCTCCGGCGTCATGCCCACACCGTTGTCACGCACCTGCATCGTGCATCGGTCCATCGTCTGAGAGACGAGTGAGACGTCGACGAACCGCTCCGTCTTTTGCGGATCGGCGTACTTGACCGCATTCGACAACAGGTTGGTCAACATCAGTTCGAGGCAGGCGACGTCGACGACGATCTCAGGCATATCCGGTTGAACGTGGATCTGAACCTGGCGGCTGGCCGCCGTCTCGCGAAGCTGACGAGCCGCTTGCTGCGCGATCATGGTCAGCGAGATCCGCTGCCGGCCCGCCTGGCGATCTCCGCTCACTCGAGCTTCCGATACTTTTGTGATCGTCGAGACGAGCTCCACCAGCCGCGACACGTTTCGCTCGATGGTGCTCAGGGCGCGCTCGGTGTCAGAGGCGGTTCGGGCCATCCGCACCAGCGGAGCCGCCGCCTGCAGCGCCGCCAGCGGCTGACGGAGCTCGTGGCTGACCATCCAGTTGAACTGTTCGAGCGCTCTCGCCTGCACGTTCATCGTCCGTGTATACGACTCGACGAAGGTATCCACGGTGATGCGGGTCAGCATGTTGATGGCCTGATTGATCCGGCGCTGGCAGCGCACGACATCGGCCGACGGTGCGATGGGATACTGTCGAGTCGCGTCGAGCGCGAAGGTCTCGAGGATGCCGCGGAGCAGCTCGTACTCGTGCAGCAACTGATGAACGGACGCGCGCTGCGCGTACCGGAGCACGCCGAGCTCCCGCGCCTTGGCCAGCATGAAGGAATTGCCCGCCGGCTCGCCGTCGCGACCCGCCACGAAGCGGCCGATTTCGGCGATCAGGTCCGGAATATGGCCGAGCACGCTCGGAAAGATTTCGGTGGGTTCGAGAGGAACGGTCGCGCCGAGCCGATTCAGCCAGCGTCCGGCCAGATCGTGACGGTCGTCTTGAATCCGCGCCGAAAGCATGTCAACGAATGTGTCCGACTTCATCCGGCACATCGACGAAACTGTACGCAACATTCGTGCTTGGCCGATTGTGCTGCACGCGCGCGGTCTGACCACGGTCAGACCACGGTCAGACCACGGTCAGACCACGGTCAGACCAC
>DAIUKO010000464.1:0-4136 GCA_036848175.1 Vicinamibacterales bacterium | reverse complement strand
CTCGACGGATCCGCAATTGACGAATTGCGGATTCATCGCGGATTCAATCGTCAATAAATCCGCAATTGGTCAATGCCATTCGTCGCAGATTCAATCGTCAATAAATCCGCAATCCGCAATCCTCAATCCGCAATGTCGAATTCTGATGTTGCGGAACGAGACTTCGTCGCCGTGATCCTGCAGGAGAATGTGTCCTTTGAGCTTCGTGCCCCAGCCCGGCTCGTCCTTGAACTTGCTTTTCGCCTTCGCCGCCATCAGCGCGGGGCTTCCCAGCTCGTACTCGATCACTTTCACGCCGTTCAGCCAGTGCTCGACGTGCATGCCGTTGACGACGATGCGGCCGGTATTGATCTCGCCGGCCGGCTTGATCGGTTTGTTGGCGGGCGCCGGAATCGCGTCGTAGAGCGCCGCGGTCTGGCGATGCGGACCGATCTGGGCGTCCGCGTGCCGCACATCGTCGATGATTTGATACTCGTGCGCGATCGGCCCGCTGCGATCCTCGGTGACGAGATACTTCACGCCGCTGTTCGCACCGGGCGCCACCTTCCACTCGAACCGCAGATCGAAGTTGTCGAAGGTGTCGACCGTGATGATGTCGCCGCCGCCGGCGCCATTCTCGCTGCCGGTCGCCAGGTGCTTCAGCCAGCCGTTCTCGATCGTCCAGCCGCGATCGGGAAAGGCCGCCTTCTTGAAGCCGCGCCAGCCTTTCGTGGTCTTGCCGTCGAAGAGCGAACGTTCCTGCGACGACGGCTGCGCGGCGAGCGTCGCGCCTGCGACGAGCATGACAAAGACGATCCATCGGCCTCTCATCGATTCGCTCCTCATCAAGACGGCCCGCAGGCCGTCCCCGGAAGCCTACTACTCCTGCCGCAGGGCGACAATCGGATCGACGCTGGTGGCGCGGCGCGCAGGCAGCCAGCAGGCCAGCGCCGCGACGAACAGCAGCAGGACGGGGACGCCGCCGAACACCGACAGATAGATCGGTCCGCGGACGAGGTGGAGATTGATGCCGACCGCGAGCGCCCAGCCGATCATCGCGCCCGCGGCAACGACGCGCAGGCTTTCGCCGACGATCTGCGAGACCACTCGCTGAGCGGTCGCGCCGAGCGCGAGCCGTACGCCGATTTCCGTCGTCCGCTGCGACACGCTGTAGGCGACGACCGCGTAGATGCCGATGGCCGCGAGCATCAGCAGCGCCGGACCGAGCACGACGAACATACGCGCCGGAATGCGGCGAAGGAAAAGATTCTTCTCCACGTGCTCGTTCAGGGTGCGCACGTCGTAGACCGGCAGCGATGGGTTCAGCTCTCGCACCACGCGCTCGATTTGCGGCGCGAGCAGCGACTCGGCGCCGGGACGCGTGCGCACGTGCATCTCGCCGCGGTCCGACGGCAGATCGCGATACGACAGATAGATCACCGGCGAGGTCTGCTCGCCGAACGAGTCGCTCAGCGAATTGCGCACGACGCCGGCGATCGTGTAGGTCGCGCCGCGCGTCTGCAGCCGGCGTCCGATTGGTTCCGCGTCGCCGACGAACCGACGGACGAACTCCTCGTTGACGATCGCCTGCGGCGGCGTCGAGGCGTCCTCGAGATTGACGAAGTCCGACCCGGCACGCATCGGGATGCCCATCGTGCGGAAATAGTCGGGCGTGACCGTGTTGCTGAGGGCGAGATCCGGCGCGGCCTCCTCTCCGGCGCTCCGCGTTCGACCTTCGAGCGTGAACGATCGCATCGGCAGCCCGTGAATGTCGAGCGGAACGGAGCGCGCGATGGCCGCCGACTCCACCGCCGGCAGGGCCCGCAGCCGCTCGAGCAGCCGTTTGGTGAAATCGCGCGCCGCCGCCGCGCCGATGTTGCGGCCGGTCAGATCGTAGGCCGCGAGCAGCACGCCTTCGCGCTTGAAACCAGGATCGGTATCGCGCGTCTCGCTGAAGCTGCGGAAGAACAGCGCCGCCGCGAGGAGGACGACGAGCGCGAGGCCGACTTCGATCCCCATCAGGAGGTTCCTCAACCCGCTGCGGCCGGCCGACTTCGATCCGGCGCGCAGTGCCGCCTGCGGATCGACGCGCGCGAGCTGCGCCGCGGGTGCGATGCCGAAGACCAGGCCGCAGATGATGCCGAGCGCGGCCGCAAACGCGATGCTGACGCCGTCGAGGTCGGTCTGAAACTTGATCGGAAACGCGCTGATGAACGGCACGGCGCGCAGTGCCTCGGTGCCCCAGATGGCGATCAGCACGCCGAGGCCGGCGCCGAGCAGCGCGAGCATCACGTTCTCGGTGAGGAGCGCAGCGGCGATGCGCCACGGCCCGGCGCCGAGGGCGAGGCGCACGCCGATTTCTCGCTGACGCGCGCTCGCGCGCGCGAGCATGAGGTTCGCAGTGTTGCCGCAGACCGCGAGGAGGAGCAGCAGCATCACGGCCTGCAGGATCGCCAGTGCCTGGGCCAGCATCCGCTGCGGGCCGCGCGACGCCTGCCAGAACGGCAGCACCTCGCCCTGCATTTTCCTGTTCGTCTCGGGATACGCCTGGGCGAGCTCGCGCATCGCCTGATCGAGCTCCGCCTGCGCGTGCGCGCGCGTCGCCTGCCCATCGAGACGGCCCATCGCCATGTAGCCGCGCATCGATCGGTCTTCGAGCTCACGCGATCCGGCCATCAGCGACGGGGCGAGCGTCGCCGGCACGAACAGATCGAAGGTCAAGCCGAGGACCGTGCCTTGAAAGCGCGCGGGGGCGACGCCGACGATCGTCAACAGCCGATCGTTGACGCGGATCGTCCGGTTGATCACGTCGGCATCGCCGGCAAAATGCGTGTGCCAGTAATCGTGCGAGATCACGGCGATCGGTTCGCGGCCGGCACGCGCCGCTTCATCCGCGCGGATGAAGCGTCCGAGCGCCGGTTTGAGGCCGAGCGCGGAGAAATAGTTCCCCGAGACGAGCAGCCCGAACGCACGCTCGACGCGGCCGGTTTCGCCGACGTTGAGCGGCACGATCCGGAACGCCAGCAGGTCCGGTATCGAGCGAAGACGATCCTTCAGATCGCGGTACTCGAGCCACGAGACGCCGGGGTTCGATCCGGTCTCGGCGCGCGGCTCGACGAGATGAATGCTCGCCGGACTCGAGACGCCCGGCAGCGGCCGCAGCACGACCGCCTGCACCCAGGAGAAGACGGCCGTGTTCACGCCGATGCCGACGCCGAGCGACAGGACGACGACGATCGTCAGGATCGGCATCCTGACGATCGATCGCCAGGCGTGTCTCAGATCGCGCATCATCAGCGGCCGCCGTGCAGTGGCGGCAATTGGACCGACGACCCCGAACGCGGCCGGTGCATGTAGATCATCGCGATGACCAGCAGGGCGACCGCGATCGCGATCGCGACGAAGGTGCTCGTCCTCATCGGCCGAGCCGCTCGCCGCTCCAGGGTGCCTTGTGCTTCCCGAGCGACACCGTTCCCGTCATCGTGCCGTCCTTCGCGAGCGTTCCAGTGATCTCCACCTTCGCCGTCTCCTCTGACGCACCTTCCACTTCTCCGGAGAGGGTGAGGGTGTCGTCGATAAATTCACACGGTCTCCTTTCTCGCGCCGTTCGTGAAGGCGGGCCTGAAAGGGCCGCCCATCAGCGCGGGTGAGAGGTGCAGCGTAGCGAACGCGTGTTGAATGGACGCTGAAGATGCCGTTCAGCTGACGTTCAGGTTGGATTACTCGCGGGCGCCGGCCGCGAGCAGCGCGGCCACGACCGCGTGGTGGCCGCCGCGGCGCGCCATGCTCAACGGCGTCCGCCATTCGCCGCGCAGCCGTTCACCCGCCGATTCGGCCCACGCGCGCGCATTGACGTCGGCGCCGCGGCCGATGAGCAGCCGGACCACATCCAGTTGTCCGCTGCCGCTCGCCTGAATCAGCGCGTTCTCGTCGTCGGGCACCATCTCGTCGATGCGCGCGCCGCGATCCAGGAGCAGCGCGACGACGTCCGCGAAGCCCTCACGCGCCGCCATGATCAGGGGATTGCCGTCGCCGCGCACGGCCATGTTGACGTCGGCCCCGCGGTCCAGCAGGAGACGGACGACTTGCGAACGTCCCTCGCGCGCCGCCGCGATGAGCGGGCTGCCGTCGCCGTCAATCGCGGCATTCACGTCGGC
>DAIUKO010000463.1:0-4163 GCA_036848175.1 Vicinamibacterales bacterium | reverse complement strand
CGTTGCGGATCTGCTCGGCGTTGGCGCCGCCGCCGACGTCGAGGAAGTTCGCCGGTTCGCCGCCGGCCAGCTTGATGATGTCCATCGTCGCCATGGCCAGGCCGGCGCCGTTGACCATGCAGCCGATGTTGCCGTCGAGGTGAATGTAGTTCAGCGAAAACTTCGACGCCTCGATCTCGAGCGAATCCTCCTCGCTCAGATCGCGCAGATCGCGGATGTCGGTATGCCGATAGAGCGCGTTGTCGTCGAAGTTCATCTTCGCGTCGAGCGCGAGGAGGTCGCCGGCCTGCGTGACGACGAGCGGGTTGATTTCGAGGAGCGAGGCGTCCGTGGCGACGAAGGCTTCGTAGAGCGCCGCCGACAGCTTGACGAACTTGTTGACCTGCGCCGCCTCGAGGCCGATGCCGAACCCGAGCTGGCGCGCCTCGAACGGGACGATGCCGACCCCGGGCTCGACGTGCACGCGGACAATTTGTTCCGGCGTTTTCGCCGCGACTTCCTCGATGTCCATGCCGCCGGCGGCGCTCGCCATCATCACCGGTTTCCCTGCGGCGCGATCGAGCAGCAAGCTGAGATACAGCTCCCGCTGCATCTGCAGCCCCTCCTCGATGAGGACGCGGCTGACGACGCGGCCCTCCGGACCGGTCTGATGGGTGACCAGCGTCATGCCGATCATCTCGCGCGCGAGCTGCTCGGCCTCGTCGGGCGACTTCGCGAGCTTGACGCCGCCGCCCTTGCCGCGGCCGCCGGCATGAATCTGCGCTTTCACGACGACGACGCCGGTGCCGAGCCGCCGCGCGATCTCGCCGGCTTCCGTCGCGTTGAAGGCGACTTCGCCGCGCGGGACCGGCACGCCGTGCCTGGCCAGAATTGCTTTCGCTTGGTACTCGTGGATTTTCATGAAGAAGTAAACTCCTGATGCTATCGGCTCGGCCGACAGCACGTCAACCTTTCTCCATGCGGTAAACTTTCGGGTTGATGTCCTCGCCGACGCGCGCGCTCTCGTCGTCTGTCGGGATGAAGATTCTGATCGGCGTCACCGGCCTCGCGCTTGTCATCTATCTCCTTATCCACATCGTCGGCAACGCGCTCGTGGTCTTCGGCCCCGAAGTTTTCAACACCTACGCCTACGTGATGGAGGAGAAAAACCCGCTGCTGCCGCTCATCGAGATCGCGCTGCTGCTCGTCTTCCTCATCCACATCTATAAAACAGTGCGCATGTACCTCGCCAACCAGAAGGCGCGCCCGGCCGGATACGTGAAGAAGAAATTTGCCGGCAGACCCAGCCGAAAGACGATCGCCTCGGCGACGATGATCGTGTCGGGTCTCTGGCTGCTCGTCTTCCTCATCATTCACGTCAAAGCGTTCCGGTTCAGTCCGGTGTACGAGTGGCCGGCCGGCGGGCGCGATTTGTATCGTCAGGAACTGGAGAACCTCTCGAATCCGCTGATCGTCGGCTTCTACGTCCTCAGCATGCTCATCGTCGGATCGCATCTGTGGCACGGCTTCTCGAGCGCGTTTCAGTCGCTCGGCGTCGATCATCCGCGCGTAACGCCGCGCCTGCTGATCGCCGGCAAGGTATTCGCGGTGGTCATCGCCGGCGGGTTCATGATCATCGCCGTGTGGGTGTACCTGCATCAGGGCGGGCGGGTGCGCGTATGACGCTCGACGGCAGGATTCCCGCCGGGCCGATCGCGCAGAAATGGGACCGGCACAAGTTCGAGATGAAGCTGGTCAACCCGGCCAACAAGCGGAAGTACACGATCATCGTGGCGGGCACCGGTCTGGCGGGCGCGTCGGCGGCGGCGTCGCTCGGCGAGCTGGGCTACCACGTTCTCAACTTCTGCATCCAGGACAGCCCGCGCCGCGCGCACAGCATCGCCGCGCAGGGCGGCATCAACGCGGCGAAGAATTATCAGAACGACGGCGACAGCGTCTACCGTCTGTTCTACGACACGATCAAGGGCGGCGACTACCGATCGCGCGAAGCGAACGTCTATCGGCTCGCGCAGCTGAGCGTCAACATCATCGATCAGTGCGTGGCGCAGGGCGTGCCGTTCGCCCGCGAATACGGCGGCCTCCTCGACAACCGATCGTTTGGCGGCGCCCAGGTCTCGCGCACCTTCTACGCGCGCGGCCAGACCGGACAGCAGCTGCTGCTCGGCGCCTACCAGTCGCTGATGCGGCAGGTCAACCTGGGCAACGTCCACGAATTCGCGCGGCGCGAGATGCTCGATCTCGTCCTCGTCGACGGCAAAGCGCGCGGCATCGTCTGCCGCAATCTCATGACCGGGGCGATCGAACGCTACGCCGGCGACGCGGTGATCCTCGCCACGGGCGGCTACGGCACCGTTTACTACCTGTCGACCAACGCGGTGAACTCGAACGTCACTGCGGCGTGGCGGGCGCACAAGCGCGGCGCGTTCTTCGCGAACCCGTGCTTCACGCAGATTCACCCGACGTGCATTCCGGTGACCGGCGATCACCAGTCCAAGCTCACGCTGATGAGCGAGAGCCTTCGCAACGACGGACGCGTCTGGGTGCCGAAGCAGAAAGGCGACAAACGGCCGCCGCAGCAGATTCCGGACGAGGAGCGCGACTATTACCTCGAACGCAAATATCCGAGCTTCGGGAACCTCGTCCCGCGCGACGTCGCCTCGCGCAACGCGAAGCAGGTGTGCGACGACGAGCGTGGCGTCGGCGAGAGCGGCCTCGCCGTGTATCTCGATTTCCGCGATGCGATTCAGCGGCTCGGCGTCGAGACCATTCGGGAGAAATACGGCAACCTGTTCCACATGTACAAGAAGATCACCGACGAGGATGCGTACAAAGTGCCGATGCGCATCTACCCGGCGATTCACTACACGATGGGCGGGTTGTGGGTGGACTACAACCTGATGAGCAACCTGCCGGGTCTGCACGTGCTCGGCGAAGCGAATTTCTCCGACCACGGCGCCAACCGCCTCGGCGCCAGCGCGCTGATGCAGGGCCTGGCCGACGGCTATTTCGTCATCCCGTACACCATCGGCGATTACCTGGCGAACACGACGCAGCCGAAGGTCACGACCGATCACGACGCGTTCCGGCAGTCGGCTGACGCCGTTCAGAAGAACATCGACACGCTGCTGTCGATCAAGGGCAAGCGCAGCATCCGCGAGATCCACCGCGAGCTGGGGCGGATCATGTGGGACTACGTCGGCATGTCGCGCAATGAGGCGGGACTGCGAACGGCGCTCGCTGAGATCCCGCGGCTGCGCGACGAGTTCTGGCACAACGTGTCCGTGCCGGGGACACCGGACAATCTCAATCAGAGCCTCGAGTATGCCGGGCGCGTCGCGGACTATCTCGAATTCGCGGAGCTGCTGGCGCTCGATGCGCTCCATCGCCGCGAGTCGTGCGGCGGCCATTTCCGCGAAGAGAGCCAGACGCCCGACGGCGAGGCGCTGCGTGACGACGAACATTATTCCTACGTCGCCGCCTGGGAATTCGCCGGCGTCGGCACGAAGCCGGAGCTCCACAAGGAGCCGCTGCACTTCGAAGAAGCGCATCCGACGCAGAGAAGCTACAAGTGACGCCCGTCGGGATTCGGGATTTGGGATTCGGGATTTGCACTCCCACATCCCTTCGAGGATCAGCGTGAGACTGAATCTGAAGATCTGGCGACAGGCCGGTCCGACGGCTGCGGGTCGTCTCGTCGATTACACGGCGGACAACGTCTCGCCCGACATGTCGTTCCTCGAAATGCTCGACGTCGTCAACGAAGGGCTGGTCAAGAGAGGCGAAGACGCGATCGCCTTCGACTCGGATTGCCGCGAGGGGATCTGCGGCATGTGCAGTCTCGTCGTGAACGGCATCGCGCACGGACCCGATCGCGGCACCACCGTCTGCCAGCTGCACATGCGCCGGTTCAAGGACGGCGACACGATCACGGTCGAGCCGTGGCGCGCCAGGGCGTTTCCGGTCGTCAAGGACCTCGTCATCGATCGCAGCGCCTTCGATCGGATCGTCGCGGCCGGCGGCTACGTGTCGTGCAACGTCGGCGGCGCGCCGGACGGCAACGCGATTCCGATCGCGAAGGACGTTGTCGAAACCGCGATGGACTCGGCGGCGTGCATCGGCTGCGGCGCCTGCGTGGCCGCGTGCAAGAACGCGTCGGCGCACCT
>DAIUKO010000462.1:0-4250 GCA_036848175.1 Vicinamibacterales bacterium | reverse complement strand
ACATCCTGAGCGAGACGCTCATGCTTCGACGGGCTCAGCATGAGCGGCAAGTCGAGCGTGCGTACAGGCGGAACGTACTCAGGAGACTCGCCCTCATGCCGGTCCGGCAAGTTAGCACCGCTCGTCCTGAGCTTGTCGAAGGACGAGCGCCGAACAGCTCGTGGTTCGACCAGTACATCCTGAGCGAGACGCTCATGCTTCGACGGGCTCAGCATGAGCGGCACACGAGCGTGCGTACAGGCGGAACGTTCTCAGGAGACTCGCCCTCATGACCAGAGTGTTGGCGATGGTCGTTCTTGCCGCCGCGATCCCCGTCGCGCAGGAGCACAGCTACACGCCCGCAGATGTCGAGAACGGCGCGCGGCTCTATCAATCGAGTTGCGCCGGCTGCCACGGGCCGAACGGCGACATGGTGCCGGGCATCGAGCTCCACCGCGGTCAGTTCCGCCGCGCGACGACGGACACCGAGATCATCCGCATCATCCAGTCAGGCATTCCGGGCACGACGATGCCGCCGAGCAGCTTTACGGAGACGCAGGCGGGCACCATCGTCGCGTATCTGCGCAGCGCGACGGCGGCGGGTCGAGGCGGCCGTGGCGGAGCAAATGCGGGCGCGGCGGTTGGCGGGAATGTCTCCGACGGAAAGGCGCTCTTCGAGGGCAGAGGTGCCTGCGCGACCTGCCATCGCGTCGGCGCCGTCGGGCCGCGGCTCGCTCCGGACCTGACGGACATCGGCCTCGTGCGGGGCGCGAGCGAGCTCCACCAGAAGCTGATCGATCCCAGCGCGCTCGTGCGGCCCGGCAACCGGTTCGTCGAGGCGACGACGAAGCGCGGCGCGAAAGTCAGCGGACGTCTCCTCAATCAGGACACCTACACGATTCAGCTGCTCGACTCGAACGAGCGCCTCGTGTCGCTCTCGAGATCCGACCTGCAGAATTTCACGTTCGCGAAGGAGTCGCCGATGCCGTCCTATCGTGACAAGCTGACGGCCGCCGAGCTCGACGATCTGGTCGCGTACCTCGTGACGCTGAAAGGACTTCGGCCATGAAGATCCCCGCGGCCGTGTCGATGGCGCTCGTCGCCGGGACGGTGGCCACCGCTCAGCAGGTCACCTTCGATCGCATCCTTCATTCGGATCGCGAGCCGCACAACTGGCTCACCTACTCCGGCGATCTCGCCGGCCGGCGCCACAGTCTCCTGACACAGATCACGCCGGCGAACGTCAAGAACCTCGAGCTGCGATGGGTGTTTCAGACGCGCGGTCCGGCCGAGCCGACGGAGAAATTCGAAGCGACACCGCTGGTGGTCGACGGCGTCATGTACACGGTGCTTGCGCCGAACCACGTCGTCGCGCTCGATGCGGCGACGGGGCGCATGTTCTGGATGTACTCGCCCCGGCTCTCGACGCTCGCGCGCGTCTGCTGCGGGCGCGTCAACCGCGGTCTCGCCATTCTCGGCGACACGCTGTTCATGGGGACCATCGACGGTCACCTCATCGCCATCGATGCGAAGATCGGCAAGCCGATCTGGGACGTCGCGTTGTCCAAACCCGAGCTCGGCTACTCGCTGACCGTTGCACCCCTCGTCATCCACGACAAAGTGATCGTCGGCCCGGCCGGCGGCGAGTACGGGATCCGCGGATTCATCGCCGCGTTCGACGCGAAGAGCGGCAAGGAAGTCTGGCGGTTCAACACCGTGCCGGGACCCGGTGAAGCGGGCCACGACACGTGGCCGGCGACGAGCGACGCCTGGCAGCACGGCGGCGGATCGATCTGGGTTACCGGCTCGTACGACGCCGAACTGAATCTCTTGTACTTCGGCACCGGCAATCCCGGTCCGGACTGGAATGCGGATCCCCGGCCGGGCGCCAACTTGTACACCGATTCCGTCGTCGCGCTGAACCCCGACACAGGCGCCCTGAAGTGGCACTACCAGTTCACGCCGCACGACGAGTTCGACTACGACTCGACGCAGGTGCCGGTGCTCGCCGACATCGAATGGCAGGGGCGTCCGCGCAAGGTGATGTTGTGGGCGAACCGCAACGGGTTTTGGTACGTGATCGATCGCGCGACCGGCGCGTTTCTGCGAGGCAAGCCGTTCGTCCGCGTGAACTGGGCGGAGGGCATCGACGAGAACGGCGTCCCCAAGCGCGTCCTCAACGCCACGCCCGAAGGCACGCTCGTCTATCCCAACAACCAGGGCGCCACCAACTGGTACTCCCCGTCTTACAGTCCCCGCGTCGGCTTCTTCTACATCCCGACGTGGATGGACACCTATTCGACGTACACAAAAGGCCCCGTTGAATACAAAGAAGGCAACCAGTACGTCGGGCGCTTCCCGACGATGACGATGCCCGCGCTGCGGACGGGACCGGGCAACGTGAACACGCGGACGCCGCAGGAAGGGTGGGGCGCGATTCAGGCGTTCGACGCGAAGAGCGGCGATCTGAAGTGGCAGTTCAAGATGAGCGACGTCACCGACAGCGGCATTCTCACCACCGCGTCGGATCTCGTGTTCGCCGGCGGCAGGGAAGGGTACTTCTTCGCGCTCGATGCGCGCACCGGCGCCGAGCTCTGGAGAGGGAATGTCGGAGGGCAGATCTCGGCCGGCCCGATGTCGTATGCGGTCGACGGCCGTCAGTACGTCGCCATTGCCGCGGGCAGCGCGCTCTTCGTCTATGCGTTAAGGCCGTGAACGCCCTCAAAGGGACTAAACGATGACCATGCGCCGACGGGAGTTTCTCGCCGGCATGACGGCGGCCGGCGTCGCGGCGACCAGCAGCGCGCAGCGGACCACGGTGACGCCGCGCACACGCCGCGTCAAGGTCGCGGCCATGCGGTTCAATTTCGGGCGCGACACGCCGCTCTCCTTCGACGACATGTGCCGCGAAGCGGCGCGCCTTGGCGTCAGCGGCTTCGATCTCGTCGGCCCGCCCGACTGGCCGACGCTGAAGAAGCACGGCCTCGCCTGCACGATGGCGCCCGCCATGGGCGTGACGATCCGCGACGGCCTCATCCGCCCGGAGCTGCACGACGCGATCGAAAAGGCGATGCACAGTGAGATCGATCTCTGCGCCGAGAACGGCTGGCCGAATTTCATCACGGTTGGCGGTGAACGCCGCGGCATCGGCTACGAGGAGGGCAAGGAGCGGTGTGCGGCGCTGCTCAATCGCGTCAAGGCGCATGCCGAGGACAAGGGCGTCACCATCTGCATCGAGGTCGTGAACAGCAAGTACCTCGATCCCGAGTTCGGACGCGCCGATGCGATCTTCGATCGCCTCGAATGGGGAGCCGACGTCTGCCGGCGCGTGAATTCTCCGCGCGTGAAGATTCTGTTCGACATCTATCACGTGCAGATCATGGAAGGCGACGTCTGCGCCAATATCGCCAAGTACTTCCCGCTCGTCGCGCATTTCCACGCCGCCGGCGTCCCGGGCCGCCGCGAGCCGGACGGCACGCAGGAGCTGAACTACCGGTTCATCGCGAAGACGATCGCGGACCTCGGATTCACCGGGTACGTCGCGTTCGAATATCGTCCGTCGCCGGGCCGCGATCCGATCGAGAGCCTGCGGCAATCGGTCGACATCCTCGACGCATGAGCTGATATATACTCCCGCGTTCGACAGGTCCTCACTCGCTCTTTCTATAAAGAAGGGAGTTGTTCGACATGGCCGACTTTTTCCTCGGCGAGTCCCTGGTTGGCGACGGCAATGAGATCGCGCATATCGACTTGATCATCGGCGCCAAGACAGGGCCCGCTGGCACGGCGTTTTGCAATGCCCTTGCGAACAACAAGGATGGCTTCACGACGCTGCTCGCCGTCGTGGCGCCCAACCTTCCGGCGAAGCCCGATACGCTGCTGTTCAACAAAGTGACGATCAAAGGCGCCAAGCAGGCGGTCCAGATGTTCGGCCCTGCCCAGGCCGCGGTGGCGCGCGCCGTCGTCGATTCGGTCGCGGCAGGCGTCATTCCCAAGGACAAGGCTGACGACTACTGCGTGCTGACCGGCGTGTTCATCCACTGGGAAGCGGCCGACGACCAGAAAATCTACGACTACAACTACCAGGCGACGAAGGAAGCCATTCAGCGCGCGCTCGGGAAAAAGCCGACCATGGACGAGGTGCTTGCCGGATCCAAGACCGCCAAGCACCCCTTCAGCCCGAAGTAGAGCGGAGGGGCAGTGCGCAAACTGCTCCTGCAACTCGACAGCTCGCCGCACCCGAGCGCGTTCGATCGCATCGTCGCGCTCGA
>DAIUKO010000461.1:0-4295 GCA_036848175.1 Vicinamibacterales bacterium | reverse complement strand
GGGAGGCGCTTCAAATCCTCCATGGTGAAGGTCAGCGGACGGTCCACCATCCCGTGGATCATGAGACGATGCTCCTTGGGATCGATCTCCGGGATGTAGGAACCACGGGTCGTCCCCACGAAGTGGAGCGAGGATGGCGTGATCACCCCCACCGAATCCTGGAGCGGCGCCGCGACATGAAAGACGAGCCCGAAGTTATCGGGCGACGGCCTGCCGCCGTGGGCTATGCGTACCGAGGTGACGAAACGCGAGCGGTCGCCGTAGGCGATGTAATCCTTGTCGCCCTTGATCATTTTTGGGGATGCTGGCGTTTGGCCGATCGCGGGTGCTGCGGCTCCCAAGGTGAAACCACCGGCCAAGGCGGCGCCGCTTTTTAGGAATTCCCTTCGAGCAGGTCGTTTCGAGCCCATGGTCTCTCCTTCTCAGATGAGCCTACCTGGAATCGCTTCGTCGCCGGAAGTATACGCCGTCTGGGGTCCAATCGAGCGCAGTCCAGAGCGCTCTTGAACCTCGCTTGTCACGCTTCGCTGGATTCTTGCCGATGTGAGGGATGACGCCTTCTCAGGTTGGCGTCCTCGAGCGTCCTTCGAATGCGCAACAGGTGTCGGCGATTTCGTGCACGAGTTGTCGGCGCGTGCGCGTCAGGTCGCGCAGTTCCTGAATCTGCGCGGGGGCACGAAGCTGCGAGCGATCAACCCGTGCGCCAGCAGATCGGCGATCCACGTCGCATCGTTCAGGTCGCTCTTCCGTCCGAGCGCGTTGCGGATGTGCATCACAGCGTCGCGGATGAGCCATTCCAGTGTGAGCAGCGAAGTGATGTACCACGCTCAGGACGTATCTTACGCACATGCCTGTCTGCATTCCTGACTGCGCAGTATTCATGAAGCACGTTGTGTGTTGACGTTCGCCATCGCGGGCTCACCACATCGAGGACACCCGCTGCTATCCGACGGCATCGCGCGATACCGTCGAGCGAGCGGCACGATAACGGCCTCATCGTTGCTGGTGACGCGGCAGGAGGCCAGATGATGAATAAAGTGTGGATCGTCGCGTGCTCGGCGATTCTGGGATGCGCGACGACAGCGATGGCACAGACTGCTCCTCAGTCACAAAGCAACACGTCGACTGCTGACAAGAAGATTGTCGTCACCGGCTGTCTCGTCGCCTCGCCCGCGAGTCCCGCGGCGTCTACGGCGACCGGAACCGCCGGAACAACGGGAACGACTGGCACAACAGGCACGACAGCCACTACCGGGACCGCAGGCGCAGCGGGTGCGACGACGGCCGCGAGCCCGGCATTTCAATTGACCAACGCCACGGTTGCCGCAGCGGAGGGCGCCGCGAACGTCGGCGAGACCGCGACTGATGCGTCGAAGGCGGCCGCCGGCCAGACCTATCGCCTGATCGCGAATCCGACGGCGCTCAGCCCGCATGTCGGCAAGAAGTTGGCGCTGACCGGAACGCTCGAACAGGCGGACGCTGCAACAGCGTCGGCGCCGACGGGTTCCGAGGCCAAGGGGCCCGCACTGAGAGTCGAGTCTGGAAAAATACTCGCCGAGTCCTGCAATCAGCAATGACGACGTGATGTGACGATCGACGACTCCGGGGACGGGAAACGGCGGACGATCGTCGTTTCCCGTCCTCGACCTCGCAGCCAGCCACCCACCATCTCACGCCAGTCGGCATCGAACGATCTGCTCCGCGATCGATCCCGCGTGCTATTCCAACCGGAGCGCGTGCATCGGCGGAATTGATGCCGCCCGACTGCCGGGAATCAGCGCGGCGACCAACGCGCACAGCGTCAGCGATCCGGTAGCCACAGCCAGGGCGACCGGATCCCAGAACTTCACGCCGTACAACTGCGCGGCGAGCAATTTGCCTGCGCCGATTGCCAGCGGCACGCCGAGTCCCAATCCTATCGCCACGCGCGTGAATGCGCTGCGCAGGACGAGATTCAACACCGCGAGCTTGTCCGCGCCGAGCGCCATCCGGATCCCGATCTCGTTGGTCCTCTGCGCGACCGAGTAGGCGGTGACGCCGTACAGCCCGATCGCCGCGAGCAGGAGCGACACGCCGCCGAAGAGCCCCGCGAGGCTCGCGACCGCGCGCTCCTGATCGAACGTCAGCGCGATCTGCTGCTCGAGCGTCCGCGCGTTCATGAACGTCAGGCTCGGATCGACGTCCGCCATCGCCTTCGTCACCAGCGGCTCGAGCGCGCCCGGCCCCAGCTTTGTGACGAGCATCAGCCCGCTGATGAAGTGCGACTGGTACTCGACGCGCGTCATCACGCTGTTCACGTAGTTCACCTTCTGCGCGAGCGGTACGTAGAACATCGGCCGCGGCGGCAGCCGGAACTGGAAGCTCTGCCACCTCGCGTCGCGGACGACGCCGACGATCGTGAACGTGCCGACGTTCTGCGGCTCGTCGAGGCCGAAGTGCTGGCCGATCGGATCCTCGTCGCTCTTGAAGAAGCGCTTGACGAACGCCTCGTTGACGATCGCGACCGGCGCGGTCGTTTCGTTGTCCGCCTCCGTGAACGTGCGCCCGCGCGCCATCGTCGTGCCGAGGTTCTGCAGGTAGTGCGCGCTCACGCGATCCCACGACGCGCCCGCGTTGTCGCCGGGCTTCGGCGGCGGATGGCCGGCGACGAGAATCAGCTCGCCCCAGTTGTCCGTCAGCGGGTTGTAGAGAGCGAGGTTCGCTGACTGCACGCCGGGGATGCGGTTCAGCCGGTCTTCGAGCGTGCGGTACATCGCCGTCAGCTGCGGCACGGTGTAGTTCGCGGACGGCCGGTTGATCGCGACGAGGACGCGATCGGGCACGGTGAACCCGAAGTCCTGATGCTGGACGTTGTTCAAGCTGCGGCCGAGCATCGTCGCGCCGGCGACGAGGACGACGGACAGCGTGGCCTGGAGGACGAGCAGCGCGGTGCGCGTGAACGAAGAATGATCGCCCGTCGATCGACCCGATCCGCGCAGCGCATCGATCGGATCAGTCCGCGTCGCCAGCCAGGCGGGCACGGCGCCGAAGAGCACGCCGGTGATCACCGCGACGCCGAACGCGAACGCCAGCACCAGCGGCGACGGGCGTGTGCTGATGGGAAGAAATGTCGAGACGGAGAACGCGAGCGAGAGCAGCAGCCGCGCGGCGCCCATCGCGACGACGAGGCCCGCGATGCCGCCGCCGATGGCGAGCAGGATGCTTTCGACGAGCGCCTGCGTGACGATCTGCGATCGCGACGCGCCGATGGCCATCCGTACTGCCGTCTGCGTCCGTCGCGCGACCGAGCGCGCGAGCAGCAGGTTCGCGACGTTCGCGCAGGCGATCAGCAGCACGAGTCCGCACACGGCCATCAACAGCTGCAGGCTGCTGGCGTACTGCTCTTTCATCACGCCGACGCCGGCGCCGGCCGGGACGATCGCGATCGTCTGCTTCGGCAGCAGGTGGTCGACGTCGGACAGCCAGTTCGCCGGCCAGCCCGAGTCACGCGGGATCCACTGGCGCAGGACGCTCGTCAGCCGCGGCGCGATGCCGTCGGTGGTGGCGCCGGGTTTGAGGCGGCCGATGACGCGCAGCCAGGCGGAGACCGGCTGGCGCAGCAGCGAGTTGGCGCCGGTGACCATCGGTTCGTGCTGAATCGGGATCCAGAGGTCGGGCGGATTGTTGCGGAGCGTATCGCCGAAGAAGCCCGGCGGCCCCACGCCGGCGACCGTGAACGGGTGGCCTTCGATGACCAGCGTCTGGCCGACGAGCGATTGATCGCCGCCGTAGATCGCTTCCCACGAGTGATGGCTGATCACGACGACGGGCGGCGACGCCGGCGTGTCATCGTCTGCGGTGAAGACGCGGCCGCCGTAGGCGCCGATGCCGAAGGTCGTGAAGTAGTTGCCGGTGACGTATTCGGTCCGGAGCGAGCGCGCGGCGACGTCCACGCCGGGCCGGCGGACGCTGACGCGGAAGCCGCCGGCCTGGAAGGCGGTCAGTTGTTCGAACTCGGGCGCTTCGGCTTTGAGGCGTTCGAAGAGCGGGTACGAGAACATGCCCCAGCGATCCTGCAGTCCACCCTGGACGCAGCAGTTGTCGCCGTCGCCGACGCGGTAGAGGCGTTCCGGGTCGGCGACCGGGAGCGAGCGCAGCATGACCGCGTGGATCAGGGTGAAGATCGCGGTCGTGCCGCCGATACCGAGCGAGAGCGTCAGGACGGCCGAGGCCGTGAAGACGGGCGAGAGACGGAATTGACGGATCGCGTAACGGATGGCGCCGACCGGGTTGTCCATGCGGATCGGTTAGACGGC
>DAIUKO010000460.1:0-4303 GCA_036848175.1 Vicinamibacterales bacterium | reverse complement strand
ACGTCCAGCAGACGTCGGATCTGCACCTGGCGACGATCGAAGCGCTGGCGCGCGCCATCGACGCGAAAGATCAGACGACGCAGATGCACATCCGCCGCGTGCAGCACTATGCGACGTGCCTGGCCAAGGCGGCGGGGTTGTCGGAGTTCGAGATTCAGGGCGTCAAGACCGCAGCGCTGCTGCACGACATCGGCAAGCTGGCGGTGCCGGAACACATTCTGTCGAAGCCTGGACCGCTCACGCAGGAAGAGTTCCAGAAGATCCGCATCCATCCGCAGGTCGGCGCGGAGATCATCGCCGCCGTGCCGTTCCCGTATCCGGTGGCGCCGCTCATCCTCAGTCACCACGAACGCTGGGACGGCAAAGGCTACCCGCAGGGCATCGCCGGCGAGGCGATCCCGGTCGGCGCGCGGATCCTCACGATCGTCGACTACTACGATGCGGTGACGACGGAACGGCCGTATCACAAGGCGCTGAGCGCGGAAAGCGCGGTCGGGCTGTTGAATCACGAAGCGGGACGCGCCCTCGATCCGCGGCTCGTGCCGATTTTCATCGACCTGCTGCCCTCGTTGATCGCCGAAGTCGACACGCTCGCGCAGGAGAACGGTGGACCGGCGCCGGTAGAAACCAAGACGACCGGGACCACGGCGGTCGGTCTCATCCCGGCGACGGCGCACAGCGCCTTCGAGAACATCGCCCTGGCCCACCGCGAAATCTACGCGCTGTACGAGATCGCGCAGTCGATGGGCACCAGCCTCGGCGTCGCCGACACGATGGCGCTCATCTCGTCGAAGATTTCGAAGATCGTTCCGTGGACCGGCTGCGCGCTCTACCTCTACAGTCCGGAAAACGATTCGCTGAAATGCCGTTTCACGGCCGGCCCGGACACATCAAGGCTGCTGAATTCGGTGCTGCCGGTCGGTCACGGTCTGGCGGGCTGGGTCGCGCGCAACCGGCGCACGCTCGTCAACGCCGATCCGCGCATCACGTTCGAGGCGCTCAGCCTGCCCACTCCGGTCGACTTGAAGGCGGCCATCGTCTGCCCGCTCCATTTCAACGACACGTTCATCGGCTGCCTGGCGCTCTATCACGCCGATCCGAATCGCTACACCGAGGATCATCGACGGCTGCTGGAGCGGATCGGTGAACAGGCCGGCGCGGTCATCCACAACTCGATCGTGTTCGAACAGACGCAGGAAGATTCGCTGACCGATCCGCTGACCAACCTGCCGAACCGGCGATCGATGTTCGTCCACCTCTCGCGCGAACTGGCGCGCGCCGAGCGGTTGAAGAGCGAGCTCGCCGTCATCGTCATGGACGTCGACGGCTTCAAGTCGATCAACGACACCTACGGCCACAACGTCGGCGACCACGCGCTGCGCGAAGTCGCGACGGCGCTGCAGGAAACACTCCGTCCCTACGATCTGTGCGTGCGCTACGCGGGCGACGAGTTCATCGTCGTCCTGGCCGACTGTTCACGCGAGGCCGCCGACGCGAAACGGCGCGAGCTGCAGGAGCGTGTGGCGGAAATCGAGCTCGAAGTCCGCGCCGGCAAATTCGTCCGTCTGGCGGTCAGCGCCGGCGCCGCGGTCTTTCCGCAGGATGGCGCCACCTACGAAACCCTGCTGGCGGACGCGGACCACCGTATGTATCGCGACAAGGCGCAGCGCCGCGGCCACATCGGACCGTCGCGAACGCACACGCCGGCCGACTTCGCCACGCCGGACGTCTTCGAGCGGCACAGCAAGGTCCAGGCGGCGATCTCGTTGCCTCACACCGCCGCGTAGGGTGATCCTCGGCGGGATTCGGGATTTGGGATTCGGCATCCAGACCGATCCGATACCGATAAAATGAGTCCGTGACCGACAAAGATGGACCCCACGTGCGCGTCGTCGACCGCCGATGGTGGGCGCGCACCGACGCCGACGGGTCCCGGGAAGACACCCGGCTCCGCAAACCGACCTACGTTGAAGAGCTCGAGCAGCAGCTCGCCGACAAAACGGCGCAGCTCGAAGCATTCCTGACAGACCATCGCCGCGCGCTCGACGAGTTCGAGCAGGTGAAGGCGCGGATTCGTCGCGACACGGCGCGCGAAGTCGAGCGCGCCAGGCGTTCGGTGGTCGCCGAATTCCTCGAGGTTCTCGACAACCTCGATCGCGCCATCGCGGCGGCCGCCGCCACTCCGACGAGCGATCCGGCGCTGGTCGCCGGCGTACGGCTCGTTCGCGATCAGTTTCTCGGCAAGCTGCAGGGGTTCGGCGTCACGCGTCTCGACGTGATCGGCCAGAGGTTTGACGCAGCGCGCCACGAAGCGATCTCGACCGCGCCGGTCAGCGATCCCGCGCAGGACGGCACGATCGTCGCGGTTGTGAAAGAAGGATACGCAATCGGCGACGAGCTGCTCCGTCCGGCGTCGGTCGTCGTTGGCACGAGCGAATGAAATCCAACCCCGACCTCGTCGCGCGCCGTCAGAAGTACATCGAGCGGCAAATCCGCCTGGACAAGGGCACCGTCAACGTGCGTTTTGCCGGACAGCAGCCGGAGGGGCGCGGCCCGGCGAATCGCCACGGGATGCCGAAGCTGCCGGTCGGCCAGCACGAAGTGAAGAATTGGCCGGTGCTGGATCTCGGCGAGCAGCCGGACGTCTCACCCGATTCGTGGACGCTCGAAGTGGGCGGACTGGTCGAGAATCCTTTCGCGCTGACGTGGAATGAGTTCATGGCGCTGCCACAGGCCGAGGACGTGAGCGATTTCCACTGCGTGACGACGTGGAGCCGCTACGACAATCACTGGGGCGGCGTCCGGTTCAAGACGATCGCGGAGCTGGCCGTCCCACAGGAGGCGGCGCATCACGTCCTCTGCACCGCCTACGACTTCATGCCCGGGACGCGGATTCCGTACACGACGAACCTGCCGCTCGCACGCGCGATCGAAGACGATGTGCTGCTCGTCCACACGTGGGAAGGCCGGCCGCTGCCGCGGGAGCACGGCGGGCCGTGCCGGATGATCACGCCGAAGCTGTACGCGTGGAAGGGTGCGAAGTGGATCCGGAAGATAGAATTCCTCGCCCAGGATCGCAAAGGCTTCTGGGAAATCCGCGGCTACTCGAACACCGCCGAGCCATGGTTCAACGACCGATACTCGACTGAGTAGTGGTCGGGATTCGGGATTCGGGACTTGGGATTTGATCGATCAAATCCCAAATCGCGGATCCCGAATCCCTTCCAGCGCTCGGCCAGTGGCACAGAAGATGAACCTCTTCCGTGTCTCATGCGAGTCTGGCCAGGCGAACCCTTCCCACTCGGCGCCACGTGGACCGGCGTCGGCGTCAATTTCGCGCTGTTTTCGGCGCACGCGACCAAGGTCGAACTCTGCCTCTTCGACGCGCCTGACGCGACCAAAGAGAGCGCGCGCATCCCGCTGCCCGAATACACGGACATGGTGTGGCACGCGTTTTTGCCCGATGTTCGTCCAAACCAGCTCTACGGTTACCGGGTGTACGGCCCGTACGATCCTTCGAAGGGACACCGATTCAATCCGAACAAGATTGTCATGGATCCATACGCGAAGTCGGTCGCCCGTACAATTCGTTGGTCCGACCAAATGTTCGGGTACGTCGTCGGAGATCCCCAGGAAGACCAGTCGATCGACCCGCGCGATAATGCGGCCTTCGCCCCACTGGCGGCCGTCGTCGATCCGGCATTCACGTGGGGCGACGATCGGCCGCCGCGGACGCCCTGGCACAACACGGTCATCTACGAGACGCACGTCCGCGGCTTTTCGAAGTCACATCCATTGATTCCGGAACGGCTGCGCGGCACGTACGAGGCGCTCACAACGGAACCGGCACTCGAGCACTTGAAGAAGCTCGGCGTCACGGCGGTGGAACTGATGCCGGTGCACCACCACGCGCGCGATCGGCATCTCGCGCAGAAGGGCCTGACGAATTACTGGGGCTACAACAGTTTTGGGTACTTCGCACCCGAGCGGCGGCTGGCGGCGTCGACGACGCCGGCAGGCGCCGTGCGCGAGTTCAAGCGTATGGTGCGTGCGCTGCACGCAGCTGGACTCGAAGTCATCCTCGACGTCGTCTACAACCATACGGCTGAAGGGAATCATCTCGGGCCGACGTTATCGCTCAAAGGCATCGACAACGCGTCGTACTATCGTCTCGTCGGCGACGACCGGCGCTTCTATATGGATTTCACCGGCTGCGGCAACACGCTGAACATGCAAAGCCCGCAAGTCCTGCAGCTCATCATGGACAGCCTGCGGTACTGGGTCCTCGACATGCATGTCGACG
>DAIUKO010000459.1:0-4378 GCA_036848175.1 Vicinamibacterales bacterium | reverse complement strand
ACGCCGACGTTCGTCGACCTGAAGAGCCTGCAGTTCATCGACAACTTCACCTGGTCGCACGCGAGCCACAATCTCAAGACCGGCGTCAGCTTCACGCACTACATGAACGACCAGGACTCGTCGTTCGACTTTGGCGGCGCCTATTCGTTCACGTCGCTCGAGAATTTTCTGCAGAACCGGCCGGGCACGTACGAAGGACAGGGCAACGGATCCTCGACCGATCGGCGGTGGCGCCAGAGCCTGATCGGCATCTACGCGCAGGACGACTGGTCGGCCACGCGTCGCCTGACGTTGAACCTGGGCGTGCGGTACGAGTTCATCACGACGCCGCACGAGCTCGATGGCCGCGAGTCGAGCATGCCGGATCTGCAGGCGGCGAGCACCGTGTCGGGCGGGCCGATCTTCAAGAACCCGTCGCTCAAGAACGTCGCGCCGCGCGGCGGCTTCGCCTGGGACATCACCGGCGACGGCAAGAACGCGCTGCACGGCGGCGCCGGGTTGTTCTTCGAGCCGATCCTCGGCAACGTCTATCGCGCCTACGGCAACCGCACGCCGCCGTACTACAACTTGATCAACCCGGCGAACCCGACGTTCCCGACGCCGCCCACCTCGGGCAGTTCGTCGCTGCTGCGGCTCGATCTGCTCGCGTACAACCTCAGGAATCCGTACCGCACGCAGTACAACCTGACCTACCAGCGCGAGCTGCCGGGGCGGACGATCGTCACCGGCGGTTTCGTCGGATCGCGCGGCTACAGCCAGATTCGAAACGTCGAGTACAACCAGTCGATTCCGATCGTGCAGGCCGACGGCAGCTACTTTTTCCCGTCGGCGACGCGCCGCAATCCGAACTTCGGGAGCATGCGACTCCGCATCACCGACGGCCTGTCCTGGTACAAAGGCCTGATCGTCGGCGCCAGCCGCCGGTTCAACGCCGGCCTCGCGACCCAGGTGTCGTACACGCTGGGCAAATCCGAGGACCTCGGATCGCAGGCTGTCGGCAGCGCAGACTTCGACAACAGTTTCCAGCCGGCCTACGCGTTCGATCCGATGAGCAACAAAGGGTTGTCGGATTTCGACATCCGCCACAACTTCGTCTTCAGCGCGACGTGGGAGCTGCCGTTCGCGAAATCGCTCACCGGCGCCGCTCGCGCGATTGCCGACGGCTGGCAGATTTCGAGCATCGTCAGCGTCCGCTCGGGCATTCCGTTCTCGCCGGTGCTCGGCTTCGATCGCGCGCGCGCCGCACCGCGATCGGGCGGCGCGGGACAGCGTCCGGATCTCGTCTCCGGTTGCTCGCTGAATCCGGTGCTCGGCGGCGCGGATGTCTACTTCGATCCGAACTGCTTCTCGCTGCCGGCGGTTGGCACGCTCGGCAACGTGCCGCGCAACACCATCATCGGTCCGAGCTTCGGGTCGTGGGACATGGCTGTCTTCAGGAACGTCACGATTGGCGCGAGCCGGCGGATTCAGCTGCGCGCGGAAGGCTTCAACATCACCAACCACGTCAACTTCGCGCTGCCGGCGAGCACCGTGTTCAATTCCGCGGGGCGCGTGTCGAACGCCGGGCAGATTACGAGCATCGTCGGGACCGCCCGCCAGTGGCAATTCGGAATAAAAGTGGATTTCTGATCGCGACCATCGACACCGCGCTGGCAGAACCCGCAGGGATTAAGCTTCTCTGCGGGTTTTGCGTTGTACGGGAGCACATATGACCGACGCCGAGATCAAAGAGGCGATGAAGCACATCGCCAGAGTCACCGGATTGAATCTGACCGACGAACGGATCGAGGGCGATCTCGTCGCCTACAAGAGCCAGCTTGCCGCGATCGACCGTATCAAGACGGTTCCGTTGCCTATCGAAGCGGAGCCGTTCCGATCGCTCGAGCGCCGAGGATAGACGAATGGAAATCACGAGACGCGATTTCCTCGCGAGCGCGGCGGCGGTTCCGGTCGTGCAGTCGTTGCCCAGAACAGGTTCGTCGGGCGATCTGCCGTACCTGTCGCTGACCGACGCCGCGTCGTTGATCAAAGCGCGCCGGTTGTCGCCGGTGGAATTGACGCAGGCGCTGCTCGATCGAATCGATCGCCTGAACGCAAAGATCGGCGCGTTCGTCACGATCACGCGCGAGCTGGCGATCGAGGCCGCGCGCGCGGCCGAGCAGGAAATCGCGCGCGGGCGCTCTCGGGGTCCGCTGCACGGCATTCCGTTCGCGGTCAAGGACACACACTACACGAAAGGGATCCGGACGACGGCCAATACGCCGGTACTCGCCGACTTCCTGCCCGACTTCGACGCGACCGTGGTCGCGCGACTGAAGACGGCCGGCGCGGTGCTCGTCGGCAAGACGCATCTTCCCGAGTTTTCGTTCGGCAGCGCCGGATCCGGCGGCGCATTTCCCGATGCGCACAACCCGTGGGACCTGTCGCGAACGCCCGGCGGATCGAGCAGCGGCTCCGCCGCGGCGCTGGCCGCAGGACTGGTGACGGTCGCCACCGGCGGCGATACCTCCGGATCGATCCGCAATCCCGCAACGTTCTGCGGCGTCGTCGGCATGAAACCGACCTACGGCCGCGTGAGCCGTCGCGGCATCATCGCCATCTCGTGGTCGCTCGATCATGTCGGACCGATGACCCGAACCGTGGCGGACAACGCGATGCTGCTGAACGTCATCGCGGGTCATGACCGGGGCGACGAGACATCGTCGAGCGAAACGCCGCCCGATTTCACGCGATCGCTCCGCCGCGGCGTCCGCGGCATGCGCATCGGCATTCCGAAGCCGGCGCAATTCGACGGCTACCACCGCGACGTGCTGCGCGCGTTCGAGGAATCGCTCGCCGTTTTCCGAAAGCTGGGCGCCACCGTCCGCGAGGTCGACATGCCTTCGTCGAGCGACGTGATCGACGACGTGCAGCAGATCGTACGCATCGCGGAGGCGGCGTCGTACCACGAGCCGTTCCTCGCGACGAAGGCCGATCGCTATGCGACGACGACCACGGTCAGGCGCGACGTCGAGGCGGGAACGTTGGTGACGGCGGTGCAGTACTTGCGCGCGCAAAAAGTCCGCGCGCGCTTCGTTCAGGAGTTGCGAGATCTGTTCGGAACCTTCGACGTGTTCATGACGCCGGGGATGCCGGCGCCGGCTGGCGAGGCGATGGACGTGAAACAGCCGTTCCGGCGCATGTTCAATGCGTGCGGATTTCCGGCGCTGGTCCTGCCGATGGGCTTCTCGACCGCTCCGGCCGGACTGCCGCTCGGGCTGCAGATCGCGGCAAGGCCCTTCGACGAGGAATCGATTTACGCTGCGGCGCAGGCGTTCGAGTCTGCGACCGAGTGGCACCTGAGGCGGCCGCGACTCGACGCTTGACACTCCGTTTGTTTGCCGGCAAAGTAGCCCGGCGTCATTGGTAAGACCAATAGAATGCGCAGCTTGAACGCAAGGGAGAAGGCGATGACACGTCTGTCGAACGCCGTGAAGCTGGTGACCGTCGTCTTTCTCGCGACCGTCATCCTGGCCGCCGCGTGCAGTCGCGCCAATAAAGACCGCAACGACTCGGCGAGCGCGGCGACGCGCGCCGGCGCCGCCGGCGAGACCTATCCCGAGCCGCGCTGGCCGTCGTACTTCAAGCCGCCGAAGTCGATCGACGATCTCATGGACGCGTCGCGGAAGTTCGTCCGCAATCAGTCCGGCCTCCAGGGAAAGGGCATGGGTATTCTGCAGGCTGGCGAGTCGGTGCTCATCGTCGCCAACAACGACGCCGATCCGATGGTGCTCGAGGCGATCAAGCGCGCGCTCGTCGAGCGGAAGATCACGCCGCATCTGAAGTTCGTGTACGAGATGGCCGGCGAGACCAGGGAAGCGGCCGACGCGCGAACCGCCCGGCGCGAAAAAGGACGCGACATCACCAAGGCCGGCATCTATCAGGCATCGCAGTGGATCGAGAATCAGTTCCCGAATCCGGCGGAGCCGAAGGCGTGGCTGAAGGCGCGGCGCCCGGATGTCTACAAGGAGCTGTTCCCCGGCGAGACGGCCGACGTCAAATACGATCCCAACGCGCCGAAGCAGCGGCCACGCGGCGAAGCGGCCGGCGGCGGCGGAGGCGGTGAGGATGCCGACACCGGTACGACGACCAACACCGACTACCAGAGCCGAAATGCCGTCGGCGAAGGAATCAAGAAGTATCTGACCGCACATCCCGAGATCCGCGGCGTGTTCTGGGGCCAGGGCGGCAGCACCGGTCTGCGGCGGCAGCTCTATCCGATGCAGGACAAGTTCCTCGGCACGTTCGTGACCGACAACGTCTATACGCTGCAAAGCCAGATGTCGACGTATCCCGGCGACGTCTGGCAGCTCGCCGAAGAGCAGCTGCTCGAGCCGCT
>DAIUKO010000458.1:0-4400 GCA_036848175.1 Vicinamibacterales bacterium | reverse complement strand
AGCGCTCGTCCTTCGACAGGTACATCCTGAGCGAGCTCACCCTTCGACAAGCTCAGGTGAGCGAGTCGAAGGGCTCAGGACGAGCGTCGAAGGGTCTGCCCCGCTGTTCCGAGGAGTCCCGTGACGGCTCTCTTCTTTGCAGTGATTACGTTCGTCTGCACGTTCGCATCGGCGGTGCTCGGCATCGTCGTCCGTACGAAGATTCCTTCAGAGCACTTGAGCAAAGAGTCGCAGGACGTCATCCGCCTCGGGATGGGACTTGTGGCGACGATGACGGCGTTGCTCCTCGGCCTCATTACCGCGGCCGCCAAAGGCTCGTTCGATTCGCAGGATACGGCGGTGAGAAACGCGGCGGCCGGAACCGTCACGCTCGATCGCCTCCTTGCACGCTATGGTCCGGAGACCAAGCCGGCTCGCGAACTGCTCCGTCACGCCGTGGCGTTTCGGCTCGAATCGATGTGGCCGGCAAACGGCGCGGCGCCCGCTGGTCTCGACGCCTCGGAGGGGTCGTCGGATACAGGTCCGGCGGCTGAACGAATCGAGAACGAGATCCTGGCGCTCCAGGCGCAAACCGAAGCGCAGCGCTGGTTCAAGTCCGAGGCCCTGAAGCTCACCGAGGAAGTGCTGCGGACGCGATGGCGGCTGCTCGGCAACGCGGAGGGATCGGTGCCGCGAACGATGCTGATCGTGGTGATCTTCTGGCTGGCGACGACCTTCGGGAGCTTCGGTCTGAGCGCGCCCAAAAACGCCACCGTCATGACCGTTTTCCTGATCGCCGCCCTCTCGGTCGCGGGGGCTGTGTTTCTGATCCTCGAGCTCGACAGTCCGTTCGACGGGATTATCAAGATCTCGAGCGCGCCGCTACGCTTCGCGCTGGCCAACATGGGTAAGTAGCAGTCTCACTTGTCGCGCGGCTCGAGCGCGCCGCGAAGCTTGTCGGCGAGCGATCCGAACCCTTCCGCCGGCGCGGCATCTGCGCGTTCGGCGTACTCGTGCACGTCTTCCGCTTCCTGCAGCGCGACGCCGATTCGCTTCTTCTCGACATCGATGCTGAGGATCGCGAAGGCGCGCGTCATGCCCGGCGCGATCTGCGAGGACCACCCCTGCGATCCGCCGGTCGGCGCGAACGTCGACGCGTGCGCCAACCCCTCGACCCCCGGCTCGAGCTCGACGAAGGCTCCGAACTCGGTGAGGCGCGTGACGCGGCCGGTATGCACCTGCCCGACCGCATACTTTTCGTGAACGCTCGACCACGGATCGGCGGTGAGCTGCTTCAGGCCGAGTGAAATCTTCTGCTTGGCGTCGTCGACGCGCAGCACCTTGACGGTGATCTCGTCGCCGGCTTTGAGGATCTGTGACGGGTCGGAGACGCGGGACCATCCGATCTCGGACACGTGCAGCAGCCCTTGCACGCCGCCGCCGAGATCGACGAAGGCGCCGAAGTCGCGCACGGAAGCGACGCGCCCCGTCAGGACCGCGCCGGCCACGATCGATCGCCGCACTTGCTCGGCGCTCTCCCGCTGCTGCGCCTCGAGAATGGCGCGGCGCGAGACGATGATGTTCCTGCCGCCTTCCTTGTACTCGACGATCCGGAATTCGTAGACCTTTCCTTCGTGCGCCGGCGGCTCGGTGCGCGACGTGTCGATTTGGGAGAACGGGCAGAAGGCGCGCTGACGGCCAACGCGCACCTCGTATCCGCCCTTGACGACTTTTTCGACCTTGCCTTCCACCGGAAGACCGGCGCGGAACGCGTCCTCGAGCTGGCGGTCGGTTGCGGCGCCGCGCGCCAGCTTCCGCGAGAGCGTCAACTCTCCCTCAGTGGAGACCACCATCGCGCGAATGCGATCGCCGACGGCGACCTCGACACGGCCATCGGCGTCCTTCAGCTCGTCGATGTCGATCGTCGCTTCGCCCTTGCCGCCGACGTCGACGAACGCGACGGCCGGCCCAATCGCGACGATGGTGCCTTCCAGCGTCTGACCCTTCTCGTAGCGCTTCGCTTTGACCGAAGCCTCGAACATCGCGGCAAAGTCTTCCTCGGGCTCCTTCACGGCGCGCTCCTCGTCATGGTTGCTCGATCAGTCTATTCCCACGCCTCCGATGATACAGTTCGCCGCGGAGAGGTGCCCATGCAACGCCTGACATGGTCTTGTCTCATCGTCGTCGTGATCGGTTCGGCGGCGCTCGGGCAGGGGCCGACGACATCCGCGGTCGCTGTCTTTGAAGGCGCACGCGTGATTGTGGGCGACGGCCGCGCGCCGATCGAGAACGCGTCGTTCGTCGTCAACGGCGCGCGCTTCGGGCAGGTCGGCCGGACTGCCGACGTGCGCGTGCCTGCTGGTGCGACGCGCGTGAGTCTGGCCGGCAAGACGGTGATGCCCGCGATCGTCGACACGCACACGCATCTGAGCCAGACGCGCGAGCAGCTCATCGACGATCTGCGGCGGCGCGCGTACTTCGGAGTCGGGGCGGCGCTGAGTCTCGGTCAGGACACCACGGACGTGTCGTTCCAGGTTCGTGGAGAGACGACGCCGGGCCTCGCCAGGTTCTTCACGGCCGGGCGCGGCATCACTGCACCGGAACCGGGGCGGACGACCGCGCCGTACTGGGTGACGACGACCGCGGAAGCGCGGAAGGCGGTGCAGGACGACGCCGCGAAGAAGGTCGACATCATCAAGATCTGGGTCGACGACCGCATGGGCACGGTGAAGAAGCTCTCTCCAGACCTCTACGGCGCGGTCATCGACGAAGCGCACAAGCATGGCCTTCGCGTCATCGCCCACATCTACACGCTCGACGATGCGAAAGCGACGCTGCGCGCCGGCCTCGACGCCTTCGCCCACGGAGTGCGCGACAAGGACCTCGACGACGAATTCATGACGCTCGTGAAACAGCGCCGCGATCTCGTCCTCGGTCCGAACATGCCCGATCGAGGCGTGGCGGCGGACATCGACTGGCTCCGGCCGAGCCTTCCCGCGGCGGAATTCGAAGCGCTCCAGAAGGGCAACACGAACCGGCCGGACGTCCACGATTTCTGGAACATCCAGGCGCGCAACCTCGCCAAGATGAACGCCGCCGGCGTGCGCATCGTCGTCGGGACCGACGGCAACACGCCGTATGCCCCGCACGTGGAGATGGCCGACATGGTCGCAGCCGGGATGACGCCGATGCAGGTGATCGTCGCGGCGACGCGCAATGGCGCGCAGTTCCTGAAAATGACCGATGCGGGCACGATCGAAACGAACAAGAGCGCTGACTTCCTCGTGCTGGATGCGAATCCGGTGGGGGACATCACCAACACGCGGAAGATCTCGTCGGTGTACCTCCGCGGCACCGCAATCGATCGATCCTCCTATAAATAAAAGGAGGCGGTCGGACACGACCCAATGAAAACGGCCACCGATCCATGCGTTCGAGTCAACTGGCGTGCGGGCTGGGCGTCGCGCTCATCGTCACATCATGTGGAGGGTCGCCCATTCAATCGTCTGCCGACAACCCGCCCGTCGTCTCGCCCCCCACCGTGACCAACGCGCCGCCCGCGATCGTGTCGCTGGATGCGCAGGGCTCACGGCCGAAGGAACCGTCGCGGTTCGCCGACCTCGGCGAGGAAATCGCCGTGACCGCCGTCGTCGAAGATGCCGAGACGCCGCCTGACGCCCTGACGTATGAATGGACATCGAACGCGGGAACGATTGGCGGAACCGGTCGATCGATCACCTGGCGCGCGCCCGACGCCGGATCGACGCCGATGACAGTCGGCATCATGCTGGCCGTCGTCGAGCGCTTCACGACGATTGACAGTGCGGGCCGGCTCGTTCAAAACGAAAACCGTGTCAGCAAAGAGGTCTCCGTTCGCGTCCATGACTCCGCCAGAGAACTCGGGGAACTGGCGAGGAATTTCCTCGAACTGTTCTCACAGTCGAGCGTCTCGCCCGACGTCGTGATGCGCGACTTTCAGGATGGCTGCGGCGCCGGCGGCACCGGCAAACGCGACGAGCGGACTGACGTCGAACGCAACCGTTTGCAGTTCTCCATCCTGAATTGGTTCGTCGGGACTCCGCGCGTGACGATCGCCTTCGATGGCGTGAGCCCGTTTCGATCCCGACAGGCGGAGGGATGGGCCGCGGTGGATGTGCGTTGGACGTCCCGTTGCCTGGTCAAGGACGACAGTCGCGGATGCCCGACCGTCGGCGTCATCAAGAACGACGTCGGCACCGACTGGGTGACCGCGCATTTCGATGAGCAGACCAACCGCTGGTGGCTCTGCGACAGCGACTATGAAGGGAGATGAACGGCTCGATCGACCCGCGCCGGTTCAAACCGTGACGCGCCGGTGATCCGCCGCGCCCAGCCCTCGAAACCATCGAATTGCAGGTTGATCTCCAGTCCGAAGTGCGACC
>DAIUKO010000457.1:0-4443 GCA_036848175.1 Vicinamibacterales bacterium | reverse complement strand
ACTGGACCTACTGGACCCACCGGACCTACCGGCCCCACGGGACCGACGGGCGCTACCGGTGGCTCTTGCGGCGCACCGGCCGAGCCGTCAGCGCTCGGTCCTGGAGATGTGTTGCTGTGTCCCGGCACCGCGACCGGCATCGTCGGCGACTGGACCGTTGACGCGGACGCGACCGCTGCCACGGGCAAGAGCCTGCTGAATACGGATCATGCGGCGGCGAAGATCACGACCGCTTCGGCGTCACCGCTGAATTATTTCGAGATCACGTTCGACGCCGCGGCCGGCGTCGGCTATCGCCTCTGGCTGCGCGGCAAGGCGACGGCAAACTCGTGGGCGAACGACTCCGTGTTCATTCAATTCAACGACAGCGTGGACTCGGCGGGCGTGCCGAAATACCGCATCGGAACGACGAGTTCTACCAGCTTCAATCTCGAAGAATGCAGCGGCTGCGGCATTCAGGGTTGGGGATGGGAGGATAACGCCTGGGGCCTGGGAGTCGCCGGACCGCTGATCTATTTCGCCACAACAGGACCGCACACGATTCGGATTCAGGTTCGGGAGGACGGTCTGGCGATCGATCAGATCCTGCTGTCGCCGGACAAGTTCAAGCTGCAGTCACCGGGTCTCACCAAAGACGACACGACCATACTGCGATGAAGCTATCCGACTCGATACACGTCCTATCCGATCGGATAGCCACCTGGCGTTCCCCCGCGCTCATCAGCAGCGTCGGATTCCGGGTACCAGCCGCGGCTGGTACCCGGAACTGATGGTCCCAGGCAACGTCGATCAATCGTGATCGTCGTCGTTCGTTCTGATCTGCCCGCGAATCTCGCCGCCGGGCGAGACGCTCGAATGCAGGTTCGCGTACGCGCGGCCGGCCCTGATGGCCGCGATCACCTCGGCGAGCTCACCCTGATTGATCTGCTGCGCGGCCCCGGGCGATCCCGCCACCTGGGCGACGACGTTTGCCGATGTAATGGTTCCCGAAACCGTGCCTCCCGGCGCCGCCGGACACTCTGGCGTGATGAGCGCAACCGCCGCCGGCGCCCTCGTCGCTCCCTGGCAGAGCCACACGACGATCACGCCGTTCACGCTCTTCTGCGCGAAGTGGATATGCGATTGATTCACGACCGACGCGATACCGTCGTACGACAAGGTGTAGTCGATGGACTGCTCGTCGTCGGCGATTTCGGCCCGGAAGCGGCCCATCGCGCCCGTCGATACGGACGGAACTTCGTCGTAGCCGATCAGAGTGGCGCGCAACCGGTTGCCGCGATCTCTGTCGTCGTTGCCGCGAGCCGATGTCGTGACGTGCGCCGCCACGGACAGGGACAGTGCGATGAACCCCGCCATCGCGATGCGAAAATTCTTCATCTGAATGCGCTCCTTTCCGAGCTTTGAAGGATGGGAAAGATCGGTCGGCCGCCGGCGCGACGGCAAGCGGCGTGCCCAAGCATACAGCACGAACGCAACAATGATCCGCATGCATGATCGTTCATGTACGACACGCGGCCGTTACCATCCTCGTAAGAGTTTTCGGCGCAGGTAATTCCGGTCAGCGTCTTTCGGCGATCCGATATAGGGAGGTATCGCTGCGAATGAAGATCGAACCGGCCGACACCGCCATCGACGCCAGCGTCTCGCCGTCGAGCGTGCTCGTCGCCAGCCGCTTGAACTCTTTTCCCGGCGCGATGACTGTTGCCACACCGCCTTCGCTCAGGAAATAAATCCGGCCATCGGCGAACAGCGGCGACGCCGAGTAATCGCCGCCGCCAAGTCTCTGGATCCAGCGCGATTCTCCTGTCTTCGCATCGAGACACTGCGCGATGCCGCCGTCGTTGACGACGTAGAGCTCGTCGCCGACGAGCAGCGGCGACGGCGTCAGCGGTGCGCCGCGGCGGAGCGTCCACGCAACGTGTGTTTTGGTGACGTCGCCGGTGCCGTCGGCGCGAACCGCGAGCAGCGTCGGCTGCTGGAATCCGGTGGCGATGTACACGAGCCCGTGCCCGTAGACGGGCCGCGGCACGTTGGAGAAGCCGTCGGCATAGCCGACGCGCCAGATTTCCTTGCCGTTCTCGGGATCGTACGCGGCGGCGCGATACGCGCCGACGCTGACGATCTCGTCGCGCTCGCCGACGCGAATCGGCAGCGGCGTCGAGTACGCCTGGTCGAACGGTTGGCGGCGGAGGGCTCGCCACCGCGTCTTGCCGGTTCGCTTGTCGAGCGCCGCGACGAAGGCATCGTTGCTGCCGTCGCAGCTCACGATCAGAAGGTCGCCGTAGAGGATTGGCGATCCACCGTTGCCATGTTGTGATTCGTAGGGGAGTCGCGTCTTCCAGATCACGTCGCCGGCGGTGCTCAAGGCCGCGGTGCCTTGAGCGCCGAAGTGGACGTACACGCGATCGCCTTCGACGATCGGCGTCGGCGAGGCGTGGCTGTTCTTCGCGTTGGTGAGATCGCCGCGACTGAGATGAAAGAGCTCGACGTCGACGACTTCACGCCCGGTCTCGACGTCGTAGGCGAGCACGCGCAGCGACGCGCCCCTCACCTCGTTGGCTCCGCCGCCGCCGGCGCCTCGATGCAGCGCCGTCGTCAGCCAGACGCGGCCGTCGGCGACAACCGGCGACGACCAGCCGCGGCCGCGAACCGGAACCTTCCACACGATGTTGCGCGTCTCGCTCCACTCGAGCGGCAGGCCGCGCTCGTCGGAATGTCCTTGTCCTGTCGGTCCGCGAAACTGCGGCCAGTCGCTCGCGGTGGGCACGGCATTCCAGATCAGAAGCGCCGCAAGCGCGATCAGCAGCCGTCGGCCGCGCAGCCCTCGTCCTTCGATGGGCCTGCCCTGAGCGAAACGCTCATCCTTCGACAAGCTCAGGATGAGCGTTAAGTCGAAGGGCAGCCCTCGTCCGTCGACGGGCCGGCCCTGAGCGAAATGCTCATCCTTCGGCAAGCTCAGGATGAGCGTTGAGTCGAAGGGCTCAGGACGAGCGGTGCTGGGAGCCAATTCAACTGCTCACCGGGGTCTGGACTGCCCGCGGCCGCTCACCGCTTCTCTTCAGCGCGTGCACCGCGGAGGATGCCCGTCATCGCGTAGTTGGCCTCGTGGCACGCATACTCGTAGATGCGCTCGTCGCTCTTCGTCATCCCGATCTGCGCCGACCACGGTTTGGTGAACGCCGTCGGGTTGTCGATCGTGAATTCGTACAGCAGCGTGCCGGTGCCGGTCCGGGTGAAGCGCTCGACGACGTGCAGCGCCTCGTCGGCGCCCCTGAAGTTCGTCTTGTCGGTGAAGTTCGTCGTGTCGACGACGAGCGTGTTGCCTTCCCATCTTCCACGCGAGTCGCCCAGCCACTTGCGAACCGTCTGAGGCGCGTGCGGCCGTCCGTCGACCGGGACGATGCGCGCATCGTGGATCATCTCGTTGAAGATGATCACGTGATCGGAGAACTGAAGGATCTGCACCAGGTTGTTGTAGGGCCCGGGGACGATCGGCGGTCCCGCACCGAAGAGCAGACAGCGTGTCGGCAGCCCCTGGTTCTCCGGTCCGTCGGTCGGATGTTCGCGGCGGTCGGCCGCGCGAGCGTTCGCGCGCTGCTGCCCGGCCGGCGTCAATGCCGGCATCTTTCCGTCAGCCGGATCGACGATCAGCGCGCTGCGCTTCTTGCCGTTCACGACCGTCAGCAGCGAGCCGCGATCGAACCAGGCATCGTTGTAGGCACCGCCGACGTCCGCTTCGGGCGACGATTTGTCCCGGCGATCGCGGTTGTTGCGTTCGATGGTGGTCCGTTCGTACGCGGCTGCTTCGTCGGCGGTGAGCTCCGGCTTTCCGGCGAACTCGGCCGGCCGCTCGAGCGGCGTGAGGCTCGCAAAACTCCACACGCCCTCCAGATCTGGCTTGCCCGCCGGCGGTGACGGCGAGCCCGCCGAAGTGGACGGTGGAGATTGGGCGGGTGCCGAGGCCGGCGTGGCTGCCGCGGCCGGCAGTTCGCGTCGGCCGTAGTTCGGCCGGTAATCCTGATGACACTGCACGCACGCCGTGTAGAGCGTGTCGTTCAGCTCGACGAGCGCGTTGACGTCGCGCCGCTTCGCCGCCTCGACCGCGGCGGCGCTCGCGTCGATCATCAGCTTCGCGTCGGCCATCCAGCGCGCGCGATCGCGGAAGTACATCGGCCCGGCCAGCGCCTGTGCCGCGTCGGCAAGCGCCGCGGTCTTCGACTCGAGCGCGCGCCATTCGGCCTCGTTGGCCGGCGTGCGCGTGGAGATGTAGAAGATCGCATCCGAGCTCGGATAGATCGGATCGATCATCAGCTGGCTCATCGTCTTTGGGTCCGACGCAGCCGACTGAAGCGCGAGGGCGAGCAAGAAGAAAGTGCGCATGCGCCGAGTCTACACCGTCGACTCGCATTGCGGATTGAGGATTGCGGATTGCGGATTTATTGA
>DAIUKO010000456.1:0-4446 GCA_036848175.1 Vicinamibacterales bacterium | reverse complement strand
CCGATTCCCGCCATGCGGTGGGCCTGCTTCGCAGGCCCACGCGTCGAACCTTCGTGATCGCGTTTGGCAACCAAATGCCGCAAGCGGTTCTGCCTCCGTTCGTCCTCTGTTTCCTCCGTTGCTCCGTTTGTGAACTCCGTTTCCTCCGTACCACTCCGTTGTCTGAGAAGGGAAGTTTCGATGTCGACCAGGCCGTTTGAACCGAAGTTCATGAAGGTGGGCGTGCTGACCGCGGCGCTGCAGGAGTTGACGCCGCGCGAGGTTCGCGATCCCGATCCCGATCGCGCCATCGAAGAATGGGCCGAGTTCGCGCGGGAGCTGAACGTCAACTACATGCAGCTCTCGGCGGCGCTGCACCCCAGCGAATCGGACGTCCCGCCGGAGGCGATGCTCGATCCGGTCGCGAATACGCTCGACCTGCGCCAGCCGTTCGACGCCGGCCGCGCGCGGCGCGTGGAGGCGGCGCTGAAGGCGAATTGCGTCACCATCTCGGACATCGGCTACTTCGACAACATGCTGCACGACGACCCGGCGGTGCGCCGGAAGAAGCACGACTTCATGACGCGCGTCTTCGACGCCGCCGTACTGCTCGGCGTCGACGCCGTCTGCGGCTTCGTCGGGCGCAATCAGCAGCACAGCATGGAGCAGAACCTCGCCGACTTCGAGAACCACTTCGTGCCGCTGCTGAAGGCGGCGAAGTCTCGCGGCCTGACCTACCGCGTCGAGCAATGTCCGATGGCCGGCTGGACGACCGGGGACAACTGGCACAACAACATCGCCTACACGCCCGGCACCTGGATCGCGCTGCACCGCATCTGCGAGAAGCACGGCGTCGGCGATCAGTTCCGCATCCACTACGATCCGTCGCACGCGATCCTGATGGGGCAGGACACGCGATCGATCTTTCAGTTCCTGAAGGACGCCGGCTACAACTTCCTCGTCGGCGGCTTTCACGTCAAAGGCCAGGTGATCGATTCAAAGGGCATCGCCGAGTGGGGCTACGGCGGCCAGACGGTTCAGCGCGGCGACTGGGTCGACGGAAAGCCTTCGGAGAATCCGGCGGATCAGCTCAACGCGTGGAAGAAGCACATCGTCTTCACCGAGCACGAGCTGCCCGGAACCGCCCGCCACGATCCGCTCGCCTATCTGCAGAACCGCACGGTGGACTGGCTCGATCATCAGCTCGCCGCGCGCGAGCTGCTGCAGCTCGACGTCGCCAACACGCACCTCGTCGTCGAGCACGAGTATCCGAAGGCGCGCGTTCAGGATCGCAATCGTCTCAAGCCGATCCTGCAGGGCGCGATCGCGTTCGTGCGACACATCGACGAAGCCGCCGCCTGCATGTTCGCGCTCCAGCACGAAGTGCTCGCCGCACAAGGGATCCCGGTTCAGGGGGTAGGGCGGCAGGCGTATCGCTCGTGAGCGATGGCGCGCTCACCTCCAGCTATTTGCTCCAGGGCGGAACGATGTGATTCATGCGCGCGTACGCGATGAGCTGACCGAGGTGTTCGTGCAGGTCACCGGCAATACCGTCCGCAATCTGCACGACCGACATATCCTGTCCCATCACCTTGCGCTTGCCGGTCAACGTGCCGGCGTCGAGCGCGCCAATCTGCTGCTTTGCGTACGCGAACCCCTTCTTGAGATGGTCGGTGACCTGCGCCTTGTCGGACAGCGTGCGCAGCTTGGCCATCTCCTCACGACTGCCAAGCTCGGCCGGCTTGGCGCCGAACGAGTTCGGGATGAACGAGTAGCCCTCGAACGCGGCGAGCATGAGCACCTCGGAGACCGAACGGACGCCCTCCATCGGACGCCACGTGTACTTGTCCGGCGGGAACGCGTCGGCCAGGGCCACGAATTTCTTTTCCAGTTCTCCGAGATCGTCGACGAATCCGCTCTTGATGACGGCCGCCGCGTCCTTTGACGTGGCGTCCTGCGCCCGTGCGGGCGCCGACGCGGCGAGAGAGACGATCGACGCGATCGAGAGTGCTGCAAGCAAATGACGAATCTTCATGGCCGCTCCTTGAGGAAGGCGCTATTGAATCTGGACGTGCGCCGTCTGGATATCAACATCACCGGTATGCGGATCGTGACCGGTGGATCCGCGCCGAGTGATACCCAAAGGTATACATCCCTTCTTCGACCAATGGAAGGTTCCGCAGCGTCACCAGGACTGGAGCTACATCTGCCTGGGCGCGCTTCGGGTTTTCGTCCGGGTCAACAACCTGGATCGCGCGATGCGGCGGCCGCTCAGGCCGCCACGCCGATGATCACCTGGCTGGCTTTGATGAGCGCCGTGGCGGACTGACCTGGCGCGAGCTGCAGTTCGGCAACGGCGTCGTTGGTTACAACCGCATAGATCACGCTCCCGCCCGGCAGGCGGAGGGCGACTTCGCTGTTCACGGCGCCCTTCGCGACGTCGGTGATCGTTCCGGCGAATTGATTCCGCGCGCTGAATCGGTACTGTGCCGCATCGGTGACGAGCATCACCGACGGCGCCTTGATCAGGCCGACCGCGTGACTTCCGGGCTTCAGTCCGAGGTTCTGAGCGCTACCGGTGGTGACGACTGCGACGAGCTTGTCACCGCCGGCCAGATCCATCACGACTTCGGTGCTGACGGGGCCGGGGTTCACTGCCGAGATCGTGCCTTTGAGCTGGTTACGTGCGCTGACGTTCATCCATCGCTCCTCGTAGAAAAAGTGCAGGTGTCGTGCACGCCTCGAGGTCGTTCCGCTGAGATCAGAACAGGACTTTCACCGCCAGCTGGACGACGCGCGGATCGAGCGCGGTGGTGATCGTCCCGAAGTTCGCCGCGCCCATGACGCCGGCGGGCGCGCCGAACTGCGCCGTGTTCAGGACGTTGAAAATCTCCGCACGCACTTCAACCGCTTTGCCGGACGAGGTGAGCGGAACGCGGCGCATCAGCGCCACGTCGACGTTCTTGTACGTCGGACCGCGCACCGGATTGCGTGACGCCGAGCCGATCGTGAACTGCGGCGCAATCGCGAACGCCGCCGTGTTGAACCACTGCGGGAGCGACGGATCGGAGAGATGCGGATCGCCGACCAGGTTCGGCCGCTGCACGCCGAATCCGGCAAAGGCGTTGAAGTTCGTGGTTTGCGTCACGGCGACCGGAACTCCCGATTCGAGTGTGATGATCGTCGTGGCCGTCCAGTCATTGGCGAGCGCGCCGACGAGGCCGTGGAGCGGACGGGCACGGCCCGTGCCCCATGGGAGATCGCACACGACCGACGACACGAAGTAGTGCGGAATGTCGCCCGTCGAGTCGTCGCGCTCGAGCGCGCGGTTGAAGCTGTCGGCGACCGGGTAGTTCGCGATCGGTCCGGTGAGAATCGACGCGTCGAACACCGACGAGGCATCGTCGACGAGCTTCGATCGCGTGTAGGCAACCGAGTACGACAGGCCGCGCACGAGCCGCTGCCGGAGGCTCAGCGCCAGGCCGTCGTACCTGGTCGTACCGACGTTGTTGCGGTAGACGCTGACCGTCGTGTACTGCGGATACGGTTTGATGAGCTGCGCAACTGGAATCGTCGGATCGCCGAGCGACGACGATCGCGGCACGATGCCGAAGTACGGATTGGCGACCCGCTCCAGCAGCGGTGCGCCCTGCGCCAGCTGATCGACGGTCAGCTGATTGACGTTGGTGTCCGGGATGCCGACGTGAACGATCCGCGAACCGATGTAGGAGGCCTCCACCGTCGTGTTCGCGCTCAGCTCCCGCTGCGCGGAAACGTTCCACTGCTCGACGTAGCCCGAGCCGAGCGTCGCATCGACCGCGAACACGCCCTGGCCGAGTCCAGCCGTCGGCGTCGGCGAGATCGGCGCGACGCTTGGACCGTTCTGCAGCACGAACGCCGGGTTGATGGTGTCGAGGGCGCGCTGCGAGACGGTCTGCAGGAACGGAAAGGCCGGCGTCGTGAACGGCGTCGTGATCCCCGCCATCTCGATCCAGATCACGCCGAAACCCGAGCTGAGGATCGTCTTGTCGTTCACCCGGAACACGGCGCCGAGGCGCGGGCCGAAGTTGTCCTTTTTCAGCGGCCGCACCGGCTCGGTCCCCGGATACTCGAGAAGCTTCGTCTGCAGGTTGAAGACGCCGACCTGACCGTTGATCTCGGTCGACGGGAAATTGAGCGTGTAGCGCAGACCCGGATTGATCGTCAGACGGTCGGACACCTTCCAGTCGTCCTGGATGAAGTACTCCTGGAATTTGGCCCGCTCCTGAATCTGCGAGGTCTGCAGGTCGATTGAGAAGTTCTGGACCTGACCGAGCAGAAAGCTGGCGAACGGCGTGCCGGTGTTGGCCGTGCCGGGCAGATCGCTGCCGATCGCGTTGAAGGTGAACGATCCGGTCGGCGACGGCGGCTGGATCACGTCGAGCCGCTCCCAGCGCCAATCGAATCCCATCTTGAACGTGTGCCGCC
>DAIUKO010000455.1:0-4464 GCA_036848175.1 Vicinamibacterales bacterium | reverse complement strand
TGTCGGCGACTCCAGCCATTTCGGATTCTTCACAAAGAAATTCGGGATTACTGCGCGCGATGTGCGCTCATCATAATCCGTGAATCTGCGCGAGCGTCATAGCGACGCGGCCCGTTCTCCACAGCAAGCGCTCCCCGTTTCCCCGCGCGAGCGCTACACCGAGGGACGCCGCTTGCGGCGGCGAGTGCCACGGCAGCAGCACGCGACCTGGCTCATCGCGAAACCGACGAACGACCGGCTGCGTCCCCTCGACCAAGTGAATCAGGGGCGGTTGCCACAGCTGCTCCCTGAGAAATACACGCGTATGCGAGCGTCGCCGTTTGCGTTCTTCCGCGGCGCCGCAGCCGTGATGGCTGCCGATCTCGCCACCATGCCGCGCACGGACGTCACGGTGCAGATCTGCGGCGACGCCCACGTGCGCAATCTTGGCGCGTATGCGGCACTGGACGGCTCGCTCGTGTTCGACATCAACGACTTCGACGAGACCGCCCGCGGGCCGTGGGAATGGGACGTGAAGCGGCTCGCCACAAGCCTGATCCTCGCCGGTGAGGAGTCCGGACAATCCAGGACGCGCTGTGAGGAAAGCGTCCGTCTGTTCGTCCGATCGTACCGCCAGTATCTGAGGATGTTCGCCACGATGCGCTTCGCCACACTCAGCCGCTATCGGATTACCCGCCGGCCGGACGCGGTACTGCTCGAGGCGATCTTTCGCGAGGCGGAACGCGTGACCCCGATGCGCAATCTCGAGAAACTGACCATCGAACGCGGCGGACGCGTGCGCTTTCATGACCGGCCGCCGATCCTGGAACATGTCTCGACGCGGCTCGCTGGGGACGTTGTCAGGGCCCTCGATAAGTACGTTGCGACGTTGGTCGCCAGCCGGCGTCGAACGTTCGAGCGCTACCGCCCCGTCGACGTGGCGTTCAAACTGGTCGGCACCGGCAGCGTCGGCACGCGCGACTACATCGTCCTGCTGTTTGGCAACGGCCCTCGCGATCCGTTGTTCATTCAGGTGAAGCAGGAGCTTCCGTCGTGTTACGCGCCGTACCTTCGACCGTCCGCATCCACCCTTCACCAGGGCCGGCGTGTGGCCGAAGGTCAGCAACTGATGCAAACGCTGTCCGACCCGTTCCTCGGATACACGGCGTTTGGCGGCCACGATTATCTGGTCCGGCAGCTGGCCGATCACAAGGCGGCCCTCGATCCCACGAGATTCAACCGTCGGACCCTCTACGAATCGGCAGTCCTGTGCGGGGAGGTTCTGGCCAAGGGACACGCTCGAACAGGGGATGCGGCGTTGCTGGCCGGCTACGCCGGGAAGTCTCCGAAGCTCGATCGGGCGGTCACGGCGTTTGCGGTCACCTACGCGGAACAGGTGAGAGCCGATCACACACTCTTCTGCCGAACGCATGAAGCCGGCGAAACGTCGAGCCGACGCTTCGCGTCACGTTCTCAAAGCGCCAATTAACCGCGCAGGGCGACGACCGGATCGGCGCGCATTGCGCGCATGGAGGGAGCGACGCACGCGGTCAGCGCCGCGATGACGATCACGACGAATGCGAATCCGAACGACAGCGGATCCCGCGGGCTGACACCATACAGCACGTAGCCCATCAACCGCGTGACCTCGAGCGCGGCGCCGGCGCCGAGCAGGACGCCGGCGGAGGTCAGCATCAATCCTTTCGATATCGCAAGCCACAGCAGATCGGATCCGCTCGCGCCGAGCGCCAGGCGCAACCCGAGCTCGCGCGTACTCTGGGAGACGCTCGCCGCCATCACGCCGTACAGCCCGACGCCAGCCAGCACCAGCGCGATCGCACCGAAGACGACAAGAACGGTCACCGCGATCCGTTGCGACGACGTCGTGCGATCGACTTGCTCGCGCATCGTGATCAGTTCGCCAGGCGCGACATTCGCATCGAGCGTGTGAATTTCGCGGGCGAGCACGGGGGCGAGCGCCGCGGCGCTCTGGGCCGTGCGGATCTGCAATGCCGCCGCCGGCGAGAAGTTCTGCCGGAGCGGGACATAGAAAAATGGCCGCGGCGTTTCCAGCAGATTGCGGTATTTCGCCGTCCGAGCGACGCCGACGATCTGCAGCCAGCGCCCGCGGACCTGAAGACGCGACCCGACCGGGCTGCGGCTCGGCCAGAACTGCGCGGCCATGGCTTCGTCGACGATCGCGACGGCGGGTGCATTCTCATCGTCCGCGCGCGTGAACTCACGACCGGCGACGAGCGGGATGCCCATCGTCGACAGAAATGCCGGCCCCACTTCGTTGTAGTCGGCGGTTGGCTGGCGGTCCGGAGGGGCATCGTATCCATCGACCGCGATCGGCGCAGACGAATAGCTCGCGTAGGTGAACGGGGTCAGGCGCGAAAACGCGGCCGCCTGCACGCCGGCAACGCCTCGAAGTCGATCGATGAGCTCGTCCTGGAAAATCTTTGCGCGCCGCACGTCGTATCCTGCCGTGAAGAGATTCACCGATGTCGTCAGCACGCCTTCGGTGGAGAACCCGGGATCCGCGTTGCGCACCCCCTGCAGGCTCTGGATCAGGAGTCCCGCGCCGACGAGCAAGACGAAACTCAGCGAGATCTGCACCAGCACCAGCGTCGATCGCACCCAGGATCGGCCGCGTGTGCCGACGACCGATCCCGATTGGGACCGCAGCGCCGCAGCAAGGTCGACGCTGCTCGTGAGGATCGCCGGCACCGCGGCGAAAAGCACCGTCGAGACGAGGCAGACGACGGCGCTGGCAAGGAGGACGTGCCAATCCAGCCGACCGGGGAGGCGGAGGAGGACGCCGCCGCGCGGCGGCGTCAAAAGTGCCAATGCGTCGCGCAGCCAGTTCGCCACCAGTAGTCCGCCGGCGGCCGCAATCGCCGAGAGGATCAATCCTTCGGTGATGAGCTGCTGAACCATCCGCGCGCGTGTGGCGCCGACCGACAGACGAATCGTCATCTCCTGCTGCCGCGCGAATGCGCGCACGAGCAGCAGATTGCCGACGTTGGCGCAGGCGATCAACAAAACCGCGAGCACGACGACGAGCGCGATACCGAGCGTCGGCAAGAGCGCGCCGGCGTTGTTGAACGGCGTTTTCCACAGCGGAAAAAGCCGCACGCCGCGGCCCCGGTTCGTGTCGGGGAAATCGGCCTCCAGGCGCTGCGCAATCGACGACAGCTCGGCTTGCGCCTGCTCCATCGTCACGCCAGGCTTCAGCCGCACGAACCCTTCGATCCAGCGCGCGCCGCGATCTTCGAGCTTGTAGACGCCGGCGTCGAATTGCGGTTGCATCGACGCGGGCACCCAGAACTGAAACGCGTAGCCGACGAACGTTCCGTAGAAGCCTTTGGGCGCGACGCCGACGATCGTGTGCGCCAGTCCGTTCAGCAGCTGCGTCTTGCCGATCACGGCCGGATCGCCGCGGAACCGGTCCTGCCACATCTGGTAGCCGATGACCGTCACCGGGTGCGCATTGCGGCCGACGTCCTCGCCACGCTCGAACCCCCGGCCGAGAACGGGATGCACGCCGATCGCGTCGAAATAGTTCGCCGACACCATGCTGCCCGGCACGCGTTCGGCGCGATCGCCGACGCTCAGGGTCGTGCCGGTGATCTTGTCGCCGATGAACGACTCGACGAGCCGGCTGTTGCGTTGGAGATCGAGGAAGTCAGGCCACGAGACGTCGTCCGTGCCCGTCACGCCGCGATCGGTTCCCGCCAGCGCGAAGATTCGATCCTGATCGACGACGAGTGGAAATGGGCGGAGCAGGATGCCTTCGATCCAGCTGAAGACCGCCGCATTCGCACCGATGCCGAGCGTCAGGCAGACGATCGCGAGCAGTGAAAATCCCGGCGCCCGTCGGAGCATGCGAACGCCGTAGCGAAGATCCTGGAGCATGATGGTCAGGCAAAGACGTCAGCGAACCGTGCGTCGAACCGCGACCCTGCCGAGCAAGGTAATACGCCTCGCCGAAAAAGGTCCATCAGTACTCGTCGTGGCGGCGCCACCAGATGCCCGTCTCGTTGCGCCCCCTGGGCGCGCGGTCGAGCCACTGGTACATGCCCCAGAGGCCGTCCACTCCGCGCGCATAGGCGGAATAGGTGTGGTAGACAGCGCCGTTCTCGAGCACGAACGCGCTCACGCCAGGTCTCTCGCGCGTGTACGTGGCCGCGTCGGTTCCGGTCGTGGCCGCGATCTTGGCGACCGGCGAGTCGCCGCCGCGCAACTGCCACGCGCCCTCGCGCCGATAGTTGTAGTCGATGCCCCCTTCGCGCTGTTGCTGTTCGGTGAACCCGACGCTGAAGTCGGCGTTGAAGTCACTGCGAAACGAGGACGCCCAGGGAAACGTCCAGCCCATCCGCCGTTTGAACGCCTGCAGCTTCGCGAGCGGCGCGCGCGACACCGCCGACAGCATGACGTCGTGGTTGGCCAGGTGGATGGCGATGCCGTTGAAGCCGTCGGCGA
>DAIUKO010000454.1:0-4512 GCA_036848175.1 Vicinamibacterales bacterium | reverse complement strand
AAGTCAGCGAGATGAGCCTCTCGGCGCAGGCCAAGTTCCTGCGCGTCCTGCAAGAACATGAATTTCAGCGGCTCGGCGCCACGCGGATGCTGAAAGCCAACATCCGTGTCGTCGCAGCGACCAATCGCGACCTGCGGAAAGCCGTCGAACGCGGCACGTTTCGCGACGATCTCTTCTATCGGCTGCAGGTCTTCGACATCCACATCGCGCCGCTGCGCGACCGCCCCGAGGACATTCTCCCTCTGAGCGAGGCATTCCTGAAGAACATCGGCAAATCATTCGGCCGGCCACCCGCCGGTCTGACGCGCGATGCCCGCGAGGCGCTGCTCCGTCATGACTGGCCGGGGAACGTTCGCGAGCTCCATAACGCGCTCGAACGCGCCGCGATTCTCTGCGAAGGCGGCCTCATTCATGCGGGGCATCTCAGTCTCGAGAGCGTCACCCGCACGTCAGAACAACCCACCGCCGACCTGAGCGCGACCGAGCGCGACACGATCGCGCAGGTCCTGCAGGATACGAAGTGGAACAAAGCGAAAGCCGCGAAGCGTCTCGGATTGTCGCGCACCCAGCTCTACAACCGTATGCGAAAGTACGGACTCGAATGACGTTGAGTCGCTGGTCGCAGGTTAAACGCGCGGCTGGTGCCACGCGCGTCCATCGCGGTTGAGCAACGCGTCAGCTTCGGCGGGCCCCCAGCTCCCGGCACGGTATTGGGCGAGGTGATCGCGCCCTGACCTCCTCCATGCCTCGAGAATCGGATCGACGATCTGCCAACTCGCCTCGACCATGTCGGCGCGATGAAACAGCGTCGCATCGCCGATCATGCAATCATAGAGCAGCGTTTCATACCCGGTATTCGACGGCTGACCGAAGTGATCGGCGTAGGAGAAATCCATATGGACGCTGCCGAGTCGGGTTGTCGGCCCTGGCACTCTTGCTTCGAACCTTATCGAGATGCCTTCGCGCGGCTGGATCCTGATCACCAACAGATTTCGACGCGAGTAATCGGCTGGCTGCTGTCCGAAAAGTGCCAGGGGCGCGCGCCGAAAGTGAATGGCGATCTCTGTAACACGTTCGTGCAGCCGCTTGCCGGTACGGACATAGAACGGCACGTCCGCCCAACGCCAATTCTCGACGAGCACCTTCATCGCCACGTAGGTCTCGGTCTGCGAGTCGGCGGCCACTCCCGGTTCCGTCCGGTACCCGGGGACAGCGCGCCCGTCGATCTCCCCGGCCGCGTACTGTGCGCGTACGACGTTATGGTCCAGTTCGACGGCGTAGGGATGAATCGCGTGCAGCACCTTGAGCCTTTCGTCGCGAACGCCCTCACCGTCAAATAAACTGGGCGGCTCCATCGCAGTGAGGGCCAACAGTTGAAAGGCATGGTTCTGTACCACGTCTCGCAGGGCGCCTGCCGTCTCATAGTAGGCGGGGCGCCGCTCCACACCGACGGCTTCACCGACAGTAATCTGCACATGGTCGATGTACTTCCGGTTCCAGACCGGCTCGAAGATGCCGTTCGCGAACCGCAACGCCAGGATGTTCTGGACCGTGTCTTTTCCGAGGTAGTGGTCGATGCGGTAGATTTGCCGCTCGGCCAGAACCCGCTGAAGTCGACGATTGAGGGCACGCGCCGAGTCGAGATCGTCGCCAAATGGTTTTTCGATGATGATTCGCCGCCAGCCGTTTGACTCATCGGCGAGACCGGCCGCGCCCAGTCGCTCGACGATCGGTGCGAACAGCGCTGGTGGCGTCGCCAGATAGAAGAGCCGGTTCGCCGATCGCGTATCGTCGACGCGCGCCAGCGTGTCTTTCAACCGTTCAAACGTCCGCTCGTCATCGAATTCGCCGGCGACGTACGCGGCGCGTTGAGCGAGCAGGGCCCGTCGGGCCGCAGGGATAAACTTCGGGCTGAAACGGCGGAGGTCGTCTTCGAGCTTCCGCCGATATTGCTCCAACGAGAGCGCGTCGCGGCCGACGCCGACTAATGTGAACCGCTCGTTCAGGAGTCTCGCATCGGCCAGGTTGTGGAGAGCGGGCGCCAGCTTTCGCATCGCCAGATCCCCAAGGGCACCAAAGACGATGAATGTGCACGAGTCGGCGACGCGAACCGCCTCGCGGGCAGTTGTCATCGATGCAGCCGCGCCGTGGATTTGGCCCATAGAAGAGAACGACTCTCGGCCCAACTAGCGGCGACGGGCCGTGAGAACCGCGAGCGCTGCAAGCAACAAAACAATGGTTGCGATGATCGCTTCCGCCGTCGAGGGGGACGCGACGAGAGTGGCGAGCACCATCACAAAGATCGCCGCAAGAACCACCAAGAGAGCGCCGCCGAAGCTTGGACCGCGTCTCTGGTCAGCCGTGCGCGACACGGATGGACGTGGCGGGAATAGCGTCATTGACATCACCCGACATACTTCGCTGTTCAACGATCATTCCACCGGGCTCTCCGCTGAATTCGGCGGGTGCGGGCGCGACAGCGGCGGCGTGCGCCGCGCGGCCACACGCACTTTGCGCGACGGCGTTCGTTGACGCGTCCATCGTCGCCTGCGTGAGACTGAGCGGGCCCCTCGCGCTGGTTATCGCGTGTCGATGCCGCAAAAGTCGCATTCGCCATGCGGCGTCACGGCCACGACCGGAATGTCGCGGGTCGCCCGATCCAGTCGGAGCATCGTGAGCAGCTGAAGCGCGTCGCGATCCTCGAGTGTCGTGCAGAGGATCACACGCTCGGGACGAAGGCGCTTGATTTCCAGATAGGCGTCCGTGTGCAGCTCGGGAAACACGACGTCGTAGCGGCCGCCTTCGAAGAGGCTCTCGAGCGACGCAACAATATCCGGGGTTCCGTTCACCAACGCGACTGTCTGAGTGCGCATCGCCGGTACCTCACAGAACACCGCACGGCGCTCCACGAATCGTGCCGAGGCGTCGCGCGGCGGTGAGGGCTCGTCGTCGGCCTCGCAAGGCGACTAACGCGTGCGAATACGCAAAATGCGCGAAGACACGCGATCGGCCGAGTCAGACCGTTCCCTGGAACCACAGATTTGGGCGGGATTTGTCTGATCGCGTCACGGCAACCGCATTGCCGTTTCTGGCATTCGACGACCGCCTCGCGAGGCTCGCTGGGTCGCCCGCAGGATCAACGACGCAGCCAGCGCGCAACGGACGGGTATCACCATGGCGCAGAGAACAGTGCAATTCATCATCGGGCAGATTCTTACCGACGAGGAACTTCGCTCGCGGTTCCTCGACAGGCCGATCGAAACGTTGTCGTCGCTGCGCGACATGGGGTTCGACCTGACGACCGCCGAGGTCGACGCGCTGACACGAACCGATCGCCGGCTGTGGACATCGGGTGCCGACTGGATTGACGCACGGCTGCAGCGATGCGATCTAGGATCGCCGCCGCGCACATCGGTTAAACAGAAACCACGGTGAACGGCGGCGCTCCTCGATCGACTCGCGGCCAGACCATTGATGACGGCGTCGAGCGGGATGACCCGTTCGAGGCGCTGCTGGCCACCCTGGCGCGCGGAATCGACGTCCGCGACATCTTTCAACATTTCAGCACGGTGATTTCGCGTATCGTGCCGCACGACGAGGCCGATCTCGCCGTGTTGACGCCGGACGGCGCTAAAGTCAAGTTCTACGCCACGACCGACGATGCCGCGATTGAATTCCGCTGGATCGATGGCGCGATCTCCCGCGGTCCTCAGCCGCGTCTGCTCGACGTCATCCCCGGCCCAGAGCGCGGTCTCCGTTCCGGGGTCAGCGTGCCGGTCAGAATCGACGATCGGCTCGTGGGCGTCTTCGCGCTGTTCTCGCGACAGCCACATGCGTATTTGGAGCATGACCTGGCCCAAGCCGAACGACTGGCGCGGTACCTGGCGGTGCCGTTGGGCCAACAGCGGCTCGCAGAGGAGGCGCGCGACGCGGCAGTCGAACGCGAGCGCGCCGCGAACATCGAAACGTCCATGGAGCTGCTGCGGGCCATCGCCGACGTGCTCGACATCCGCACGGTCTTTTCCCGAGTGTCAGAGATTGCCAACAAGATGCTGCCGCACGATGCCATGACGATGAACTTCGTCGATCCAAAAGGCGACACTGTTCGTGAAGCCGCGGCGGGTGACGTTCCCGAACTGCCCGGGCCATCCAGGCTCACGGTGCCAACCACACACGAACTGATCCTCCCCGACCTGAGCGTGGCGGAGATGCCTGAAACCGCGGATGTGTGCGCGGCTCTTGTCCACGCCGGTTTCCGCTCGGCGCTCAGTGTTGGCGCGTACGCGCGCTCACAAGCGATTAGTGTCGCGTTCTTATCGAAGCAGCTGGACGCGTTCCATGCACGCGATCTGTCGGTCGCTCGCCGAATCGTGGATCACATCGCACTGGCCGTATCGCACGAGCAGCTGGCCGACGCGGCGCGGCAGATCGCGGAGACGCGGGCACGCGCTGATCGGCTCGAAGCGCGCGTGCAGATGCTCTCGGACGAGCTCGAATCGAAAAGCCAGCTTC
>DAIUKO010000453.1:0-4543 GCA_036848175.1 Vicinamibacterales bacterium | reverse complement strand
CCCATTGCGGATTGAGGATTGCGGATTGCGGATTGATTGACGATTGAATCCGCAATCAATCCGCATTGCGCAATTGACGATTCATTGCAGAATGAATCGTCAATAAATCCGCAATCCGCAATCCTCAATCCGCAATGACTACGGTTCGACGCGGCGCAGCGAGATGTCGGCCGCGCGATCGGTCGTCAGCGACACCCGCGTGGCAGCCGCGGCGAGGCGTTCGAGGATCGACGGATCGCGTGTGTCGTCGGGCGCGATGTCGGTCAACGCGACCACGAAGTACTCGCCTTGCGGCAATCCGGCGACCAGATCGCGGCGTTCCGCTGGAGCCGCGCGAAGGCCCGTGGACCGGGCCGGCGACGCGTCTCGCCCCGAGCCGGGCGGCGGCGGGACGTAGACCCGCTGATAGCGCGACGCATCGCCCCACTTCGTCTTGTCCGTCGAGAACACGACGCCGACGTACTCGCGCGTCGCCTGACCGCGATCGTCGACGACGTTCAGCGTGAGCTCCGTCCGCCTGTCGGTCAGGACGACGCGGACGTTGCGAAGCTGCTGGCCCGGATCGAACGTGACCGTCCGGTCCATCAGGTCCGAATCGCCTTGCGTGATCGACTTGACGTTCCACCGTCCCAGATTGCCGATCACGCGGACGATGCAATTCCCGACGATCCCCTGCACGCGAAAATTGGCGTTCGCGATCGTGCCGCGATCGGACTGGCACATGCCGCCAAACGGCGGCGGGCTGACGCCGACCGTAATCTGATCGGCATTTGGCGGAAGCGCGCCGTCGCCTTCGAACACGAGCGCGCCGGTCATCGTCGCACCCTGACCGATGACGATCGTGAGATCCGGGATCGGCGCAGTGCCGACCGAAATCCGCAGTCGTCCGAACTGCTGGTCACCGGGATTGGGACGATCCATCACACCTGGCCGAACCGACTGCACTTCGAGGGAATACTCGCCTGGCGCGAGCTTCATCTTGAACGTCCCGTCAGGACGCACGCCGGTGCCGCCGGCGACCATGTCGCTGAGCTCGCTGATCGGACGCGCGTTGACATATGTGCCCGACGAGGCCGGCTGGCCGTTCGCATCCACAACCGTCCCGGAGATCACGCTCGACGTCCCGTCGATGAGCATGATCTCGATGCCGGACGTCGTCTGGCCCCGCTCGACCGTGATCGGCTGCGCGTCGTCAATCGACAACACGCCTGGATAGTACGTCGGCAACGACTGGACGTCGCTTGGATCGTCGCCGGCCATGTTGTTGCGACTCTGTGCGCGAAGCAGATAGCTGCCGGGGTCGAGTCGCGCGATGCGGAACTCGCCGAGATCGTTGGTTCCGGTGCTGCCGCGCGGCTGTGGTCTGCCGCGGCCCGACACTGGAATTTTCAGAAGCTGCACGTTCACGTATTCGGCAGGCTCGCCGTGCGAGTCGTTGATGCGGCCGGTGATGGCGCTTCCGCGGTACAACGGAATGTTCACGCCCTCGAGGACTTGACCGTCGGCGATCGTCAGCGACCGGAGGTTCGATCGGATCGTCTTCCCGACCTCCGGATAGCGCGTGCCCATGTATCCGGATCGATCGACGGCGATGAACACGGGTCCGGCCGGCACCTCGGTGAGCTTGAACGCTCCTGTATCGTCGGTCATCACGGGCGGGCGATTGCCGCCGACACCAAAACCCTGCAGGTGAACACGCGCCCGCGCGAGGCCGCTGCCGGTCTGCGCATCGACGACGCGGCCTTTGATGGTCGCCGTTCCCTTCGGCGGCGCGAGTACGCGGTCGCGCGGCGGCGCGTCCTGACCGAACGCAAGCGTCGCCGCGGCGGCGAACGACACGAGCAAGCACAACAAGCGTGTCGCCATGCCCAGTTTTGCACTATTAGACACTGAAGGCGGGCAGGCGGCCGGAAGATCAAGCTTCAGGCGCGGCACAGCAGAGTCGCGGGTTTTATCGGTATGTGTTGAAGCGTGCCGAAACGCCGACGGAGTGACGCCCGCCGGCGGGGCTACTGCACGAAGAGGAGCGCAACTGCGAGGAGGACGAACGCGACGCCGGCTGCCAGGCCGAACGACCGAACCACCAAGGTTCCAACCAGCGCTAACGACCCTCGGGCAGCCGGCATAGGCGCGGCTTCAGCAACAGCAATCGACGTGTCCATGTTGGCACCTTTTCAATCCACGTCGATGATTTGTGCATAAATCACGCCGGGAGCGACCGCAGATCGCGACCTCCGAGACGGATGAACATCTCTTCGTCAGCCGCGCGCGCCGCATCTACACTTATCGGCCACGGCTCGGGAATCTGCAGCATCATCAGCGCGGCGCCGACCAGCGCCATGTTCTTGCTGAAATTGATCATCTCGTTCATCCGCGTCTGTGGTTCGCTGACTTCCCAGAACCTGTGCATCTGAAGGGTCACTGGAATCAGGAAACCCACGATTGCCGCGAGCCCCTGCTTCGGCTTCAGGCCGGCGATGATGCTCAGCCCACCCGCCAGGAGGAGGGCGCCGGACGCAGGAACAGCCGTCTCAGCCGCAGGCACACCCTTCGACTCTGCGTACTGACTCATCATCTGCTGGTTTTGGAGATGGTTGATGCCGTTATAGGCGAAGAATCCGCCGAACACTACCCGGCCGAGCATGAACAGCGCGCGCATAGACTCCTCCTCGAGGGGTTGATGCACGCGCCATACCCTGTTGTCCCTGCCGGCCCGGTCGACCAAAGACGGGCTGCACCAACGAGGTCAGCCTGAAGGCGCACTCCACCAATTTGCGCGCTATGCGTTGCCGATTGAGCTCCCCTGGATGATGTGCACGAGGAACAGCACGATCGCGATGACGAGCAGGATGTGGAGCACGCCACCCAGCGTGTGTGTGGTCACGACGCCCAGAAACCACAAGATCAGGAACAGAAATACCAGAAACAGCATCTGTAGCCCTCCGATCACGCTGCCATGCGAAGGGCTTGCCAGCTCAACTCTTAGCTGACGGTTGCTCGCGCCGCTGCGAGCGCGTTCTCGATGTGGGCGGTGTGATGCCGGCAATGCCACGCGTACATCACGAGCGCCTCGTCAATGGGGACTCGTCCCCACTGGGGATGCGTGAACGCTTTGGCGAGGTCAGCTTCCGGCAGCGCGCGAAGAAACGCGATCCACCGGCGATGAAGCGCGTCGAGCAACGCGAGCGAGACGTCGATCGGGCAGGTCTTCACGTCGGGCAGCTCAGCCCACAACTGTTCTTCGTAGGTCTTGATCGCCGGCGTGTCCTCGGTCGCCGCGAGCTTCATTCTTATATAGGCGTTCATGTGGCTCTCGGGGACGTGGTGCACGACCTGCCGTACGGTCCATCCCCCGTGACGATAGGGCGTATCGAGTTGCGCGTCGGTCAGGCCGCTGACGAGCGAACGCATCCGCGCCGGCAGCTGCTCGATCGTCGTCAGGCACTCTTCGCGCGCGGCCCGATCGAGCGGCGTCTTCGCCCGCGGCATCGGACCGATCGGATACCTGAGCTTCTCCAGTGGATCCATGAACTTCTCCTATAGAATTTCGCCAGCCTTCAACCGCCAGAGGATTCCTATGCTACGAGCTTCTTTCGTCATGCTGCCAATCCTTTTGATCGTTGGACTGCTCACGACGGTCCCGTTTCACGCGCAACAATCCGCGTCGGCAAGCTCAGGGCAAGCGGGAGGCCGCGGCGGCGGCGCACAATCGGCCGCCGGTCGTGTGCCCCCGATCGAGGAGCGCACGAGCGGAATGCAGAAACTGGACGGCTACTTCCCGATCTATTGGGACGAGCGCACCGGATCGCTGTTTCTCGAACTCCCGCGCCTCGACACCGAGTTCCTGCTCTCGACCGGCCTCGCCGCAGGTCTCGGCTCGAACGACATCGGTCTCGATCGTGGACAAGGTGGTCAGGGCCGCGTCGTCAAGTTCGAGCGGATCGGTCCGAAGATTCTGCTGACGCAAGGCAACCAGTCGTTTCGATCGAGCAGCGTGAACGCGGCCGAACGGAAATCGGTCGAGGATTCGTTCGCGAAGTCGGTGCTGTGGGGCTTCACCGTCGCGGGCGAGAGTAGCGGACACGTGCTCGTGGATGCTTCCGATTTCTTGCTCCGCGACATTCACGGCGCCGGCGGGGCGCTGCGTCCGGGAACGTACCGCGTGGACCGTTCGCGCAGTGCGTTCTCCATGGCCAGGACCAAAGCCTTTCCGAAGAACACCGAGATCGAGGTGCTGCTCACCTTCGCAAACGATGCGGCGGGCGGACGCGGCGGCGGCGGCGGCGGACCGCAGCAAGGCCCGCCCCCGATCGGCGAAGGCGGAGGACGAGCGGGTGGAGGCGGCGGCGGACGCGGCGGCGGCCTGTTCTCGGGATCGGTGGCGAGCGTGACGCCGAGCGCGGATTCGGTGACGATGCGCGAGCACATTTCGCTCGTGGAGCTTCCGGACAACAACTACAAGCCGCGCTGGGACGATCCGCGCGCCGGCTACGGCGGCCTCACCTACGTCGACTACAGCGTGCCGATCGGCGAGCCGATGCAG
>DAIUKO010000452.1:0-4550 GCA_036848175.1 Vicinamibacterales bacterium | reverse complement strand
TGGCCGTCCATGCCCATGCCGTGCCCGAGGCGGTGCGTGAAGTACTTGAATCCAGGTCCGTAGCCGGCGTCGACGACGACCTTGCGCCCCGCGGCGTCGATTGATTCGAGCGGCACCCCAGGCCGCGCCGCTTTCAGCGCGGCCGCCTGCGCCTGGTGGACGATGTCGAAGACCTTCTTCATCTTGTCCGTCGCCTTGCCGAGCACGAACGTCCGCGTGATGTCCGACTGATACCCTTCGACGCTGCACCCGTCGTCGACCATGATGATCGTGCCTTCGCGGATCGTCTGCGGGGCGATCGATCCGTGCGGCAGCGCGGTGTATTCGCCGACCTGGATGCTCGCGAAGCCGGGAAAGCCGAGACGGCCGTAGGCGGCGCCGACGAACCCGCTGACTTCGTTCTGCGTCATCCCCGGCTTCAGCGCGCGGAAGACCGCGTCGTAGCACTTGAGCGTCGCTTCGCAGGCGATCTTCATCAACTCGATCTCGTGCGCGTCCTTGATCATCCGGCAGCCAGCGGTGACCGGCGTCGCGCTGACCACTTTGAGCGCTGGCGCCGCGTCACCCATGCTGTCGGCGAACACGAACTTCGTCGTCTCCTCGACGCCGATGCGGCCGGTCGCGATCCCGCGATCCTTCAAGCCCTGCGCGACGAGTACGAACGGGCTCTCGTCCTCCTGCCAGATCGCGACGTCGGTGTGCTCCATCGGACCGCCGACGAGTTGCTCGCGCGTTCGATCTTCTTCGAACGCCGGTGTCACGATGTACGGATTGCCGGCCTTCGGAATGACGACGGCGAAGAGGCGCTCGCTGTTGCCCCAGCGGATGCCGGTGAAGTAGTTGAGCGAGGTGCCGCCGGCCAGAATGATGGCGTCGAGCTTCTGCTCGGCCATCAGCTTTCGCGCCTTCTCGAGCCGGCCGCGCCGTTCCGCCGCGGTGATCGGCTTGGCCTTGGCCCGCATCGACGTCAGAGCCTCGATGCTCGGCGGAAGCGGACCGGTCGCCGCAGCGCCGCCGCGTCCCCGCTGCGCGGCCAGACGCGTGACGGAGAGACCTGCTGCGGCCGCCGTGAACGTGAGAAACGATCGTCGAGACGTAAGGGGATGCATAAATGATGTCCTTGTGTTAACGCGGCCGGAGCTGCGTGCGCTGCGTGCTGAAGGTCAGCGGCCGTCCGGCGTCGTCGGTCGCGTTGAACGTGATTTGCGCGCTGCCGGAGGTATCGCCACGCAGATCGACGCAGAACGCCGTGCATGCGTCGGTCTGGGCGAGGATGCGATTGCTGCCGGGACCGCACTGGTTGAAGCTCTGCGCGAAGCTGGCGCCCGACCGCACCTCGTGGTCCTGCAACGCGCCCGCGTGATCGAAGAAATCGAACGTCCACTGCGTGATGAGGAGGTTGCTCGATCCCGCGGACGCCGTGATGCCGATCAGCCAATGCGGGTTCGCAAGGTCGCCGCAGGAACCCGTGAAGGGGACGGCTGGATCCGGCAGCATCGCCGCCGTTGGAGTCGTGCGCTCCTGAACACCGACTGCGTCCCAGGCCTGCGTGATCGCGCGCTCCGCCGCGCTTCCGGCGCCGTAGAGATCGCGCGCCGCCTGGGTTGTCGCCACACGGGTGAGGCCGAACGTCGCGCTCGACGGCAGCAGCACCGTCAAGGCGCGGAAGAATGCTTTTTCGATCTGCTCGCGGTTGGCGGCGCCGACGCCCGACACGGACAGGCCGGAGGTGCGGTTGGTCCCGCCTTCGATCGCCAGGTAGAACGCGTGCCCGAGGATCACGCCGTTGTAATGCGGGTCGCCGCCGATGACGCGCAGCGTGTAGTGATCCGCGTCCCGGGTCTGGGCCGGATTCGACATCGATCGCCCCAGCAGCCCCGGCGGCACGGTGAGGTCGCGGCCCTGCATGTAGCTCGCGTTCAGCGGCGCCGACCCGGTTGGCTCGTAGAAGAACGCGGTGCTCACGCCGAACACGTCGGAGAACGCCTCGTTCAGCGAACCCGCCTCGCTGAATGGAAAGCCGTTCAACCGTGAGCTCGCCGAGGTCACCGCGTGCGTCAACTCATGGGCGACAACGTCGAGCGCGGCGGAAAACGGTTTGACTTCGATCCCGGCGAAGAAGTTGCGGGGCGCGCCCTCGCCCAGCGTCACGGCGCCGCGCCCGTCCGGACCGCACGTGCTGCAGAAGAACGCGTTGAGGTAGTACGTTCCAACGACGTTCGGCGTTGCCGTGCCGATGTCCTGCTGCCTCACTGGATGCGTGAACAACGCCATTCGAAGATCGCGATCGTCGATGCCGTGCCGGCCGAAGCGCTTGAAGAGATAGTCGTAGAACCAGCCGGCATACACATGCGCGTCGACAAGAGTCGGGTCGGCCCACACGTTGTCCGAGTCGCTGCCGATGTCGCTCGGCGCGACTGCCGCCGTGCGCTCGAGGATCGCCTCGGTCCGCGCCAGGTTGCCCTTCATGTCGTAGGTCGTGATCGCGCTCGGTCTCATTGGATCGTCGGTGACGAACGCGCCCGACAACGTCTTCGTGCTGACCTTCTTCTTGTCGCCGTACGCGCCCGTGCCGGCGCCGATCTCACTCGAGTAATCGCTGTACCGCTGAAGCAGTGTGCCGGAGTTGGCGTCGATGTAGACGTTCACGATCTCATCGCTGGCAACGGCCTGGCCGTAGTAGGCAAGGTGGTACCCGTCGGACAACGGCAGCACCACGAGCTCGGCGGCTTCGGCGAACGGCTCGCCCGACACGGTCTGTGCGATCGAGTCGCGCGCACGGTCGGCTGACAGTGCCGGCGTCACGTCGATGTCGAGGCCCGGATGGAGCATTCCGAAGACCGATACCGTCCCGTCGCTGGCAGTCTGCCGCGTGATGTCCCCGCCGACGACGCGCACGCCTCGCACGAACTGATCGAGCCGCTCGTGACGCCGGCCGGGCAACAGCGTGTCGGTTCTCGTCTCGCGAACGCGCAGTTCGCGGCTGCGAAGCATCTGATCGATCTGCTGATCCCAAGCGCGCAGCGCGCTCGGCGTCGCAGTGCCGGCGGCGACCGCCATTGGCCGTGGTTGTGCGAGCGCGACGGTGGGTGTCAAAAGGCCGACGACAATGGACGCGAGCGTCGCGAGCCCGATCGATGTCCGCATGGCTAACTCCCTGATGCGTCGGAGCCGATTTCAAAGTTTTGGTCGTCGGCGCCGGTCGGGGTGAGCCAAGGCGTGAAGAGCGCCGGGATCGTGCGGTGCATTGCCCGCCGATTTTACGACGCCGTCACCTTCTGAGGCAGCGACACTTTCAGCGCTTCTTCCAACGTCGTGACGGGAACGAAATGCATGTCTTTGCGCACGTCGGGTGTCAGCTCGTCCAGGTCCGGTTCGTTCAGCGCGGGCAGGATGAATTCCTTGATGCCGTAGCGCCGCGCCGCGAGCGCCTTGTCGCGAATGCCGCCGACCGGCAGCACGAGACCGCTCAACGTGATCTCGCCCGTCATCGCGACGTCCTCGCGCACGACCTGGTTGCGCAGCGCCGACACGATCGCCGTGGCCATCGTCACGCCCGCCGACGGTCCGTCTTTCGGGATCGCGCCGGCCGGTACGTGAATGTGGAGATCGTATCCGTCGAACGCGTCCTTCGGAATCCCGAGCTCGGCGGCCTGCGCGCGAATGTGACTGACGGCGGCGCGCGCCGATTCCTGCATCACGTTGCCGAGTTGTCCGGTGAGAATCAGGTTCTGGTGGCCTGACGGCAGCAGTCGCGCTTCCACGAACAGCACGTCGCCGCCGGTCTCGGTCCACGCGACGCCGGTGGCCACACCCGGCCGCGACACGCGAAACGCCACCTCGCGATGAAACCGGAGCGGGCCGAGATAGTCAGGCACGCTCTCGGACGTGACGACCGAGGGCGTCGGCGCGGCGTCGCTCGCCGCCACGCGCGCGGCGATCTTCCGCGCCACGGCGCCGATCTGCCGCTCGAGATTCCTGACGCCGGCCTCGCGCGTGTACTCGGTGATCATCCGGCGAATCGCCGCGTCGTCGATCGTGACCACGTCTGGCGACAGACCGTTCTCCTCGAGCTGCCGCGGCACGAGGTAGCGCTTCGCGATGTGCAGCTTCTCCTCTTCGGTGTAGCCCGCCAGCGAGATGATCTCCATGCGATCGAGCAGCGCCGGATGAACCGTGCCGAGCTGATTGGCCGTGGCGATGAACAGCACGCGGGAGAGATCGATGTTGATTTCGAGGTAGTGATCGCGGAACGAATGGTTCTGCGACGGATCGAGCACCTCGAGCAGCGCCGCCGCCGGATCGCCCTGGAAGCCGGCCGAGATCTTGTCGATCTCGTCGAGCATGAACACCGGATTCATCGCGCCCGCCTGCTTCAGCGCCTGCACGATGCGTCCGGGGATGGCGCCGATGTAGGTGCGGCGATGGCCGCGGATTTCCGCTTCGTCGCGGACGCCGCCGAGCGAGATGCGCACGAACTTGCGGTTCACCGCGCGCGCAATCGACTGGCCGAGCGACGTCTTGCCGACGCCCGGCGGCCCGACGAAGCA
>DAIUKO010000451.1:0-4555 GCA_036848175.1 Vicinamibacterales bacterium | reverse complement strand
TCTGCTTCGGGTGCACGCAGCTCATGAACGCCGGTGCGGCGCGCGGATGCTGTCCACCGGAGTCGCCCTGATCGGTCGCGGGAAAGTTATCCAGACCGGTGAAGACCAGCGTCCGATCGCGAAACGGCTCGAGCGGCTTCAGGGTCGGCGACAACGCGAACCCGTGTCCCTCCATGGCCGGCGTCCAGTCGTTCATGTTCGCGCCGTTTCCGACGTAGATGGCCGCGAATCGAGGCGCCGCGTTCGACGCCTTCTGGGCCGACATCGCCGGCACCATCGCATCGAGGAGCGGCAGCGCCAGCGTGGCGCCGATGCCACGAAGGAACGTCCGGCGAGGCAACGCCATTTTTCTGATCACCATGTCGAGATCTCCGGCACGCCTGAAAGGCGTGCCCTGCGGTCAATTCGCGCGCTCCTGCGCCATCCTCATCTGAAACGGCGTGCTCGTGACGATGCCCTGGACGAGCGACGTAAAACTGTAGTGCGAGCGTGACGCCTCGCGCTTGATCTGACGGATGGCCGGCGCATCGAACGCTTCCAACCCTCGTCCAATCGCGTAGGTCAGCAGCTTCTCGGTGAGCGTCGTTACGAAGTCGTCCGAGTGCGCCAGCAACACCTTGCGCAGCTCAGTCGGTCCCTTGAACGTCGTTCCGTCCGGGAGCTTCGCTGTCGGGTCGATCCGCGCGCCGGCGGCGTCGGTGTCGCGCCACTCGCCGATCGCGTCGAAATTCTCGAGCGCGAATCCCAGCTCGTCCATCTGCGCGTGACAGCTCGCGCAGACGGGATTGGCGCGGTGCTGCGCCATCTGCTCGCGCATCGGCAGGACCTTCGCCGGGTTTCTTTCTTCCTTCAGCTCGGGCACGTTCGCCGGAGGCGACGGCGGCGGCGTGCCGAAGATGTTCTCCAGGATCCATTTCCCGCGGATCACCGGAGAGGTGCGGTTGGCGCGCGAGGTGTCGGTCAGGATCGAGCCCTGACCGAGGAGCCCGCGGCGCACGCTGTCGGCCGGCAGCGAGACGCGCCTGAATCGTTCGCCGTAGACGCCGGGAACCCCGTAGTGCCGCGCCAGCCGCTCGTTGAGGAACGTGTAGTCGGCATCCAGCAGATCGAGCACGCTGCGGTTCTCGCGGACGATGCTTTCGACGAACAACGAGGTTTCGCGCGCGAAGGCTTCACGCAGGTTGTCGTCGAAATGGAAGAGGACCTCGGGGCTCGGCCTGAACGACGAGACGTTGCGGATGTGCAGCCACTGGCCGGCGAAGTCGTCCACCAGGGCTTGCGAGCGCGAGTCCGCGAGCATCCGCTTCACCTGCGCTTCGAGGACCGCCGGATCGTGCAGCGTGTTCTTCTCGGCGACGGCCAGAAGCTCGTCGTCCGGGATGCTGGTCCACAAGAAAAACGACAGACGCGACGCCAGCTCCACATCGGTGATGCGGTACGGCGTGTTGGGCGCGGCGACCTCCGGTTGCCCCTCGAATCGGAACAGGAAGTTCGGGCTGACGAGAATGCTGCGAACGGCGAGCTCGATTCCGGAGTCGAATGCGAGCGGACCGCCCTTCTTCGAGCCCTCTCTGTATCGGGCCAGCGGGATCTGCAGATCCTCGTCGGTCACGGGGCGGCGGTACGCTCGCCGCGCCAGCGTCGCGATGATGTTTCTGGCGCAGAGGGTTTCGTCCGCGGCCGACGCAGGCCGGCAGACGAACAGCCGCCGTCGGCTCGGCGACTCGTGCGCCGCCAGCGCATCACCGCCGTTCGGTCCGGTGATCGTCACGTTGGAAATGCCCGGCTCGCCATTTCCGGCGCGATACGGATCGCGACGCAAGTACGGGTCGAACAGATCTTCGAGGGAGGCCGACGTCCTCTGGACGAAATAGACCTGCACGAGATGAGCGCCGGCTTTGACCGGGATACGGAACTGAAGCGCCTCCAGGATTTTTTTCGACCGTTCGTCGCCGCGCTCCTTCGCCATCTCCGGCCCGCCGAGCGTTGTCGTCCACACTCTGGCGCGATCGAGGCTCACGTCCAGCTGCTGCGGTTCCGCGGTGATGCCCATGATCCCGCCGTCCGCGCCGCTCTCGTTCAGCCGGATCTGGAACTGGTACTCGCCATCGGCAGCAAAGTCGTAGCGAATCGCCAGTCCACCCCGCGATCCCCACGGCAGTTCTTCACTGAAGCGGTTTCCCTGATTGCGATCGGTCGGCACGAAGAACGTTTCCGGCGATGGCGATCCGTGGACGCGCCCCAGCGCCATCTGACTGATTTTGGCCGCCGCGCCGAGGTACCGCTCGGTGAGCACCGGCGACAAGGACAAGGCGTCGGCGTTGTTGTCGAACCCGTAAGCGGCGTTGTCGGCGGGCAGGAGCGATGCCGGATCGATCTCGAGCCCGAGCAGATCGCGGATGGCGTTGCGATACTCGACGCGGTTGAGACGATGCAGCGTCGGCCGGCCGGGATTCGGATGCTCGACGGCGGCGCGATCGAGGTCGGCCTCGAGCGATGACGCGACGTGTTCGGCGAGCGCCTTGTCGGGCCGCGGTCGTCCCACCGGCGGCATCGCCCCCGTCCGAATCTTGCGAACGATCTTCTCCAGAACCTCGGCGTGCTCGCTCGGCTGCGTCAGATCCAGCGCGTCGAGGGCGAGGCCCGCCGTCTTCAGCCGCGCGTTGTGGCAGGTGACGCAGTACTTGTCGAGCACCGCGCGAGGCGGCTGCGGACTGGCGGGCTGCGGCGACGGCGACGCACCGGTCGCCTGCACAGCGTGCGCGACCGCAACGATCGCACACCAGGCGGAGACGATCAGCGCGAAGCGCACGCGTCTCATCGCTTGATCTCCTTGCCTTCGGGGATCGCGGCCGCACACGGAGGCGGACACTTCATTTCTTTCGCGCCCAGCTTGCGCAGCAGGACGGCGGTCTGCGGCTGGGCGGCGAACGAATTCCCGTACTCGACGCCGTCGGCGATGATGAGCGGCGTGCGGCCGTCGATGGCCACGACGTCGAGCTTGGCGCCCTTGTCGAAGAGGTACTGAACGACGCCGTTGGCACCGCGATACGCGGCCGCGTGCATCGCGGTCTCGCCAAGGTCGCTGACGGCGTTCACGTCGGCTCCCTGCTCCTCGACGAGCAGCTTGACCGCGTCGAGCACCTGGCTCTCGGACGCGCGATCCTGGTTCGATGCCCACGCGATCCCCGCCGCCGCCATCAGCGGCGTGATGTTCTCTTCGGTGGGGATCGTCGAGTCGGCGCCGTAGTCGAGCAACAGGCGCATCACGTCGACGTCCGCCGATTTAGCGGCGAGCAGAAACGCGGTCGCGCCCGCGAGGTGCCGGCGATACCGCGCGCCCGACCATCTCGGTTCCTCCATGCTGATCCGGCCGTTGACGTCCGCGCCATGATCGAGCAGCGACGTGATCACGCGCAGCCGGTCCATCTTCACCGCGATGAACTGATCGCTGATGTGCCAGTTGGCGACGTGGACGGCTGCCTGCAGCGGCTTTCCGAAGATGTTGCCCCGCGTCACGCCCTCGGAATCGCGCTCGTTGTTCGTGAGCTTCCGGTATTTGAGCTCCATCGGCCGCGCGTGCACGCCCTGGACCGTGAGCTCCGTCGATCCGCCTTCGACGTTCGGATCGGCGCCCTTGTCGAGCAGGAAGTCCACGAGATCCCCGTGTCCGTTGATGACCGCCACGAGCAACGCGGTCGCGCCGTCGGGCCGCTTCTCCTTGACGTCCGCTCCGGCTGCGACCAACGCGCGAACCGCGGACATCTCGCCGCGCCGCACCGCGAAGAGGAGCGGCGTCGTGCCGGCATTCGAGCGCGCGCGAACGTCCGCCTTGTGATCGACGAGCGTCTGCACGACCGCGCCGTGTCCGGCGGCAGCCGCCCACATCAACGCCGTCTGCCCGTTCCACTTCTCCTTCGCATCGATTTGTACGCCGGCGCGCAGCAGCAGGTTGACCGCCTCGACGCTTCCCGCGCGCGCGGCAAGCATCAACGGCGTCTCGCCGGCGCGGATCGTATGGTTCGGATCCGCCCCGCCCTTCAACAACTGTTCGATGATCGCGGCGTTGCCGTTGCTGCAGGCCAGCGCCAGTGGGGTGACGCCATAGGTGTTCGACGTATCGACCTTGGCTCCGGCGCGGATCAGCAGGGTCGTTGTCTCCGCGTCGTCCAGGTAGGCGGCCCAGTGCAACGCCGTGGCGCCGTCGCTCTGCGGTGCGTTGACGTCGGCACGCTGCTTCAGGAGCGACAGCACGGCTTGGCGATCGCGCCGTTGGACTGCATCGGCGAGCGACGCGTCATTGGCAACGACGCCAACGCTGGAGATGCACAGCAACGCCGCGAGCGACAGGCCGGGAGCGCACCCCATCCGCATCGGCTAAGCCCTCTAATCCAAAGGAGATCCTACAATGCCGACCGGGGATTGGATGTCTTTCTTTGTGGCTCACCTCGAGTGGCCGCCTTTCAGGCCTCGAGCGTTTCGGGCCCGCGCAGCGGCGTCCTACTCCGGGCGGCAGTTGAATCGACGTCCTTGACAACCGCTCATGGTGAGCCCT
>DAIUKO010000450.1:0-4564 GCA_036848175.1 Vicinamibacterales bacterium | reverse complement strand
TACAACGTGCCGTGGGCGCACACGCAGATCGGCAGCGCCGGCAGCTTCACCGCCGGCGTCGCCGCGGCGTACGAGGCGATGATCCGCAAGGGGAAGTGGAAGGGGCCGTTCCCGAACATCATCTGCGAAGCCGGCGACGGCAGCGCGTCGGACATCGGCATCGGATCGATTTCAGGCGCGCTCTATCGCAATCACGACTGCCTGATCATCTGCTACGACAACGAGCAGTACGCCAACACCGGCATCCAGGCGTCCTCGCGCACGCCGTACGGCGGCATGACGACGTTCTCGCCGCCCGGACCGAAGATCCCCGAGGCGAAGTCGCTCTTTCCGAAGGATCTCGCGCGGATGATGGCCGCCGGCCATCCGCATTGCTACGTCGCCACCGCGAGCGTCGGCTACCCGATCGATCTCATGAACAAAGTCCGGAAGGGTCTCAACCACAAGGGCGCGTCGTTCCTGATGATCTACACGCCGTGCCAGAAAGGCTTCGTCTACGAGACGCCGCGCTCGATCGATCTCGGACGCCTCGTCGTCGAATGCGGCCTGTATCCGATCTGGGAATGGAACAACGAGAAGCGCGAGTACGACTACAGCTTCCGCCCGCAGAACATGCGGCCGGTCGCGGAGTACCTGAAGCTGCAGGGCCGCTTCGGACATCTGCACGCTGAGCACATCGCGACGCTGCAGCGATTTGCCAACGAGCAGTGGCGGATGATGGACGTCGAAGTTCCGCAGGCGCTGCTCCAGGCGGCCGACCCGAAGACGCAGACCGACATGGCATCCGCGGAAGCGGCCGCGGCGGTGGCGCATACAGTGTAGGCGGCCCTGCAGGGCCGCCCCACGAGTGACGGAGATGGCAGACACAAACACGAACCTGAATTCGCAGGAAAGCTACATCGTCGCCGAAGGCAAGAAGCGGGGCGCGACTCGCGACGTGCGGCCCGAGGCGGCGTACGACAAGTACTACACCGTGCTGAAGGTGCACCCGGGCGACGCGATCCTGAACGACAACTGGCACACCAACGAAGTGCTCGCGCACACCAAGGCGAACTTCGAAGGCTACACGTTTGCCATGCGGACGCTCGAGGCGTGGGGCGCGTCGATCGAGAACGACTCGCGCGCTTATTACACCGCGGGCGGCCGCATCTGGGTCCTCGACCTCGAGCCGTCGGCGGGCAAGAAAAGACGCATCGTCACGACGTAGTGTGGCGCGAATCCTGTTGATCGACGACACACCCGAGATCGCGGAGCTGCTGTCGTTCGCGCTTCGCGATCACGGATTCGAGGTCGTCGTCAGCGGATTCACCGGCGACATCAACGACCTCATCACCGACGCGCGCGCCGACGCGCTCGTCCTCGACTGCTCGGCCTTCGAGATGAGCGAGTCGCTGTTCGACAGCGTGCGCGGCAATCCGGATCGCGCCGCGCTGCCGATCGTGCTGATCAGCGACACGCCCGAGAAAGCGGATGCACGCCTGCGCGCACGAGAGGCCGAGCACGTCCTGTTGATTCCGAAGCCCTTCAGCGGCTCGCAGGTCGCGCGCGCGCTGAAGGAACTCCTCGAATCCCGAGTCCCGAATCCCGAATCCCTGACGACGAATCCCGAATCCCAAATCCCTTAGATCAAATCCCAAATCCCGAATCCCGAATCCCGACGAGGATCACCTGAATCCCGAATCCCGACGAGGATCACCAATGTGGAGCATGGACGACTGGCGATATCTGGAGCGCCAGATCGTCACCGATCCGCAAGGCCGCGCGTGGTCGGTTGCGCTCATGGATGTCCTCGGCCAGGAGGGCGACCCCGACATGCCGAACGAATGGGTCGAGCTGCAGTACTCATCGGGCCGCTACGTCGCGCTGATCTATTCCGCGACCGGATCCTTGCAGCGCGAGCAATCCTTCGCCTCGCTCTCCGAGGCGACGAAGGCGTACGAGCGGTTGGTCGCGGCGGTGAGCGACGGACGCGTCGATCCATCACGACCGGTGTACCGCGAAGATTTGGAAGATTGAAAATTCTGAAGTTGGAAGTCTGAAGTCTGAAGTATCGGTCCGAAATAACTGGATGTGATACTCTGCCACCGATGCGATCTCGTGCCGTTCGAATTACGGTAGGTCTGCTGGCCTTGATTGCATTGGGAGTCGCCGCCGCCTTCGTCACCCGCACCCACCAACAACTCACCGACTCGGCCGCGAACGTTCGCGCATTCGATCTGCGCGCGCGGGAAACCGCCGACGCGCTCAACGATCTGCGCGCGTCGGAGCAGGCGTACGTCGCCGCCGGTCAGGGCGCTCCGTTCTGGATGTCGAGAGTCGAGGCCATCACCGGCGCGGTCCGCGACGGGATCCTCGCGCTGCGGCAGTCGGCCGCCAGCGGGGAGGGGCGCGCTCGACTGATGGAAGCCGAAGCCGCGGTTGGCGAGTTCGACGCGCTCGACAAACGCGCGCGCGAATATCTGAAGTCGAGCGAATCGTTGATGGCGAGCGACGTCATCTTCACGGAAGGCGGGGCCGCCGCCGTCAATGCGGCGCGACTCGTCGAGCGCGCGCGAATGGCCGAGCGTCAGGCGCTCGACGCGCGCGAAGCCGAAGTCCGTTCGCTGCAGGCGCTCGCGCTCGGCGCCAGCGGCAGCATCGCCGCCCTCGTCGTCCTGCTGCTGTCGTTCGTGTCGGGCAAACCGGACGTGACGGCCGCGCAAGCGCCGGCCGCGACGGCGAGCGTCATCTCAATTGCGTCAGTCCCGCCTGGGCCGGACCATCAGGAGCGCACCAGCGCGCGGACTCAAGGCTCAGCCGCGGCGCTCGCGGCGATGCTCAAGACAACAGCCGAGCTCGCGACCGATTTCGGCCGCATCCGAGATCTTTCAGACTTGAGAGACCTGCTCGCGCGCGTCGCGGCCGCGTTGGACGCCAGCGGCGTGGTGGTATGGCTCGGCAGTACCGGCGGCGCCGATCTCCAACCGATCGTGTCGCACGGCTACGCGCCCGCCGTCATCGCGCGAATGCCGTCGGTTCCACGATCGGCCGACAACGCCGCTGCCGCCGCCTACAGGACGGGCGCGCTGCAAATCGTATTGGCACGGCCTGGACGATCGGCCGGCGCGTTGGTGGCGCCGCTGCTCACGCCAGAGGGGTGCGTGGGAGCGCTCTCGGCCGAGACGCGACACGGCGGCGAGGCTTCGCAGGCCGTGCAGTCGCTCGCCACGATCTTCGCCGCTCATCTGGCCGGCGTCTTCGCGGCGACAGCGTCGGATTCATCAGATCGGCAGGCGGCAGGGACCAGATAAGTAGTCGAAATCGCGTGCCCGCCTACACGGGCCGCCCGCGCAGCGGCCTCCGCGGTTCGATCGTCGCCTTGACCGTGCTTTCCTTCTTGTCCCGGACGATCCCGATGTTCAACTCGACGGAGCCGTCTCTCGTATCGCGATCGGCATCGCGCAGCGTGCGAAGCAGATCCTCGGGCGACTCGATGCGCTGGCCGTTGATCGACGTGATGACGTCGCCGGCCTTGAGCCCGGCGCGCGACGCGGCCGACCCTTCAGTGACCGACGTCACCAGGACGCCGCCCTTCGCGCCAAGGTGATCCGCGAGCTGGCTCGTCAGCTCGCTGACGCCGACGCCGAGCCGCCGCCCGGTCGCGAACCCGGGGAAATCGAAATTGAAGTCGAACGCCGGAAAACGATCGCCGAACCGCCCCAGATCGCGCCCGAGATCCCGGAAGTAATCGCCGAAATCGCCTGAGACCATCACATCGCCGCGCCGCTCGTCGTCTGGCGTGACGCGGACTTCGCTGCGCCGGCTGTCGCGAAGTATCACCGCCGTGACCGTCCGCCCCGGCGTCGTCTCCTGCACCAGACGCGAGAATTGACGGGCGCTGCGGACGCGCTCGCCGTCGAACTCGACGATGATGTCGCCGCGCTTGATGCCGGCTTTGTCGGCGGGCGAGTCCGGCCGCACTTCGTCGATGAGCGCACCCGCCTGAGGTTGGCCGCCCGCCTCCGCCGGTATCACGTCGCGGACCGAGACGCCGATCGCCGCGCCGCGCCCGGCCAGCAGACTGAGCGCTCGCGGACGGCGCTCGATTCGATCGTCGCGCTGCCCGTGAAGCGACGGCGCAGTGGCGACGATGACGAGGCCGACGCCGGCCAGCACGACCAGGAACAAGAGAATCTTCAGCAGTCTGATCACGGTGTGCCCCCTGAACACCCTCTCAGACGAGAGTCTTGTGCGAAAAGTTGGCTAGAATCGGAGCCGATGCAGCCCTGAAGGGCTGCGCTACCACTGTCGCGGCGACACGGTCGTCAGGGTGACCTTGCCGATCCGGTAGCGCAGGGCTTCAGGCCTGCCCTCACGCTATGGCCAAAACTGCAGTTCCACGCGAAACAAAGGCGCAAATCCTCGAGCGCACCGAGCGCGAGAAGGTCAAGTTCATGCGCCTGCAGTTCACCGACATCCTCGGCACGATCAAGAACGTCGAGATTCCCGACCGCCAGTTCGAGGAAGCGCTCGACGGCAAGATCATGTTCGACGGCTCGTCGATCGAGGGGTTCGTCCGCATCGA
>DAIUKO010000449.1:0-4577 GCA_036848175.1 Vicinamibacterales bacterium | reverse complement strand
GGTGGACTCGTTACGATCTGTACGTCAACGCGGATCCGTGGAACCCGGCGCCGCTATACGCGTCGTTGACGGATTCCATGTAGCCGATGCGGCTGTCGGGCAACGTCATCATCGACGGCGACGACACCGATCGCTCGGTCAGCAGGACCAGCCCTTCTGTTTCGGGGCCGGTGCCGCGGCCGCTGGTCTGGCATGAGACGTCGGGCGTGAACCGCTCCTGCTCGTAGCTGACCTCCCAGCGCTGTCCTGTCGCCGCCTGGACGCCGTTCGCGATGCGGGCCGGCTGATCTCGCACTGGTAGAACGGATGATTCCGCGTGGCCTCCTGCAGCCCGACGTGTCGGGTTGCACGCGCGTGATGGTGTCGATGGCGCGCTGCGGATTGTATTTGCTCGTGCCGTCGATGCCGTGCTGGATATTGAACGTCATCACCTTCAGTTGCACCGGCGTCCGCTTTGGCGGCGCAGTCGATGCGCTGATGGGGTTGGCCGAGTCGCTGCGACTTCCATACAAGCGAAAACAAAGGTGCTCCCGGTCGTCCCAAAGAGCCAAAAGCGGAAAAAGTTTCTCGCCGTCCGTGACGTCTTCTGTGGTCGCCTCATCAGCTTCCGTGGTCGGCTCATCAGCGATAGTGCTGAGCAAATGGTCTGCCTCTGAATCAGCCGCCAATCCGACCCTGGCAATAAGGCCGAGCAGGCAGGCGCCTTGCACAATGTTTAGTCGATGACTCAACCGTTCTCTGATCGACGGGCGACGGCGACAGTCCTCATCTGCACCTACAACCGAGCCGATCTTCTTGCCGAGACGCTCGACAGCCTCGCGCTCAGCCGAACCAGCGGTCTGAGCTGGAACGTCATCGTGGTCGACAACAATTCGATCGATGCCACACACGCTGTCGTCGCGTCGCGGATGCCCACGTATCCGGCGCCGCTGCGCTACATCTTCGAAGATCGTCAAGGCAAGTCGAACGCGTTGAATACGGGCCTCGCGGAGACCGACGCGGCGATCGTCGTCTTCACTGACGACGACGTGCGTGTGAGCGAAGGATGGTTGGAGGCGGCTTGCCGGCCGATGCTCGACGATCCACTGATCGACTACACCGGCGGCCCGGTATTGCCGCTGTGGGAGACGCCGTGCCCGCGGTGGCTGGATCGGACGCGCTCCGACCTGTGGGGCACGCTCGCGATTCTCGATTACGGTGCGGATCCGTTCCTCTTCGAGGAGCGCAGGCGCATTCCCCTCGGCGCCAACATGGCCGTCCGTCGGTCGCTGATCGATCGCATCGGCGGATTCGATCCCGAGTTGGGCCGCAACGGCAACTCGCTCCTCGGCCAGGAGCAGGCCGAATTCTTCTGCCGTTCGCGCGCGGTCGGTGCGCGAGGGTTGTACGTGCCGGCGATGTCACTGCATCATCACGTCCCGGCGCGGCGCCTCACGCGCGCGTACTTCCGTCGATGGTGGTACTGGAAAGGGGTGTCGCGTGCGCGCCTCGAACGCCGCCACGCGGTCACTGAACTCGGAGTCGATTTGACGCGCGTGCCGAAGATCGCTGGTGTCCCCCGCTTTATTTACGGGTCGGCGATTCGCAATCTCAGTGCGTGGCTTCTGGCGCTCCTGACCGTCGACCGCGTCAATCGGATGCGCCACGAGGTGATGCTTTACTACTTCCTCGGCTACGTGCATGGAGCGCGCGGCGAGCGTCGTGCGCCGGCGCCGGCGCCGGCCGAGGTCGAAACGAACCTCACTGTTTCCTAATCGCGTGTATCGCCGCACCTTCACGACCGTTGCAAGGTGCTACGCGGCACATCACGGAATGTGAAGGTTGCGGTTGGCACTTCTCTCGCAGCGCAGCGAGACGTGCAAAAAATCAAATTCTCGATTCTGCTGGCTGCCGCGTGTTTGATTTCCTCGCGAGCGGCCGCCGAGAGCTTGTGCGATCCGTCCTTCCAGGATTGCCGCACGCCGCTCATCAATCTCATCCGCACGGAGACCGCCGGAATCGACGTCGGCTTCTGGTTCATGGAGGATCAGCGCTACGTCAACGAGATCATCGCGCGCAAGAACGCCGGCGTGCCGGTGCGCCTCATCGTCGATCCGAACGCCAATCCGACGTATCCGCTGAACGTGACCAGCCTCAACGCGTTCGCCAACGCCGGCATTCCGATGGTGAAGAAGAACGGCGGCGGCATCATGCACTGGAAGACGATGCTGTTCGCCGGACAGAACATCGTCGAATTCGGATCGGCCAACTACAGCGACAACGCGTTCGTGCCGGTCGCGCCGTACACCAATTACGTGTCGGAAACGATCTTCTTCGAAGACGACCCGGTCATCGTCGGCAGCTTCAAGACGAAGTTCGACAATCTGTGGACCGACACGGTCAACTACGTCCCGTACGCCAACGTGACGACGCGCGTCCGCGTCTATCCGACGTTCCCGATCAGCGCCGACATGAACTTCCCACCGGGGCAGGATTACGCCAACCGCGCGGTGGCGAGGTACAACGCCGAGACGCAGAAGATCGACGTGATCATGTACCGCGTCACGGACAAGCGGCACAGCGATGCGATGATCGCCGCCAAGGCGCGCGGCATCCCGATTCGGTACATGGGCGAGACCATCGAGTACCGCAATCCGGACCGGTTATGGGTCGCGTGGAACATGGACCGGATGTACGCAGCCGGCATTCCGATGCGCGTGCGTGCGTCGGCCGGAGAGAATCACGAAAAGCTCGTCCTCCTCTACGCGCAGGGGTTGACGATCTTTGGATCGTCGAACTGGACGTCGCCGTCGGCAAACTCGCAGCAGGAGCACAACTACTTCACGACCAAGAGCTGGATCTTCACGTGGTTCGTCGATCAGTTCGAGCGCAAGTGGAACAACACCGGCCCCGGCGGCGCCGTCGAGTCGACGCCGTTCGTTCCGCTGCCGCCCGACAAACCGGCAAATGTGTCGATTGCCAACGGCGCGACCGGTGTGCCGACAACGGGACAGGCGCTGAAGTGGCACGGCGGTCCGTGGGCGCATGTGTACGACGTCTACTTCGGCACGGATCCGAATCCGCCGCTCTTCGCGGCAAACCAGGCGCTGGGGCCGAGTGAGACGACGACGCAGAACCAGAGCTTTTCGCTGCCGGCGCTGACCGGCGGCACGACCTACTACTGGAAGATCGTCTCGAAGACGGCGGCGAACCTCACCAAGATCGGCGACATCTGGAGCTTCACGACCGCCGGCGCTCCACCGCCACCGCCGCCGCCGCCGTCGGGCGCGACGACCATCGTCCTGTGGTCGGCGAACACGCCGGCCGGCAATCTGCACGGCAACTGGGCACCGGTCAATGACGCGACCGCTTCCGGTGGCGTGGCGCTGAGCAATCCCGACGCCGGGCAGTCGAAGATCTCGCCGGCGCTCGCGTCTCCAACCAACTATTTCGAGCGGACGTTCACCGCGGTTCACGGCGTCGCGTACCACCTGTGGGTGCGGCTGAAGGCCCAGAACAATTCGCTCGGCAACGACTCCGTCCACGTCCAGTTCAGCGGATCGGTGGACTCGCTCGGTTCGCCGACGTGGAGGATCGGCACGACGAGCTCCGCGGAAGTGGTGTTGCAGAACGGGCCAAGCGATCCGTCGGATAACGGATGGGGATGGGCCGACAACGGCTGGGGCGCGCTCGGCGCGAACATCTTCTTCGGCGCCGACGGCCCGCAGACCGTGCGCGTCCAGCAGCGTGAGGACGGCGCGATCGTCGACGAGATCGTGCTGAGTCCGGACACGTACCTGTCGTCGCCCCCTGGACCGCGCGACAACGATGCGACGATCCTCACGCAGAACGACGGTTCGGGATCGCCTCCGCCGCCTCCTCCGCCGCCTCCTCCTCCACCACCGCCACCGCCACCGCCAGGCGATCCCACGATCGTCTTGTGGGCCGCGCACACGCCGCCATCAGGCATCGTCGGGTCCGCGTGGCAGATGTTGACCGACGGCACGGCGGCGGGTGGATCGGCGATATGGAATCCCGACAACGCGCAGCCGAAACTCTCGCCGGCGCCGGCGAACCCGGCGAGCTACGTGGAGCGCACGTTCAACGCGACGGCAGGCGTCGCCTATCACGTGTGGGTGCGGTTGCGTGCGCAGAACAACTCTTTTTCGAACGACTCGGTGCACGTGCAGTTCAGCGATTCGGTCGATTCAGCCGGCAGCGCGACGATGCGGATCGGATCGACGAGCTCGGCAGAGGTGGTCCTGCAGGCCGGTCCGAGTGGGACAGCGGACCAGGGATGGGGCTGGGCGGACAACGGGTGGGGCGTGGCCGGCGTGAACGTGTTCTTCGCGACCACCGGGGCGCACACGCTCAGGATCCAGCAGCGCGAGGACGGCGCCATCGTCGATCAGATCGTGCTCAGTCCGAACACGTATCTGACGTCGCCGCCAGGCGGCCGCCAGAACGACGCGACGATTCTGCCGGAGAGTCCGTAGTCTGACCGTGGTCCGACCGTGGTCTGACCGTGGTCTGACCTGGGTCTGACCGTGGTCTGACCGTGGTCCGACCGTGGTCCGACCGTGGTCTGACCGTGGTCT
>DAIUKO010000448.1:0-4587 GCA_036848175.1 Vicinamibacterales bacterium | reverse complement strand
GGTCAGACCACGGTCAGACCACGGTCAGACCACGGTCAGACCACGGTCAGACCGCAGTCAGACCACGGTCAGACCGTGGGTGTGGTGAAAGTCGAAGCGAATATGGCCTGGTGGAAGAAATCGTCGACGACGCCGGCGGATGACGCTCAAGCGGCCGTCGACATGCCGCTCATCCGCCTTCAGGGGATCAGCAAGGTCTTCAAGGGGGATGCGGACGAGGAAACCTGGGCGCTGCAGAACATCACCCTCGACATCGACCGGGGCGAGTACATCTCGGTGGCGGGACCGTCGGGGTGCGGCAAGTCGACGTTCCTCTCCATCCTCGCCCTGCTCGACACGCCGTCGGCAGGCTACTACTGGTTGCACGGCAAGCGGACCGATCGGATGACGCCAACGGAGCGCACGCGCGCGCGGAGCCTCGACATCGGTCTGGTGTTCCAGAGCTTCAACCTGATCGGCGACATGACGGTGTACGAGAACGTCGAGTACCCGCTGACGCTGCGCGGCGTGACGGCCGCCGATCGTGCGCCGCGGGTGATGGCCGCGCTCGAGCGAGTCGGGCTCACCGCGCGAGCCAAATCGCGTCCGGGATCGCTGTCAGGCGGACATCAGCAGCTCGTCGCCGTCGCGCGCGCGATCACCGGACGCCCCGCGATCCTGCTGGCCGACGAGCCGACCGGCAATCTCGATTCGAAGAGCGGCGAAGTGTTGATGCACCTGTTCAGCGAGCTGCATGCTGGCGGCGCGACCGTCTGCGTCGTGACGCATGATCCACGATGGCTGGAGCAGGCGCGCCGCCACATCTATCTGTTCGACGGCGCGCTCGCCGATCGCCCGGCCGATCAGGCCGACTCTCAGGTTTACTGAGCCGCCGTCCCTCCCGCCGTCGGCTTCAGCGACGAGACGTACGCCGCGATGTTGATGAAGTCTTCGTCGGTCAGTTTCGCGACGACCGGCATCATCAGCTCGGCCCATTCCCCGTGGCGAGCCTTGACCTGCATGTCGTACATCTGCCGCACGAGATAACTCGGAGAGCGTCCCGCGATTCCAGGTACCGGACCGAGTCCCTGCAGATCCGATCCGTGGCACAGAGCACATTCGACCGTCTTGCGATTGCCGCCGGTCTTGACGAGCGTTTCACCTTTCTTGATGCTGCCGACCGGCGCGTAGGCGATGAAGCCGGATCGCGGATCGCGAAGGATCTCGGTGCGCTCGGGATTCTCCGGCGTTTCGACGATGCGCATGCCGATCGGTTCCTTCCCGCCGCCCTCGACCGGGATCCAGATGCCGCCGCGGCTCTCGACCTTCGGCACAGTGTCTGTCTCGACGACGCGAACCCACGGCGTCCACTTCATCGACCCGAAGTACTCCGCGGTAATCTTGATCTCCTCCGGTGTCATCGCCTTGGCGATCGCGATCATGACGTTCGTGTTCGCCTTGCGCGGCTCCGCACTCTTGCGCAGATCGTTGCGGAAGTCGTTCATCTGCTGGATGAAGTACGAGACCGGCAGCCCCGAGACGCCGGCGTTCTCCTGACGACCTTTGCCGTTCGGGTAATGACAGAGGCCGCACGCGCGCGCGTCCGGACGCTTGCCGTGGGCGACGATGTCCGGCATCGCCGGGTGATCCTGCGGAAACCAGTCGGCGGGACCGAAGCCGTCGGAGATCTGCTGCCGCGTGAAGCTGAGTGTGCTGCCGGGCAGCGTCTTCATCGACGTGTCCTGCGGCGGTGCCGGCGCTGGCGCACCGGCCGGCCGAGGCGCCGGAATGGCGTACGCCCATGCCGGTGGTTCACTGGCGGCTCGCAGTGCGCTGGTAATCAGGAGCGGCGCTGCGACAAGAACGACGAGCGTCACGAATCTGCGCATAGAGGCCTCCGCTGAGGCGACACTATACGCCCGAATCTCAATCGCGTCGAAGTGCTGTGACCGGATCCACCCGCATTGCCCGCCGCGCAGGGATGTAGCTGGCGCCGAGCGCGACGCCGACGAGCAGGATCGAGACGCTGCCGAGCACGAACGGGTCGGTCGGCGTCACGCCGAACAGGAGCGTGCGAAGAAACTGCAGCAGGCCGAACGAGGCGATCACACCGGCCGCGACTCCGGCGAGCGTCCACGACAACGAGTCACCGATCACCAGACCCAGGACGTCGCGGGTCTGCGCGCCGAGCGCCATGCGAACGCCGATCTCCGCCGTCCGCTGAGCGACCGAATAGCCGACGACGCCGGCGATCCCGACGGCCGACAGTACGAGCGCGAGCAGTGCAAAGCCGCTCAGCAGGATCATCGGAAAGCGTCTCCCTGCCACCGAGTTGCCGACGATCTCCTCCATCGTGCGGACGCTCGAGACCGGCTGGTTCGGTTCGATGGCGGCGAGCGCGCTCTTGATCGGCGTGACGAACGCCGCCGGCGCCGATGCCGTTTTCACCATGACGCTCATCGATGGCCACCCGGCCTGCGCGTACGGTCGCAGGAACGAGGGCGTCGGGTCGTTCTCCAGCCCGGCGTGACGAATGTTCCGAAAGACGCCGACCACCGTCAGCCAGGGCGAATCGGTTCCAGCATTGCCGATCTTGAAGCGTTTGCCGACGGCGTTCTCATCGGGCCAGAAGCGCGTGGCCATGCGCTCGTTGATGAGGACGACGCCCGGCGCGTCGACCGTGTCGCGCGGCGTGAACTCGCGGCCCGCCATCAGCGAAATCCCCAGCGTCCGCAGGATGTTCGGACAGGCGACGCTGTATCCCGCGCCCGGCTGCCTCATGGGTCCAGGATCAGGGCGACCCTCGATCGTCAAGCCGCGTCCGGCGCCGCCGCCGCTGAGCGGCACGTGAGCGATCGCGCTCGCCGAGACGACGCCCGGGATGCCGCCGACGCGATCGCTCAAGTCGTCGCAGAAGCGCCGATGATCGGGTGGGCCGTTGTAGAGATCCTCCTGCGGCAGCGACATCTGCATCACCAGGACATTACGCGGATCGAGTCCCGGATCGACGCCAAGCAGGCGACCGACGCTCAGGATCATCATGCCCGCGCCCGCGAGCACGACGAGCGTCAGTGCAACTTCCGACGCCACGAGTCCGTAGCGCAGCCGACTTCTGCCGCCAGCTGGGCCGCGTTCGTTCCCGGTCAGCGGATGATGCCCATCGCGGAGGAACGACGCCAGCGCCGGCGCGACGCCGAAGAGCAGGCCGCTCACGATCGACACGCCGAATGTGAACAGGAGCACCGTGGCATCGAGACCGATCGCATTGCCGCGATGCGCCGGTACCTGCTTCAGATAGTTCGGCAGGATGGCAACCGAAAGCCGCGTGCCCCAGAAGGCCAGCAGCAGTCCGCACACACCACCCACGCATGCGAGCAGCACGCTCTCGGTCAGCAGTTGTCGCACGAGCCGCCGGCGTCCCGCGCCGAGCGCGCGCCGGATCGCGAGCTCGCGGCTGCGCGTGGCCGCGCGCGCGAGCATCAGGTTCGCGACGTTCACGCAGGCGATCAACAGGACGAAGCCGACGACGCCCAGGATCGTGTAGAGCGGTGCGCGAAGCGTCTGGCTGCTGTACTCGCTCATCGGCACGACGCGGATCGTCTGTTCCGGGTTGTCGTTCGGATAGGCCGCGGCGAGCCTGCGTCCGATGACGTCCATCTCGCTGCGCGCGTCGTCGAGGGTGACGCCAGGCTTCAGCCGCGCGATCGAGATGAACGAGTTGGCGCCGCGGCTCTGATCGCCCCTCGTCCAACCTGCGGGCACCCACAACTGTCGTGGCCCGCTCCAGAACTGAAAGACGAAGTCGGGCGGCATCACACCGACCACGGTGAACGCCGAGCCGTCGATCTGAATCGTGCTGCCAACGAGCGCAGGATCGGCGTTGTAGCGGCGCGTCCAGAGCCCATGGCTCAGCACGACGACGTGCGCGCGGCCCGGCTCCTCCTCGTCGGGAAGAAAGGTGCGCCCGAGCATCGGCGAGACGCCGAGGACCGAAAAGAAGCCGGCCGTCACGCGCAAGCCCGAGACCTGCTCCGGCTCACCGCCGCTCGTGAGGTTGTAGCCGCGTCCGGCGGAGTCGAAGATCGCAAGCTCTTGGAAGACGTGATTCTGCGCGCGCCAGTCGCGATAGTTCGGCATCGAGAGGATGCTGAGCGTTCTCGGATTGTCGAAGCGGCCTTTCCACACGGTGACGAGGCGATCCGGATCGGGGTAGGGCAGCGGCTGCAGCAGCGTCGCGTTGACGACGCTGAACATCGTCGTGTTCGCGCCGATGCCGAGGGAAAGCGTCAGGACCGCGACGGCCGCAAATGCCGGGTTGCGGATCCACGTGCGGACGGCGTAGCGAACGTCGCTGAGAAAGGTTTCCATGTCGGCAGACCTCGCAGCGATGGTTAGACGGTTGCCGGGTTTATCGGGTTGTCCGGCATCCGTCCGGGCCAGGCCTGTCGCGCGGGAGGGTGCGGTGTTTTCCCCTAGAGCTGCCGTCTATCAAGCCGCCGCGCCGCCGAAAAGCTCACGCGATTCGTGTTCGCAGCAGTGGCGTTGGTCAGCGCGTCTACTCAGGCCGACCTGCCGTGCACGCGTCCGCGATGTCCTTGATCGTCTGGA
>DAIUKO010000447.1:0-4604 GCA_036848175.1 Vicinamibacterales bacterium | reverse complement strand
CGTTGAAGTGGAAGCCGCCGAGCATCTCTTCGGCGAGCAGCCACGCGACGATCTGTTCGATGTTCTGCGACAGATAGTGATGGCCGGTGTCGACGAGGACGCGCGCCTGCGGACCGGCGGCGCGGGCGAACAGCAGCGCCATGCCCCAGTCGGCGATGTCGGTGTGATAGAAGGCCGGCTCGAACGGCTTGTACTCGACGAGCATACGCTGATCGCTGGCCAGTTCGCCGTGGACGGCGCGCAGGTTCTCCTCGAACCACTGTTTGCGCTGGCGGATATTCGACATGCCCGGATAGTTCGAGCCGTCGGCAAACCACAGCGAGATGTCGCGGCTCTTCAGCCGCCGCGCGATCGCGACGCTGTCCCGCGTGTGTTGCAGCGCACGCTCGCGTGCGGCCGGATCGGGATTCCCGAACGAGCCGAACTTGTAGATCTGATCCTGAAACACGTTCGGATTGATGGCGCCGGGCTGGATGCCGGCGCGCGCGGCAAGCGCCGCGACGTCGGAGGCGCTGTCGACGCCGCGAGGAAAATCCCATAGAACATGGAGCGCGACGGTGGGGCAGACGCCGGTCAGCGCGTGCACCTGCCCCGCATCGTTCAGTTTCTCCTCGATCGTCGTCGCCGCGGCGCCCTGCAGAAACTTGCCGAAGCGCGTGCCGGTGTTGGCAAAGCCCCACGACGGCAGTTCGATGCGAAACGTGTCGAGCGCGCGAGCGATCTGGTCCCTGTTCATGACGGCCACTCCAGCGATTCCGGAATCCGATCTGCCGTGCATGTCACGGCCCAGTACTCCACGGCGAGGCGTCCTCTCGCCGGCAGCCACCGAAACGTCGGGGTCTCGAACAGCGAGCGCCGTTCCACCATTTCGCGCCGCGATTCGGGGAACGGCGAGACGCCGAACTCCATGCCGCGCGTCAGCGTCGCGCCGTTCCACGGCGAGGCGGTGCGGCTGCGGTTTTCTTCCCAGATCCCCATCCACGGAAAATCCGACGTTCGCCAGACGTAGCCGAACGCCAGCTTCGACGCCGGCGAGAAGGCGGCGAAGAACGCCGTCTCGCGCCGCGGATCCATCAGATGCGCGGTATACGCACTCGACCGCGGCGCCTCGGCGTAACAGCGGAGATCCGCGACGCCGCTCCCGGCACGCGGGGCGTGAGGCCAGTCGAACTCGGCGCCGCGCTCGAGGTAGTCGTCGGCGCCGAATTCGCTCTCGAACACCTTCGACCGCGTCGCCGACGCGCGGAACTCGGTGACGCCGTTCTCGAGAAACGGCGGCCCGAGCGTGACGTGCTGGGTCCACGCGATCGGACGGTCGAATGCGCACCGATTCTCGATCCCTTCGTCAATGCGAAGGGCGCGCCCGCGCAACTCGAGACGGCGCTCGACCCGAATCTGCGCGAGCGGCAGATCGGCGTGCATGGTCAGACCGCATCCGGTTTCTTCGATCGAGTAGGCGGCAACCGATCCGTCGCCGTGCGCAGTCATGCCGGCCGCGGCTTCCTCCGGCGACGGCCCGCCGAAAATATCGAGGCACAGGTTGTGGCCCATGATCGCGGCGAGCAGTTTCGCGTCGGCGCCGGATCCGAATGCCGGATGCCGCGCGCGGCCGTACGCGGACGGCTCGACCGACGGCCACGACGGCGTCCACAGCGGATTGACGCCGGTGCGCTTGTCGAGAATCTCTGCGATGTGTCCGCCTTCCGCGAGCACGGTGACGCGAAGATCGTCATTCGCGATCGTCGCGGCGCGGCGTCCGCGAAACGTCTGCGCGAGCGGCATGACGCGCATTATGCACCCGCGCTAGAATCGTCGTATGTCTGCACGGGAACCGATCGTCGCGGCGGCGATAGGCGTGCTGCTGCTGTCGAGCGCGATCGCCGCGCAAACCACAGCCGCATCGCAGCCGCCTCCCACGGCGACGACTGCCGAGAAAACGACGGCCTCACGATTCCCTCCCGGCCCGGGCCGTGACGCGCTGTTCAAGGTCTGCAAGGAGTGTCACGGGCCGGAGAGTGTGCTCGGCCAATTGAAGACGCGTGAAGAATGGTCGAAGACGCTCGACGACATGGCGGCCAACGGTGCGACAGGGACCGACGAAGAATGGACCGCGATCCTGGATTACCTGGACACGCATTATTCGCTCATCCTCGTCAATACGGCGCCGGCGAAGGATCTCGCGCTGAAGCTCGGCGTCTCGGCGGAGGTCGCCGAGGCGATCGTGCGCATGCGCACCGACAAGGGAAAGTTCACGTCCATCGACGACCTGAAACGCGTGCCCGGCCTCGATAGCGTGAAGCTCGACTCGCAAAAAGACCGCCTCATTTTCTAGACGCGGGCCGGTTTTACTCTGCGCAACGCGGAGGAGCGACGCCCGATCACGCGTAACTCGCGCGGGCAGAAGTCGAACGGACTCGATTTGCCGCGATTTTTGCCGACAATCGACCGCTCCCCGCCCCGCGCACGCGTCTCTCATCGCGAAACGCCGTCGCGATCCATCGTCGCGCTTGATGTCCCGTGGCGCGCGAAGTAACGTCTCGCCATCGGATTCATCTGACGAGGCTCATATGCACCGAATCAGCGTCTTTCTCATGCTCGTGGCGCTTGCCATCGTGCCCCTGCGCGGCGCCGATTGGCTGATGCACTCCGGCAATCCTCAGCGCAACGGCTGGCAGAAGGACGAGACGAAGATCTCGAAGGACAGCGTCAAGAACCTGAAGCTGCTCTACAGCATCAAGCTCGACACCAAGCAGCGGTCGGTGTACTCGCTCTACGGACCGCTGATCCTCGAACGCGCGATCACCGACCGCGGCTTCAAGGAGCTCGCCTTCGTCGCCGGTGCGAACAACGATCTCTATGCCGTCGATGCCGACCTCGGCAAAATCTTCTGGAAAAAACACTTCGACTGGCAGGCCGACACGCCGGAGACCGATCAGGCGAGCTTTCTGTGTCCGGGCGGATTGACGGCGTGGCCGGTCCTCCAACCCGCGCCGCAGCGAGGCCGCGGTCCCGGCGGACCGGCGCCGACGGCGCCCGCGCCCGCCGCGCCAGGCGCCCCGCCGGCGCCCGCACCGCAGCGCGGCGGAGGCAATCCGTTCGCGATCCGCTCGCTCTTCGTGCTCACGGGCGACGGCAACCTGCACCAGATCAACGTGAACACCGGCGACGAAATCGGCGCGACGATGAAGTTCCTGCCGCCGAACGGTAAGCCGTACAGCCTCGCGCTGGTGAACAACATCATCTACACGATTACCGGTCAGGGCTGCGGCGGCACGCCGAACAGCGTCTACTCGATGGATCTCTCCGATCCGGCGCGCACCGTCCGCTACTGGCGGTCGGGCAGCGGCGGACTGTGGGGCACGGCCGGCGCCGCCCTCGGCACGGACGGCACCGTGTACGCCGAAACCGGTGATGGCCAGTACGATCCCGCGACCAATCGCTATGCGAACTCGATCGTCGCGCTCACCGCGAAAGAGCTGAAGCTGAAGGACTGGTATACGCCATCGAATGCCGAGTGGCTCTGGAAGCGCGATCTCGACATGAATGTCTCACCGGTCGTCTTCCCGTACAAAGGCCGCGATCTCATCGTCGGCTCCGGCAAGGAAGGACGGCTGTTCCTCCTCGACAGCGCCTCGCTCGGCGGCGCCGATCATCGAACGGCGGCGTTCCGATCGGATTTGATCTCGAACGAAGACGTCGATTTCGCGGGCGCCGGGACCTGGGGCAGCCTCGCCAGTTGGGAGGACGCGGACGGCACGCGGTGGGTGCTGGCGCCAGTATGGGGACCGAAGCATCCGAACGCGAAATTCCCGATCGCCAACGGCGAAACCAACGTCGGCACGATCGCCGCGTTCAAAGTCGAAGAGAAGGGCGGCAAGCTGTCACTCGCCAACGCGTGGACGTCGCGGAACCTGATCACGCCGGCTGCGCCGGCCGTTGCCAACGGCGTCGTCTTCGCGCTCTCCACCGGCGAATGGGTGCGTCAGGCGAACGATCGCGAGGGCGGCCTCTACCAGGCGGACGAGCGCGCAAAGCGATCCGCGCCCGCGGTGCTCTACGCGCTCGATGCGGCCAACGGCAAGGAGTTGTGGTCGAGCGGCAACCAGGTGACGTCGTTCACGCACAACGGCGCGCTGTCGATCGCCAACGGCCGCGTCTACTTCACCACCTACGACAACACGCTGTATTGCTTCGGCTTTCCCCTGGAGCACTAGTGAATCGATCGACCGTGCAAGACGCCGTTGACGCCGGCGCCGGCGTTCTCCGACTGAATCCTTCATGGGTCCCGCGGACGTTCATGATTCCGGGGCGGCGGTTGAGACTGCATCCCGACGATGTCTACGCGCTCGGCGGACATCGCGGGGGCATCAACGAGCGCTGGTTTTCGTCCACCACCAACGCCGACAACGGTCCAGGGACGCCGCCGGACGAGGGACTCAGCTACGTGCGGCTCGACGGCCGCCGCTTCCTGCTCAAGGACGCGGTCGAGAGCGCCGGCGATCTGCTGCTCGGATCGGCGACGATGGCGCGGGAGGGCGGCTGGAATCTTCTCTGCAAGTTCTTCGACAACCTCGGGCCGATCCCGCATCACATGCATCAGAGCG
>DAIUKO010000446.1:0-4616 GCA_036848175.1 Vicinamibacterales bacterium | reverse complement strand
TTCGCCGCGTCGATGACCATGACGACGCTGTCGGCGGCAATCAGCGCGCGATAGGTGTCCTCGCTGAAATCCTTGTGGCCCGGCGTGTCGATGAGCGACATGCGGCGGCCCTGCAGCTCGAATTCGAGCGCCGCCGACGTCATCGAGATGCCGCGCTCCTGCTCGAGCGCCATCCAGTCGGAGGTCGCGTGACGCCGCGCCTTGCGGCCGCGCACCGCGCCCGCCAGCTCGATCGCCCCCGCATAGAGGAGGACCTTTTCGGTGAGCGTCGTCTTCCCGGCGTCGGGATGCGAGATGATGGCGAACGTCCGGCGTCGCGCGACCTCACGCTCGAGCTCGGATTGTGTGGAGGCGTCGGGTTGCGGCTGAAGGTCAGCGGGAGTGTCGGAGATGGCCACGCGCGATCCATTGTACCCATCGTGCCGGCTCGTTCCCAAAAGCGAACAGGCCGGACGCACTGCGCCGCATGTACACTTCAGCGATGCGACTGTTGATCGCGATCGCGTTGCTCGTCGCAGCCGATCTCTCGCCTGCGCCGAGCGCGCCGGCCGACACCATCTGGCCGCAGTTCCGCGGCGCGTCGGGCACAGGCGTTGCCGACATCGACGGCCTTCCGATCACTTGGTCGGCGAAGAAGAACGTCGCGTGGAAAGTCGATGTCCCGGGGCGCGGCTGGTCGTCGCCGATCGTGTGGCGCGATCGTGTGATTGTCACGTCGACGGTCAGTCCCGGCGCGTTCAAGCCGCCGTCGACCGGCATCTATGGAAACGACTACGTCGCGGAGTTGATGAACCAGGGTTTGTCGGACGACCAGGTGCTCGCGAAGCTCCGTGCGCGCGACATCGAATCGACGGCAGAGGCCGGCGAACTGCAATACATGGTCTACAGCTTCGACGTGGCGAGCGGCAAAAAGCTGTGGCAGCAGCAGGCGCACCGCGGCGCGCCGTTCGGCGGACGGCACCGCAAGAATACGTACGCGTCGGAAACGCCCGCCACTGACGGCGAACGCATCTACGTGCTCTTCGGCAACGTCGGTCTGTTTGCGTACTCGATGGACGGCCGGCTGCTGTGGACGCACAAAATCGATCCGAAACCGCGCTATCTCGACTTCGGCACCGCCGCGTCGCCGGTCGTTCACGACGGCCGCGTCTACATCCTCGACGACAACGAGATCAGTTCCTACATCGCCGCGCTCGACGCGAAGACCGGAGCGGTCATCTGGAAGACGGGGCGTACCGAAGGCAGTCCGTTTCCGCCGTCTGGATGGTCATCACCGTTGGTCTGGGTCAACTCGGCGCGCACCGAGATCGTGACGATCGGCCGGGCGATGGCGATGAGCTACAGCCTCGATGGCAAAGAGCTGTGGCGCCTCGGCGGTCTCACGCAGGCGAACCCGACGCCGACGGAAGGTGGGGGGCTGCTGTATGTCGCCACCGGATCGCAGGGCGAAGCCGATCGACCGCTGTTCGCGATCAAGCCGGGCGCGAGGGGCGACATTTCGCTGAAGGCCGGCGAAGCGAGCAACGCCTTCGTCGCGTGGTACCAGCCGCGCGCAGCCGCGTACACCTCGTCGCCGCTCGTCTTCGGCGGGCGCGTCTACGCAGTCAACGACAACGGCGTGATGGCGGTCTTCGATGCGAAGTCGGGCCGCGAGATCTACAAGGCGCGCGTCGGCGGCGTCGGCAATACGTTCTCCGCGTCGCCATTTGCCTACGGCGGAAAAGTCTTCTGTCTGAGTGAAGACGGCGATACGTTCGTCCTCAACGCCGGCGATCGATACGACGAGGTCGCGAAGAACAGCCTGGGCGAAATGTCGCTGGCCACGCCGGCCGTCACCCGCGACGGCGTCTTCGTCCGCACCGCCACGTCGTTGTATCGCATCCGCTGAGGACCGAGCGGTGTCTAAGCGACCATGATCTCAACACTGGCGCTGTCGATGTGGCTTCTGGCCGGTCAGGCATCGGCATCGCCTGCGGTCGCCCGCGCGATCGAACAGATCGAACACCAACTCGCCTCGACCTGGCAGAAGGGCGACTGCGATGGATGGGCCGCGATGCTCGCCCCTGAATGGTCCGTGATTCACATCACCGCGAACATCATCACCAAGACGCAGGCGATGGGCATGTGCCACGATCCGCAGTTCAAGCTGGCTTCGTCGAACGTCGACGAGTTGTCGATCCGATCGTACGGGGATACGGCGGTCGCCACCGGCCGCGCGACCGCAACGACGGCCGGCGACACGCCTCAGACGGTGCGGCTTCGCTTCACGGACGTGTTCATCCGCCGCAACGGCCGGTGGCTCGTCGTGACGTCGCAGGCGACCGAGATCCGCTGAGCCTCGTCAATTCCTTCCAGACATCTTTCCCCGAATCAGGGCTTCGAGGTCGTCGACCTTGTCGCCGAGCATCGTCAGCTTGCGCGACACGCCCTGAACTTCCAACTCCGCGCGGCGGTTGACCGCGAAGTCGAGCTCACCGCGCAGGCGATCCTTCGTGTCCTGGCGGATCTGACTCATCATGATCACCGGAGCCTGCAGCGCCGCCAGCATCGACAAGATCAGATTGAGCAGGATGAACGGATACGGATCCCACGCCCGGCGTCCGAGCGCGACGTTCACCGCGGCGTAGACGGCGAGGCCGAGGACGAACGAGATGATGAACGTCCACGAGCCGCCGAAGCCTGCGACCGCATCGGCGACGTGCTCGCCGAACGTCGCTTCCGATTCGATCATCTCATTGGGATTCCGGGCGGCCCGCACCCGTACCAACTGCTGCGCCGCGTGAAACTGTTTGCCGAGCACGTTCAGCATGTCCATTGCGGCGTGCGGTTTCTTCTCCACCAGCGTCATGATGTCGTCCTGATCGACTTCCAGGCACACGGTCTGTTCGATCGCGGACGCGTTGGTTTGATGCGGAGTGCCATCGAGCATCGAGGCAAAGCCGAAGAATTCGCCGGCGGCCGGCTCGTCGACGATGACGTCCTGGTGATCCTCGTCGACGGTGGTCACCTGCACACTGCCTGAGACCATGACGTACGCCTGACCGCCGGGATCGCCGATCTTGTAGATGCGCTGCCGGGCGGCGAATCTCTTCAGCTCGACGTGCGCTGCCAGCACCGCCGCTTCGTCGTCATCGAGCAGCGCGAACAAAGGCACTTGCCGCAGGATGTTCGGATCGCATGCCATCGGACACCTCGAAAGGAACCTTGCCCCTCGACCCTTTACGCCAAGCGATGAAAGCACTGTTCGTGGACACTGCCATGCGAGCACTGCGTCTGACCCACGCACTGACGACGGACCGGCATTTCCGACAGGCCGGCTTCCAGATCATGCCGGGCGCACGTTCGCGATCGACTCGCCGCGTCGACCGAGGCGTCTAGCCCTTGACGCTGTAGCCCTTCTTCAGCAGCACCTCGCGCACGCGCTCGCGCAGATCGCCCTGCAGTTCGACGGCACCGTCGGCGACAGATCCGCCGGTGCCGCACGCTCGCTTGAGCTCCTGCGACAATTCCTTGAGGAACGCAACGTTGTTCGGCAGGTCGTAGACGACGGTCACCGTCTTGCCGCCCCGCCCCTTCTTCTCCAGCCGCAGCTTGGCGGTAACGCGGTTCGGGACCGATTCGGTCGCTGCGCTCTTGCTGCACTTGCACTCGTGTTCCGGCCAACCGCAGCCGGGACAGATCCGTCCCGTGCCGGTGGAGTACACGAGCCGCGCATTCCGACGATCCGCCATGCGGCGATTATCCGGCATGCTAGAATCGCGGCGTCTTCAAAGATCGAAAGGGACAGATCATGAGCATGCAGCATTCGCGGCGGGAGGTTCTTCGAGGCGGCCTGGCGGTCGCAGGACTGGGAATCCTCGGCGTTCCGGACTGGGCGCTGCCGGCGCTCGCGGCCGAAGAAACGCTCGTTCCGTTCACCGATATCCCGGAGAACGTCCGGTGGGAAACGCCGCCGGATCGGCGGCTCCTCGACGTGCGTACCATCGATGGTCCGTTCACGCCGGCGGCCAAGTTCGCCACCACGCAGCACTACGGTCATCCGGAGATCGATCCGGCGACGTTCAAGCTGCGCGTGTCGGGTCTCGTCGATCGCCCCAAGGGGTTCTCGCTCGACGATCTGAAGAAGCTCGGCACGTCCGATCTCGTCGCGGGATTCGAGTGCTCGGGCAACCGCGGTCCAGTTCAAGGGCTGTGCGGCAACGGCAAGTGGACGGGCACGCACCTGAAATCACTGCTCGACGCCGTCGGCGTCAAGCCGTCAGCGCGCGAGTTCGTCTTCTTCGGCGCCGATCATGGTGAAGAGGAAGTCGAATGGCGCACGCAGAAGTTCAAGCTCGACGTGCCGTTCGGCCGCAGTCTGAATCGTGAGAAGGCGACGTCGCAGGATCCCTTCCTCGCCTGGGCGCTCAATGGCGAGCCGCTCACGCGCCACCAGGGATCGCCGCTCCGTCTGCTCGTGCCGGGTTGGTACGGCGTCTCGAACGTCAAGTGGCTCTCGCAGATTCACGTCCAGGAAGACGCCTACGCCGGCAAATACCAGGCGCGTTGGTACCGGACGATTCGCGGCGAGATGATCGACGGCGAGATGAAGTACATGGAGACCGCCGTCACGCACA
>DAIUKO010000445.1:0-4631 GCA_036848175.1 Vicinamibacterales bacterium | reverse complement strand
ATAGACGAGGATGCGCGGCGCGACGATCGTGTGCGCGTTGCTCTCGGCCTGCCACCGCTTCGACTTCTCGAAGTCGCCGCCGACCTCGCGCGCGGTCGTGACGCCGGCCGCGAGATAGAGATTCCGTTCGTACTGAATCGGCTGCGGCATGCCCGGCTGACGCTCTTCGTGCCAGTGCATGTGCGCGTTGACGATGCCCGGCATCACGTACTTCCCGGTGGCATCGATGACGACGTCCGATCGCGAATGCGCGCCGGCACGATCCGACGCGGGACCAATGTAGGAAATGATGCCGTCATCGGACACGATGTCGACGGGACCGTACGGCGGCTTGGCGTTGCCGTAGATCACCATCGCGTTGTGAACGACGAGACGATGAGTCGGCTTCGCATGAATCGCGGGGACCTGAGACGACTGCGATGGTGAGGACGGCTGCTCTGCGGAGACGCCGAAGGTCAACAACATCGAGGCCACAAGCAGAGCAGACGCGACGAGGGTCCTGCGGATGGTCACGGGCATGCGCCATGATACATTGGCTTTTATGGCGCATCAGCCGATGGCGTACCTGTATCGTGAGTTCCTGGAGAGCGCGGAGGCGCGCCCGATCCGGATCCTCGCGGAGTACCTCGAGCCGCTGCGCCGCTTCAAGGAACAGAAAATTCAGGACACGGTCGTCTTCTTCGGATCGGCGCGGGTCGACAGCCGCGAGCGCGCCGAGCGTGCGCTGCGCACGCTGAGGTCGCGCGGCGAGCAGGATGCGGACGATCAATATCAGACCGAGCTCGCCAAGAGCCGCCGGGCGCTCGAGTGGGCGCGCTATTACGAGGAGGCGCGCGAGCTCGCCCGCCGCCTGACCGAGTGGAGCCTGACCCTCGAATCAGAGAACCATCGCTTCGTCGTCACATCGGGCGGCGGTCCCGGGATCATGGAGGCGGCCAACCGCGGCGCGCGCGAAGCCGGCGGCAAGACGATCGGCCTCAACATTCATCTTCCTTACGAACAGGGCGCCAACCCGTACCTGACCGAAGGGCTGCACTTCGAGTTTCACTACTTCTTCATGCGCAAGTTCTGGTTCGCGTACCTCGCCAAGGCGCTGGTGATCTTTCCCGGCGGCTTCGGGACGTGCGACGAGCTGTTCGAGATCCTCACGCTGGTGCAGACCGACAAGCTGTCGAAGAAGATCGGGATCATTCTCTACGGCAGCGAGTACTGGAGTCAGGTGCTCGATTTCAGCCCGATGGCCGAGTGGGGCGCGATTGCGAACAAGGATCTCGAGCTGCTGCAGCGAGTCGACACGCCGAGCGACGCCTTCGAGATTCTGCGGACGCACCTGGTCACACATCATCTGGAGCCGGCGACGGAGCAGGAAGCCGCCGCTCCCGGCATCGCCAAGACGCGGGGCTGATCAACAGCAGGCACGAAGCGGCGAAGGCAAGAGGGCGCGAACGAAGACTATGGATGGGGACGCGCGTCAGAAACTGATCGACCAATACAAAGATGGGTACCGCGTCGTGGCCGAAGCGCTCGTCGGCGCCAGCGACGAGGAGCTCGACGCACACCCGGCGCCGGGGAAATGGTCGGCCCGTGAAGTAGTGCATCATCTCGCCGACAGCGAGATGACCGCTGCGGTCCGCGCGCGGCTGCTGATTGCGGTCGACAAGCCGCAGATCGTCGGGTTCGATCAGGACGAGTTCGCCCGCCGGCTCTACTACGATCGGCCGATCGAAGCGTCGCTCGACGCGTTCAAGTCGGCGCGGAGGACGACCGCAGAGCTGCTCGAGAGGCTCACCGACGCCGAGTGGGCGCGCGAAGGCACGCACACCGAGCACGGCCGCTACACGCTGGAACGCTGGCTGGAGATCTACGCCAGGCACGCCCACGGCCACGCGGAGCAAATCCTCGTCGCCCGCGACGCAGCCCGCAAACAGAAGATCGAGGCCGAAAAGAAAGGCGCGTAGAGGACGCCGGGATTAGTAGATCAGGAACCGTTCGCGGATCTTCATGAACGCGGCGACCGGATCTTTCCACGACCGCGCGATCTCGCGGGCGGGGACGCCTGATTCGATCTGCTCGCGCAGAACCGACGATCCGGCGAGCACGTCGAACGGATTCTTCTCGAGCTCGTACTCGTAGGGCGGTTCCTTCCACTTGAACAGATCCGGTCCGCCCGCTCGGAACGCTTCGAGGAGCGCGACCGCAGATTCGACCGGCCGGAACGCCTGCCGATCGAGCGGGTGAATCTGCACGCCGGCGCACGCCTTGCCGGCGTGCTTGTGGAACGTCGGCTCGAACACGACCGGACGGAAGAAGACGCCGGGCAGCCCGCGGCGGTTCATTGCCTCGGCAAAACGCTCCGCGACGATCCACGGCGCGCCGACGAGCTCGAACGGGCGCGTCGTCCCGCGCGCCTCGGACACGTTCGTGCCCTCGAACAGCACCGTGCCCGGATACACGACGGTCGTGTCGAAGGTCGGGACGTTCGGGGACGACATGATCCACGTGCGCCCGGTCGCGTCGAAGTACATCTCGCGCGTCCATCCGGCCATCGGCATCACCTCGAGATCCGCGCCGATGCCGAAGTGCTCGTTGAAGAGGCGCGCGATCTCCGCAATCGTCAGTCCGTGGCGCATCGGGATCGGGTACATCCCGACGAACGATTCCCAACCAGGGACGAGCACCGGGCCTTCGACGTGCGTGCCGCCGATCGGATTCGGCCGATCGCACACGATCACTTTGAGCCCCTGCCTGCGCGCCGCCTTCAGGCATTTCGCCATCGTGTAGATGTAGGTGTAGATGCGGACGCCGACGTCCTGCAGATCGATGACGAGCACGTCGAGATCCTTCAGCATCGAAGACGTCGGCTCGCGCGTCTCGCTGTAGAGCGAGTAGATCGGCACGCGGCGGATTTCGTCGTGCCCGTGCGCGGTCTCGATCATGTTGTCCTGCACGTCCGATCGAAAACCGTGCTGTGGACCGAAGATCGCCGCGAGCGTCGTCTTGGGACGGGCCGCGATGCGATCGACGATGTGCCTGAGCTCGTGATCGACCGACGCAGGGTTGCAGACGATGCCGACGCGTTTGCCGTCGAGCTGGTTGGACGCGAGAAGACGTTCAAAGCCGAGCTGTACGATCACGCGGCGATTATTCCACACCGCAATGTGCGTTATATTCGGTGACATGCGTGAATGGCGAGCACTCATCTGTATCGTCGCGATGTTCGCGACGATTCTGGTCGCGGCATGTTCGAAGGAGTCGACGCCTTCGAATCCGTCGCCGCCGGCGAACTGCCCGGCGCCAGTGGTCGCGGCCGATCAGTTGAATCGTACCGCCGACGCCACCGGTGGATCGCTCACCATTCCAGTCAGTGCCAACGCCGGCTGCACGTGGACGGCGACGAGCAACGCCAACTTCATCACGATCACCAGCGGTGCGACCGGAACCGGCAACGGCAGCGTGACCGCGACGGTGGCGGCAAACACCGGCATCCCGCGAACGGGGACGATGACGGTCGCGGGTGCAACGGTCACCGTCAACCAGGCGGGCGCCGTTTCCTGCACGTTCACGCTGAGCACGACAACTCTGCCGATGCGCGAAGCCGGCGGTACGGCGACCGTCAACGTGACGGCAGCCGCCGGCTGCGCGTGGACCGCGGTCAGCAACGATTCGTTCATTACCGTGACGAGCGGCGCGAGCGGGACTGGGAACGGCGCCGTGGGCATCTCGGTGGCTGCAAACACTGGCGCCTTCCGTTCAGGGACGCTGACGATCGCGGGCCAGACAGTCACCGTGTCGCAGGACGCCTCCGGCGTCTGCATCACCTCGATCACGCCGACGAGCCAGACGTTCGAGGCCGCCGGCGGAACAGGCACGGTGGCGGTGACGGCGCCCGTCACCTGTGGCTGGCAGGTGTCGAGCAGCACCGACTTCATCACCATCACGCCCGGCACGCGCGGAAATGGCAACGGATCGTTCACCTACACTGTCGCGGCGAACCCCTCGCAGGCGCAGCGTTCGGGTTCGGTGACCATCGGCGGCGTCGTGCTGCCCGTGACGCAGAACGGAACCTGTCCGGTCACCCTTTCGCCAACGAGCATCAGCGTGGACGGCAGCGGACACGTGGAGTCCCCGCTGGTCGGCGGGCCGCCGATCGCGGTGACGGTGACGATCTCGGGATCGTGCGGGTGGAGCGCAACCAGCAGCGCGCCAGCCTGGCTGAAGGCGAATCCGGCGTCGGGTACCGGCACCACCACGATCAACGTGACGATCTTCCAGAACAACTCGGGTCAGACGCGTTCGGGAACCCTGACGATCGCCGGCCAGACGATTTCGGTCACACAGACCGCGTGCACCTTCTCCGTGTCGCCGACGAGCGTGACGGTCGGCGCCGCCGCGACGGCGATCGATTTCACCGCGCAGGGCACCGCCGGCTGCCTGTACAACTTCAATCGCACGACCGACTTCCTCGACGTGCCATTCCAAAGCGTCGGCTATACGGGGACGAATACGATCCACGTCGGCGTGCCGCAGAACACCAGCGGCGCGTCGCGATCCGAACTCTTGAAGATGGAGGGGCGCGAGTCCGACGCGTCGCGGACGCAAGTCGCGACGGCAACCGTCACCCAGACGCCCTA
>DAIUKO010000444.1:0-4691 GCA_036848175.1 Vicinamibacterales bacterium | reverse complement strand
CAGCGTGCGCGCGACGACGAAGCCGTCGCCGCCGTTGTTGCCGCGGCCGCACAGCACGCCGACCTGCCGCTCCGGCAGGTCGCTGTACATCGCTTCCATCGCCGCGACCGTCTGCCGCCCTGCGTTCTCCATGAGCACGAGCGATGGGATGCCGATGTCTTCGATGGCGCGGCGATCGGCTTCGCGCATCTGTGCCGCGTTGAATACTCGCATCAGGCTGGATCGAAGCGCCGACGGAACACGAAGGACACAAAGGACACAAAGGGCACAAAGGGCACGAAGGACACAAAGGATATCACTCTACGAGTTTGCGCTCTGTGGCCAGTTTGCGCTTTGTGTGCTGTGGTGGCCTCTGTGTCCCTTGGTCGTGGTTGGCCCGCCGCATGAGTCTGATGTAACCTCGTGGCAATGGCCGCCACAGTCAACGTCAACGGGCGCACGTTCGATCAGGAGCACGCAGTCATCTCGGTATTCGATCACGGCTTTCTCTACGGCGAAGGCGTCTACGAGACGTTGCGAACCTACAACGGCCAGCCGTTTCTCTTCGATCGCCACATGCAGCGGCTGCGGAAGTCGGCCGGCATGCTGGCGTTGCCGGTGCCGCTCGACGACGCGGCGATCGACGCGCGGTTCCGGGAGACGATGCGCGCCGCCAAGCTCGGCGATGCACCCGAGCGCGAGGCGTATATCCGCATCCTGGTCACGCGCGGCATCGGCGAGCTCACCTACGATCCGGCCGCGACGCCGACGCCGTCGATCGTCGTCATCGTGAAGCCGCATGTCGCACCGTCGCGCGACATCTTCGAGCGCGGCGTCACGGTCTCGCTCGTCCCGATCGTGCGCAATCACCCCGCCTCGGTGAATCCGCTGATCAAGTCGAACAATCTGCTGAACAACGCGCTCGCCATGCAGGAGGCGTTTCGCCGCGGCGGCTACGAGGGCGTGATGCGGAACTACCGCGGCGAGCTGGCCGAGTGCACGCAGTCGAACCTGTTCATCGTCAAGAACGGGGCGGCGCTGACGCCGCCGCTCGACGCCGGTCTGCTGCCGGGCATCACGCGCGCGTTTCTGTTCGAGGTCGGCGACGCGCGAGGCATCCCGGTTCGCGAGGCCGTCCTGCACGACGAAGATCTCTTCGGCGCTGACGAGGCCTTCCTCACCAGCACGACGCGCGAGGTCGTGCCGATCGTCAAGGTCGACGACCGGCCGATCGGCAGCGGCGCACCAGGGCCGATTACACACGCGCTGCTCGACGGCTACCGGAAGAAGGCGCAGGAATTGACGCGGAGCGGCGTCACCGTGCGGGCTTGAACGCGAGCAGGACGTTTCCGGGCAGATCGTTGGGGAAGACGCCGTAGCCGGACGCGACGAACATCATCCCTACCGAGCGGTCGGACGACCTGCGCTCGTGGCGGCGCGCTCACGACATGCGACAGCACGACCACGCCGAGCCCTGCGACGACGATCGAGAGCCGACCGCGACTCGTCATACCGGACGCTTTCCCTCGAACGCGTCCTCGAGCAGCTGACGAACACTCTCGTAGTCGATTGGACGCGGGTTGTCGTACGGATTGGCGGTCGCCAGCCGCGCCGCGCGATCGAGGCCGTCGGCGGGCATGCCGATCGCCTTCAACGCGACCGGCGCACCGATGCGAGTCGCGAGATCGTACAGGCCTCGCGCCGCTTCGTCTGCACCGAGCGCGCAGGCGATCGTCCGCATCGCGTCAGGTGCGGCGTCGCGATTGAAGGCCGCCGCCTGCGGCAGGATCACCGTATGAACCTCGGCGTGCGGCAGCCCGAACGATCCGCCGAGCGTATGACACAGCCTGTGATGAAGGCCCATGCTCGTCGCGGCGAGCGCGGCGCCCGAGAGCCACGCCCCATACAACGCGCCGGCACGCGCGTCGAGATTCGCCGGTTCCTCGACGACGACTGGCAGCGACCGCGCGAGCGCACGGATGCCTTCAGCCGCGAACAGCGACACGATCGGATTTGCATCGGGCGCGTACAAGGCCTCGACGCTGTGGGCGATCGCATTCATTCCCGATGGACCTGAGATGTGGCGAGGCAGACTGACCGTCAGCGTCGGATCGTACAAGACCGCTTTCGGAAGCACGTTCCGATCGCGTCCGGTCTTCTTCACGCCGCCCTCCCTCACGCCGAAAATGGGCGTCATCTCCGACCCGGAGTACGTCGTCGGAACGGCGACGAGCGGGAGGCCGCTCTCGCGCGCGATCGCTTTACCGAGACCGATCGTCGAACCGCCGCCGATCGTCACGCAGCAGTCGGCCTCGAGCCGCCTGGCCGTGTCGCACGCTGACCGCGCGACCTCGATCGGCACATGCGGCGCCGGTTCGGCATAGATTCCCGCCGCCGCAGCGCCGAGCTGGCGCGCCACTTTCTCCGCGACCGGTCGCTGTCCCGGCGACGCGAGCAGAAGGGCCCGCCGCGCGCCGAGGCGCTCGACCTCGAAGCCCAGGCGATCGAGTGCCCCGCCGCCGAAGATCACGCGGATCGAAGCCTGGTCGTACACGAACGATCGCATGCGGGCCGCGATGATATCTCAGCTCGATCGTGCTTGATCGCGATCCATGAACGGTATAGGCTCCTCGCCGCGATGCGTCGCCTTCAGGCCGCGTCGATCGTCCTCGTCGCCGTCGGCCTCGCGCCATCACCGGCGCGCGCGCAGGCCGACCTCACCGGCAGCTGGGGACCGCGCTATCACGAGGATCAACCCGAGCGCATCCCCGGTCCCGAGCTCGTCAACTATCTCGGCCTCCCCATCAACGAAGCGGCGCGGCAGTGGGCGCTCAGCTGGGATCCTTCGCGCCTGACGCTGGAAGAGCATCAGTGCCAGGTGCACGTGTCGCCGTATATCTATCGCGGTCCGCTGCAGCTGCGCATCTGGGAAGAACGCGACCCGAATACCGAAGCGCTCATCGCCATCAAGAACTACATCAGCACGTACGAGCAGACGCGAACGATCTGGATGGACGGCCGTCCGCATCCTCCCGACTACGCCGCGCATACGTGGCAGGGCTTTTCCACCGGCACGTGGGAAGGCGACATGCTGACCGTCACGACGACGCACATCAAACAAGGCTGGATTCGCCGCAACGGCTTGCCGGAAAGCGATCTCGCCACGCTCACCGAGCACTTCATCCGGCACGGCGAGTACCTGACGCACATCAGCGTACTCACCGATCCGGTCTACCTGACAGAGCCTCTCGTCAAGAGCCAGAATTTCGTACTCAACACGCGCGTGCTGCCGTCGCAGGCCTGGCTGTGGCCGTGCGAAGCGGTGGTCGAAGTTGCGAATCGACCGCTTGGCGAGCTCGAGGTCGAAGTGCCGCACTACCTCCCCGGTCAGAATCCGTTCCTCAACGAGTTCTCCACGCAGTCAGGGATCCCGCTCGAGGCGACGCTCGGCGGCGCCGAAACGATGTACCCCGAGTACATGATGAAGCTGCGACAAATGCCTCCGCCCAAGCGCGCACCCAAATGATCGTTCCAACAACGTCTCCATAGATCCTCCGCAGTTCACGGCCACCGGAAGGGAGAGGCGTCGAATGCGCAAGAACGTGACGATGCACGCGACCGCCGCCGCCACCACGTTGACCCTTGGGGTCGTCTTCGTCCTCACGCTCATCGGCGGGACGCGCGCCGATGCGCAAGCCGTGAGGGCGGCCATTCTCGGAACGGTGAAAGACAGTACCGGCGCAACGCTCCCCGGCGTGACCGTGGAAGCGAAGCACATCGGAACGGGCGTGTCGCAGTCGGTCGTCACCAACGGGCAAGGACGCTTCAACTTGCCCGACCTTGCGCTCGGCACCTACGAAGTGCAAGCGTCGATTGCGGGTTTTCAGACGGTGGTCCACAAGGGCCTGACGCTCACCGTCGGTAGCCAGAACGTCGTCGATTTCACGCTGCCGATCGGCACGGTGGCAGAGACGATCACGGTGACCGGCGAGAGCCCGATGGTGGACACGACATCGGCGGCGTTCGCGACGACGATCTCTCAAAAGCAGATCGCCGAGCTGCCGTTGAACGGCCGGAACTACGCGCAGCTGATCACGCTGTCGCCCGGCGTGACCACGGTGCAGTTTCAGGGGTCGCTGTTCGGACGTCAGCAGGTCTACTCCATCGCCGGCGGACGGCCCGAAGGCCAGGCGTTTCTGCTCGACAACACCAACGTCGCCAACTTCTGGAACCGCGCCGCCGGGTCGGGTGTGCTCGGCACCACGCTCGGCGTCGAGGCGATCGAAGAGTTCCAGACGTTGACCAACACCTACAGCGCGCAGTTCGGCGGCGGCGGCGGCGCGATCAACGCCATCACGCGATCGGGCGCCAACGCGATGCATGGATCGGCGTTCGAATTCGCGCGCAACGGCCGCCTCGACGCCCGCCAGTTCTTCGACGACCCGAACAAGGCGAAGCCGCCGTTCAGCAAGAACCAGTACGGCGGAAGCCTCGGCGGCGCGATCAGGAGAGACCGTGCGTTCTTCTTCGTCAACTACGAAGGGATCGAGCAGGATCTCGGTGAAACGCGGATCGCGACGGTGCCCGACGCCAACGCGCGCAACGGGCTGATTCCAATCAACGGCGTGCTGAGCAACGTCGGGGTCAACGCCGCCATCAAGCCACTGATGGATCTCTATCCCGTGCCGACCACGCCGTTGAGCGGCGGCGTT
>DAIUKO010000443.1:0-4692 GCA_036848175.1 Vicinamibacterales bacterium | reverse complement strand
GCCGCCAAGTTCGGCGTGCGGCGTTATCCCGTGGTCTTCGTCGACGACATCCTCGTGGCGCGGCCGAAGGATTTCGGCTTCGGCGGCGCTGACGACGTCAGCGGTGGCCTGTATGTGCCGTGGCTCGATCCAGGCAATCAACGGAGGTTCAAGGACGATTTACGACGCACGGTCGCCCGCCGTCTGGCGGGTGAACAGGTCGGCGGTCTGAACGTCGCCGACGTCGCGACGGAAGTGGACGCCTCTGAAGGCGCGCCCACGATGCCGTCGCTCGCGCTTCGAGACATTTCAGGCGCGACCGTCGATCCCGCTCGCCTGATGAATCGGCCAGTCGTGGTCGAAATGTGGGCGACCTGGTGTCCGCCGTGCCGCTCCACGATGGCATGGCTGCCGTCACTCCAGAAGAAGTACGGCGACCGCGCGACCGTGATTGCGATCGCTGTCGACTCGCGGCTCGAGGACGTCAAGGCGATGGCCGAGTCGTTCAAGCCGAATTATCCGATCGTGATGGGCACACCCGAGGTCATCAAGGCATTCGGCGCGGTGGCCGCGGTACCAAAGCTGATCGTCTATGACGCGCGCGGCCGGCGATCCAAAGTGCTCTACGGCGCGCCCGACGACCTGCACAATCAGATCGAGGCGGCCGTGAAACATGCGGCCGAGTCGCGCTGACCCGCCCGAGCACCTCGCGAAGTCGAAGACGAGGGCGAGACACCGTCGGAATCAGGGATTCGGCGTCGCCTGAAGCGCGAAGACACGGTTGCTGCCGAAGGTGCCGACTTCGCTGGCGCCGTTCGACCGCAGCCACGCGCTGACGCGCGAGCCTCGATCGCCGGTGTAGAACTGTTCGTGGACGATCGCGTGCGTCGCGCGTGACGCGGCGAGCGCGTTCCACGCACGTTCGGGACGAGTCCACAGATCCTGCAACGAATGGTTCAAGTACGCGTAATCGTCGGGTTCGCCGCCGCTGTAGCCGTTGACGAGCGGTTTCCAGTGGCGCGTTGAATACAACATGTAGCGGATGTCGAATGCCGGCTCGCCGAGCGGCAGCTCGACGATCGCGCTCTGTGCGGGCAGCGCCGCCACGAAGCGATACGTCTCCGCCGCGGCCGGCTCGAGCGTCAGCGTCGCCGGCAGCGGCTGCAAACCGGGTTGCTTGTAGACCACCCAGTTCTCGTTGACGCCGATCGGAACGGCGAACGATTCGATCAGGATCAACAGCACGGCGACGGCGGCGATCCGACTCGTGCCGGCACGCTGGAGGGCACGCACGCCGAATCCGGCGAGCGCGGCCAGACCGAGCGCCGCAATCATGCCGAAGCGCGCTGGAGCGCGCACGCCGTCGAATCCCGGGACGAAGTGGTAGAAGAACGCGTAGAGACTCGGATCGGCGATGACGCGTCCTTTCGCGTGGATGTGCGGCCCGAGCGACATCACGATCGCAAAGAACGTCACCCCGGTCAGCATCCCGACCGGATGCGACCACCATCGTATCGTCGCGGCCCGGGCTTCAGCGGAGATCGCGAGGAGAACGACCGCCATCGCGATCGCGATCCACAGGAGTCGCGCGAAGCTGGTAATCTTCAAAAATGGCAGCCGCAGCGTCCAGCCGAACGCCAGCGCGACGAGCATCGCGCCCGCCGCGGCGAGAACGTACGCCAACCATGTCGCGAATCGGCGGCCCCGAAACGGCCGCCCCACGACCGATCCATCACGGAACGTTGTCGCGAGCGCGACGAGTGCGAGCGCGGTGATGGTGAATCCCGGAAACAGTGCGCCCTCGGGCTTCGGCCACTGGTGCATCACACCGCCGACGAGTCGCAAACCGGGATCGGCCGTCAGATATGCGTACGCGTCCGCGGAAAACCTGTCGGTCTCGGCGAGAGAGCGCGCGCTGAATCCGAGATCACGCAGCCTCAGATAAGGCACGAGGAACGGAACCGTCGCGAGCGCAACGAAGGCGCCGGCCGCGACGATGTGCGTCACGGTCTTCACGTCGGTCCATCGGTGCCTCGTCGTCAGTTCCCAGCACGCGTAGAGCAGCAGGATGGGACTGAAAAACAGGAGATAGTAGCCGCACGAAAGATTCTGAAGCAGCCAGGCGGAGGCGGCGCCGGCCAGCGCCAGCACACGGCCGGTTTCGAAATAGCGCCGCAGGCCGTACAACGCGAACGGCATCCACGCCGACGACAGCACCTGCAGATGCGACAGATTCGAGAATCGGTACGGCGCGAAGGCGTAGGCGGCGCCAGCGACGAATGCCGCGGTGCGGTTGCCCGTCAGCTCGCGCGCGAAGAGAAACATGCCGAGCCCTGACAAGGCGAACGACAGCAGAAACAGGACGTTGTAGCAGAGGATCGGATTTCTGGTCAGCGCGTACAACGGCAGGATCTGGAACGCCGGCGCAAGGAGATGCTCGGAGTAGGCGAGCGCATACGGGTGCGGATGAAAGATGTTCGCGTGCCAGAGCCCGCGCCCGAGGTGCGTCGCATCCCAGGCGAGGATCCAGGCATTCAGCAGCGGATCCCCGAGGTCTGCGGCGATATCGGTCTTCATCCGGGGCGCGAGCGGCCACGTCATCGCGACGGTCAGCACGAGGTATACCGCGAAGACAGCGGCCGGCCCGAGTCGTTTCACGTCCGACGATTATTATCTGAATGCCAATGCGTAAAGACCTGCGGAAGCTCGAGCGCGTCTGGTACAACTTGGGTCGGCAGGATCCGTTCTGGGCAGCGCTGACCGATACCGACAAGCGACACGGCGGTTGGTCTCGTGACGAATTCTTCCGAACCGGGAGCGCCGAGATCGACGCGACGCTCGAGACGGCCAGCCGCAACGGATGGACGGTCAGACGCGGGCGCGCACTGGACTTTGGCTGTGGAGCAGGACGGCTGACCCAGGCGCTCGCCGCGCGATTCGATCGTGTCGACGGCGTCGACATCTCGCGCTCGATGATCACCCGCGCGAGGCGGGACAATCAGTACGGCGACAAGTGTCGATACCTTCACAACGCGGTGCCCGACCTGTCCGTCTTTCCGGACGCGACCTTCGATTTCATCTACTCCGCCCTCACCCTCCAGCACATTCCCTCCGAGTACGCGCAAAAGTACATCGCCGAGTTCGTGCGGTTGCTCGCGCCGGACGGAATCCTGATCTTTCAGCTGCCCAGCCATCGCGCGCCGATTGAACCACGCGCCGCCGGAGGAACAACGGTAGCCGCCGCGAGTCTTCCGCCCGACGCGTTCGCCGCAAGAGTATCGCTCGACACTCCTGCCGACACGTGGATGGCCGGCGAAACGCGGCTGCTCTCGGTATCGGTTCGCAACTCCAGCGCGCGCACCTGGGCGGCCGGAAGCCGCGACGACGGCTGCTTCCGGATTCAGCTCGGCAACCGGTGGCTCACGTCAGACGGGCACGTCCTCGTCGCCAACGATGCCCGGACGCCGCTCCCGCACGACATCAGTCCTGACGAAACAACCACGCTCTTTCTCGAGGTCACGGCTCCGTCACTCGATGGCGAGTACGTGCTCGACATCGACATGGTTCAGGAGCATGTCGCCTGGTTTCAGGGGAAAGGCTCGGCGCCCAGCCGGACGAGGTGTCGTGTCACGGGAGGGCAGCCGGCAAGGACGTACGCTCCCGCGCGTCGAAGGTTCGCCGAGCGGTTCCCTCGTTTGCATGCGGCGCTCGTGAGCCTGGGCATTGACGTCGTTCGGGGCGGGTTCAAGCGTTACCGGGAGCGCCGACGCACCAGCCGTTGGCAGCGTGCTGCGATGGTGATGCATTGTCTTCCGCGCGCGCAGGTCGTCGCACTCATCGAGCGCCTCGGTGCCAGCGTGCTCGCCGTCGAGCAGGAAGTCACCAGCGGCGGCTACCAGAGTTGCCGCTACTGGATCACGCGGACGTAAACGACACCCGTGGCTGGCGCCTGTAGCGGCGCCGGCGCCTCGACTTACTCCGGGCGGCAGTTGAATCGACGTCCTTAACAACCGCTCATGGTGAGCCCTTCGACTCGCCGCTCATGCTGAGCATGTCGAAGCATGAGCGTCTCGCTCAGGATGTACTTGTCGAACCATGAGCGCAGCGCTCGTCCTTCGACGGGCTCAGGACGAGCGATGATGGAGACGCCAATTCAACTGCTCACTGGGATTAAAACGCGAACCGGACCTCGACTTGATGGTGATGCAGTTCGGGGATCGGCACGGGCGTCACCAGTCGGCAGCCGCTGACGATGCACGACTTCCAGTCGGGTAGTCTGTCCGTCTGGTAATAGCGCTCGACGTAACGCCAATCGGTCTCGACAAAATCGCTGAACCATTGATCGAGCGTCATGACGCCGACCTCGTGCATCAACTGCATCCCGAAACCGGCGGCCTCGAGCTCGTAGGCATGCAGCACCTGCATGAAGCGATCGCGGTCGTCCGTATGTTGCAGATCGGCGAGCTTGTGCGCCAAAGACGGAGCAACCCATTGAACGGAGTGGCCGAACAGATGGAGCAGCAGGAAGCACTGCATCTCGAAGGTGACATCGGGATCGATCACGATCCGCAGACCGTCGAAGATGCCGGTCTTGGGAGGTTCGAGATCGCGGTATTCGATGACGAACGCATGTTTGACGACGCCTGAGGACGCGCGTCCCCAGAGATCGACGAGCTCGTCGGCCGGCCATTGGCCAACCTGCCGCGCGCCGTG
>DAIUKO010000442.1:0-4701 GCA_036848175.1 Vicinamibacterales bacterium | reverse complement strand
GCGGGTACTCGATCGGTTACGACAGCCTGATGACGATCCGTCCCGACGGCAAGCTCTACGTTCAGTCAGGCGTCGGCAACCTCGGGACTCACTCGGTCATCGACACGGCCCGCGTCGCGGCCGAAGTTCTCGACATGCCCTGGGAACATGTCGAGGTCATCTGGGGCGACACGAGCAAGAACCTCCCATATACGTGCACCTCTGACGGAAGCCAGACGATCCATGCGATCTCGCGATCGAATCACGCCGGCGCGATGGACGCCAGGCAAAAGCTTGTGGAAATTGCGGCGATGGACCTGGGCGGCCGCCCGGACGATTATCGCGTCGGCGATGGCCGCGTGTACCAACGCGCGAATCCCGCACGGCACCTCACATTCGCGCAGGCAGCGCAGCGCGCGATCACACTCGGCGGCAAATACGACGGCCATGAGCTGCCGTCCAACATCCACGCCACGACGCGTGCATCAGCGACGGCCCTCACCGGCCTTGGGTTGATGGGCGTGGCCAAGGACGTCTATCCGCACGACGGCGAGACACACTCATACGTGGTGGGATTCGCCGAAGTTGAAGTGGATGTCGAGACCGGAGTCGTCAAGGTCGTTGACTACGCCGCCGTCGCCGACGTGGGCGTCGTCGTGAATCCGCGAGGCCTCGGCGGCCAGGTGCTCGGCGGAAGCTGTCTCGGTATTGGCCATGCGCTCACCCAGAAGACCGTCTACGACCGCCACTACGGCGTGCCGCTGGCCATGCGATTCCACCACAGCAAACCGCTGACGATCCTCGACGTGCCGACCAGCATGCGGCATTCGGCGCTCGACATTCCCGATCCGGAAACGCCGGTGGGCGCACGCGGTGTCGGCGAGCCGCCGGTGGGCGCAGGGCTCGGCTCCGTGCTTTCAGCAATCGCGGACGCCGTAGGCGACGATATCTTCCGTCGGATCCCGGTCACGCCGGACGTCGTTCTGACGTCGCTCGAGGCCGGGCGGCGAGTGCACGACGTGCTTACTGCCTACATCTAGTGGCAGGTCTCACTCCGAGCGCAGGGTCGCCATGGGATCGACGCGAGTCGCGCGCCGCGCCGGGACGTAGCTGCCCGCGAGCGCGATCGCCATCAGAATGCCGGCGATCGACACGAAAGTCGCCGGATCGGTCGGCGTGACGCCGAACAGCAGCGCCGCCATCAACCGCGTCGTCGCCACCGCGCCGGCGACGCCGAGCACGACGCCGGCCGCGGCGAGCGCGAATGCCTCGGCAAGCACCATCCGCATCACGTCACGTGTCGTCGCGCCGAGGGCGACGCGGACGCCGAGCTCGCGCGCGCGTTCCGAGACGGCGTACGCCATGACGCCATAGATCCCGATCGCCGCCAGCACGAGGCCGAGGATCGCGAAGACGGTCACCAGCGTCGTCCGGAAGCGCGGCGCGGCAACCGATTCGTTCATCAGTTGGTCGATCGTGTACAACCGCGCGACCGGCACGTCGCGGTCCAGTACGGAAACCGCCGCCCGGATCGAATTGAGCGCCGATCGCGGATCGGCGGCCGTGCGGACCATCACGAAACGGCGGATAAACGGCTGCTGCCGGTCAGCGAGGTAGAAGGCCGGCTCCGGCGGCGCATTGAGTCCCGAGTACTTGACGTCGCCGACCACGCCGACAATCTCCATCCATGGATTGTTCGGCCGCTCGGCGCCTCCCTGCTTCAATCGCCGGCCGAGGGCGTTTCCGCCCGGGAAGTAGCGCCTGGCGAGCGTCTCATTCACGATCACGACCAATGGCCCGCCCGGCACGTCGCGCTCGTCGAAGAAGCGGCCGGCCACGAGCGGAACGCCGAGCGTTTTGAAGTAGTTTTCGTCGACGAAGACGAGAGGCGCGACGGGCGCGCTCTGGTTGGGCGGAATCTGCTGTCCTTCCGCCACGAAGTTGTCCGTCATCGCGTTCAGGTCTGGCGGCAGGCTCGTCGAACTGCCGACCGATCGGATGGCCGGATCGGCTTCCAACCGCGCCCGCAGCGCGTCGTACAGCGCCGTAATTTTCTGCGGCGTGTCGTAGCGACGCTCGGGCAGCTTCAACTGGAACGTGACGAGCTCGGTCGGCGCAAAACCCGGGTTCACGCTCGTCAGCGCCGCCATGCTGCGGATCATCAGGCCGGCGCCGACCGACAGGATCAGCGCCAGCGCAATCTCACAGACGACGAGCGCTCGCTGCGTGCGCCGCTGGCTCACGCCTGCTCCGGTGCGTCCACCTTCCTTGAGGCCTTCCACGAGCGGCAGGCCCGCCACTCGCAGCGCTGGAGCCAGACCGAACAGGACGCCGCAGAAGGAAGCGACGCCGACGGCGAACGCAAACACCGTCCCGTTCAACCGCACCTCGCCGAGGCGCGGGATTCCTTCGGGCGCGATCGCGAGCAGCGCTCGAGTGCCCCAGGAGGCGATGAGCAGCCCGGCCAGGCCGGAGAGCACTCCCAGGACCACGCTCTCGGTGACGAGTTGAGCGACGATGCGGGCGCGTCCTGCGCCGATCGCCGCGCGAACTGCGATCTCACGTGTCCGCGAGCCTGCGCGCGCCAGCAGCAGGTTTGCGACGTTCGCCGTCGCGATCAGCAGCAGGAATCCCACCGCGCCAAACAGAAGGTAAAGCATCCGCCGCACATCCCCGACCATCTGTTCCTGCAGCGGCACGAGCGAGTACGTCCAGAGGTTCGGTCCGGGATAGCGGCGCTTGAGGCCGTCCGCGATCACGGCGAGATTCGCGCGCGCACGCTCGAGGGTCGTGTCCGCCTTCAGCCGGGCGATTCCCCGTGTGTAGAACGGTCCGCGTCGCGGCGGCGGCTGCATCGTGAGGACTCGCCAGCCGTCGAGGTCGCTTTCCGGAAATGCGAAGGACGCCGGCATCACGCCCGCAATCGTGTGGCTGACGCCGTCGAGCAGAACGGATCGGCCGATCACGCGCGAGTCGCCGTGGAAGTGCCGCTGCCAGAACGCGTGGCTCAACACGACTGACTTCGGAGCGCCCGGCCTGTCCTCGCCCTCGCCAAATGTGCGGCCGAGGAGAGGTGCGACGCCGAGCGTCGCGAAAAACCGATCGGTGACGTTGCGCACGATGATCCGTTCCGCGTCCCCTTCGCCTGTCAGCGCCAGTCCTTCCCCGCCGTCGTAGACGGCCAGGGACGAGAACGCCTCGTTCTGCTCTCGCCATGCGATGAAGTCGGCGTCGGGCAGCGGGTAGGTCTCGCCGTCCCCTCCGCGAATAGTCAGTTGAACGAGCCGATCCGGCTCGGCGAACGGAAGGGGACGAAGCAGCACGGCCTCGACCACCGAGAAAATGGACGTCGAAGCGCCGACGCCGAGCGCGAGCGTCAGGATGGCGACCGCGGCGAAGCCCGGGCGTTTCACGAGAAGGCGCAGCGCAAACCGGACGTCCTGGAGGGTACGCATGCCGGTTAGACGCAAGGGGAAAGAGGATCGTTGGCTGGACGACGACTCTTCCACCGGCCCGTGAACGCTGCTGAAGGGGCAGAATTCGACCGCCTCGTTTGACCGGTGCGTCGCCGGCGCGTATATTCAATGTAGATACATGGCAACCACGACGCAAATCGCAAAATGGGGAAACAGCCTGGGGCTGCGCCTTCCCAAGTCAGTGGCTCGCGAGGCCCAGGTCGATGAAGGCGACACCGTCGATGTGTCGGTCGACAACGGCGCGATCGTGATTCGCCCGAGCCGGCCGAGGTACTCGTTGGAACAACTCGTCTCCAGGATCACATCAAAGAATCGCCACCGCGAGAGCGATTGGGGCACGCCAGCCGGCGATGAGGCGTGGTAGCCCGCGCGTACGTACCCGACGCCGGCGATCTGGTTTGGTTGACGTTCGATCCTCAAGCCGGTCACGAGCAGCGTGGTCGGCGTCCGGCGCTGATCATTTCGCCGCGGGCGTATAACTCGAAAGCCCGCCTCGCGATTGCGTGCCCGGTGACGAGTCACGCGAAAGGCTATCCGTTCGAAGTGCCGCTGCCGCCGGGCGGGACGATCTCCGGTGTGATCCTCGCCGACCATATCAAGAATCTCGATTGGCAGGCTCGGCGAGTTGTCTTCGAAACGAAAGCTCCGGCGGAAGTCGTCGTCGATGTCCGTGAGCGACTTCGCGTATTGCTTGGGCTGTGATCGGCCCAGTTGTGGGCTGCACTCCGCTCCTCGGCCCAGAACCTTCGAACAACGAAAAATGATAGAACTGGCGTGGCAGTTCGACGAGTTGAGGTCTCGATGCCGCAAGCAGGAACGAGCATTTCCAACTTTGGTTTCGCCGGTGTCGACGAAGCGACCAGCGGGCGCGAGCTCACCTACATCGCGGCCATCAGCGAGGCGCTTCGCGAGGAGATGCGTCGCGATCCGCGCGTGCTCCTCCTCGGGGAAGATATCGGCGGTGAATTCGGCGGCGCCTTCAAGGTGACCAAAGGGCTCGAAGCCGAATTCGGCGCGCGACGTGTGATGAACATGCCGATCGCGGAGCTTGGATTCACTGGCATGGCCACGGGCATGGCGCTCATGGGCCTGCGGCCCGTGGTCGAGATGCAGTTTGCCGATTTCATCAGCTGTGCGTTTGACAGCATCGTCCAATTCGCCGCGACGGCGCACTATCGACATCTCGGGCCCGTGCCGTGGGTCATTCGCGCACCGGGTGATGGTGGTCTCCGCTCCGGTCCGTTCC
>DAIUKO010000441.1:0-4719 GCA_036848175.1 Vicinamibacterales bacterium | reverse complement strand
GCGCGGCGGCCGGATGAAGCCGCAGGTCGACGAGCGCAATCAGCGACGTGCCTTGACCTGGCTTCGAATGCACCCGCAACTCTCCGCCGATCATCTTCAGCCGTTCCCGCATGCTCGCCAGGCCGAGTCCTTCGGAGACTTGAGCGTAGTCGAAGCCTTTGCCGGTGTCGACGATGCGCATCTCGAGGCGCGTGTCGAGATGCGACAAGGTGACGTCGATTGTCGGGGCGGCTCCGTGCGCGGCCGCATTGTGCAGCGCTTCCTGCGCGACTCGATACAGGCACAGCGCGACGTCGGAGGGAACCGGCACCGTCATGACCTGATTCGTCAGCGCCACGGCAATGCCTTGTTGTTTGGCGATCCCCGAGCAGAGCTCCTCCAGGGCGGCCGGCAGGCCAAGAAGCTGCAATCTGGACGAGTGCAGGGCATGAGACAGCTCGCGAAGATCCGTCGCCAATTCATCGGTCGCCGTGAGGATGTGTTGGAGCGGTGTGTCGGCGTCGACGTGAGTCGCCGAGTTGTCTTCCCTGGCCAACATGCCGAGGTCGATCCGAAGCGCCGCGACGCGCTGTCCGAAATCGTCGTGCAGCTCGCGCGCGATTCGCTTCCGCTCATCGTCCTGCGCAGTAATCAGCCGGGCGCTCAGATTCCGCAGCTGCACTTCCGAGCGCCGCAGCCGGCGTGCTTGTGATGCCAGCGTCAGAATCAGCGATCCCTGCAAAAAGAGCAGCGCGACGAAACCAATAATGTATCGCTTGTACAAGTCCCAGACCGATGCGGTTCGATAGAACACCACGCTGTCCGGCGGCAAGCTTCGCTCGCTGATCCCCCAACGGGCGAGCTGACGCACGTCGAACATGTTGTGAGTAGGATTGAGAGTCTCGACGGTTATCCGTTCGACGGACTCGCCGTCGAGAATACGGCGCGCCATTCGGCCCGCAGCGAGGCCAGGCGCCTCCATGTCATACAGCGCTCCGCCGACGATGCCGCTCCCAAGATGATGCGCGTCAGTTCCGTACACGGGCACGTTGGCGGCTTCGCACACCAGGCGTAATGCTTCGTCGGGGAGAAACGAGCGGCCCGCAGCGTCGCTGTAGAACAACGCAGAAAACAGCACCACGGTGTGCGGCGGCAAGTGCCTCAATCGATCGAGGAGCTGTGACATCCGCAGGTCGTTCAGATACGTAATCCGCACGCGCGTCTCGAACGGCTTGAGTGCGACCTGCTGGTCGACGCCCCACGCCCGTTCCCGCGGCGATGCTCCAACCGGCACGATCACTTCGCGCGTGTCGGATTGAAGCCGAAGAATGAGGTCGAGCGTATCGCCGTAGGACCGCTGCACGGCAACGCCCGTGATATTCGGCCTCAGCGTCAGCTGCTGCACCACCGTGCTGTTGACGGACGTGAACAGCACGGGTACTCCCGGAAAGAGCTGCTCGCCGCGATCGATGAGGAACTGCAGTGTGAGCGAGCTGACGACGACGATGAGATCGATCTTGCGGCCGCGGTATTTGACGCGAAGATACTCGGCCAGGCCGTCGACTTGCCGTCCCTCGGAAAAGCGCACAAGGTCGAGATACTCTGAGTAGAACTCAACCTCGTACGATGAGGACGCTTGCAATGTCGAGCGCAGCCCGTGATCGATGCCGGAGTACCAGGCCATCTCCTGCTCCTGCGGGTACATCAGGAGGACGGTCCTGGTAGGCAGTTCTTGACCGGACGCGCGGCCCGCGAACCAGGGCGCCAAGCCCATGGCGGCCAGCGCCAGCAATAGCGCCGCCCATTGGCGTCGGTCCGGGCGCATCTCGAACAGCCTTCCGGTCATCTCGGGTGTCCAGTCAGATCTTGCTGCGGTGAAGGGTATCATCCAAGTGGTGCCCACCGTCTGGCCACAGAACGGGCGTCCACGTAAAAAAACCGCTCGCCGTTTGTCGAGCTGGCCTTCGCGCAGGAGACGTTCTTCACGCGCCTGCATGACTCCATGATCGCTTTGAATCAAGCTGACGGTCGCGCCGCACTGGAACGTGGTGGTAGCTATGAGTGAGCCGATGCAACTCGCGTTGAAGGCGCCGCTCTCCGGCATCGTCGTGCCGCTCGACGAGGTGCCCGATCCCGTCTTCGCGCAGAGGATGGTCGGCGACGGCGTGTCGATCGACCCGGTGACGGCGCGGTTGGTGGCGCCGTGCGACGGCCGCATCATTCAACTCCACTCGGCCGCACACGCCGTGACGCTGCTGTCGGGCAACGGCGTGGAGATCCTCATGCATGTCGGCCTCGACACCGTGCAGCTGAAGGGCCGTGGCTTCACGGCACGGGTGAACGTCGGCGATGAGGTGCGTACAGGCGATGCGCTGATCGATTTCGATCCCGACTACGTCGCGACGCACGCGCGCAGCCTGCTCACGCAGATCGTCATCACCTCCACCGATCGGGTGGCATCGATGCGGGCTGCATCGGGATCGGTGACGGCAGGCACCGACACGATCCTGAGCGTCGTCCTTTCGAATGGCACCGGCGCGGCTGATCGCGCGGCTGTGAAAGCCGTCGCATCGACGCCGCTCGTCGTGTCGAATCCGTCCGGACTGCACGCGCGGCCGGCCGCGGTCCTGGCGAGCCGGGCGAAGCAGTTCGACGCCGACATCCGGCTGCGGCGTGGCGCCGACGAGACGAATGCGCGGAGTGTGGTCGGGATCATGGGCCTCGAAATCGCCCGCGGAGACCGCATCGAGATCGTCGCGTCCGGTCCTGACGCGGACGAAGCGGTGCGATCGCTGTCGCAATTGATCGTCGATGGATTGGGAGAAGAGGCGCGCGCGCCAGCCGTCGCCGAAACGGCCGCGCCCATCGAGGTCGCACGACCGGCGCGGTCGAGCGATCCGAATGTGCTGGCCGGCGTTGCGGCATCGCCCGGCCTCGCCGTCGGCAATGTCGTCCAGGTGCGGCACGAACAGCTTCGTGTCATGGAGCACGCAGCCGACGCGAGGCTCGAGCGGCAGACGCTCGATGCCGCGCTCGAACGCGCGAAGGCCGAATTGGACGCGCTGCAGGCGCGGCTGCAGCAGGAGGGCGCCGGCGACAAGGCGGCGATCTTCGCGGCGCATCGCGAGCTGCTCGACGATCCCGATCTGCTGGAAATTGCGAGCGACGCCATCGCACGCGGCAAGAGCGCGGCCTTCGGGTGGCAGCTCGCCTTCACCCGCCATGCGGATCGGTTGGCGGCGTTGAAGAACGAGCTGCTGGCGGCGCGCGCCAACGACCTGCGCGACGTCGGCCGGCGCGTGCTGCAGAAGCTGGCAGGTGTCGACGCCGAGCCGATCGCATACGCGGCGGACACGATTCTGGTGGCCGAGGAGCTGACGCCGTCCGACACCGCTTCGTTGAATCGCGCCAAGGTGCTCGGCTTGTGCACGACGACCGGCGGCGCATCGTCTCATGTCGCGATCCTGGCGCGATCGCTCGACCTCCCGCTCGTGACCGGCATCGATCCACAGGCGCTCGATCTCGCCAACGGCACGCCGGTGATCCTCGATGGCACGAAGGGGACGCTGCGCGTGAATCCATCAACTGTCGAGGTCACGCGCATCCGGCTTCTCCAGGAAGCGCAGTCGCGCGATCGTGCAGCCGACCAGCGGCGTGCCCACGAACCTGCCGCGACACTCGACGGTCATCGCATCGAGGTGGCGGCGAACATCGGCGGGCTGGCCGACGCCGAGCAGGGCGTCGCGCTCGGCGCCGACGGGGTCGGTCTGCTGCGAACGGAGTTTCTGTTTCTCCATCGCGCAACCGCGCCGAGCGAAGACGAGCAGTACGCCGTCTATCGCGATGTCGCGCGCGCGCTCGGACACGGCCGCCCGCTCGTCGTCCGGACGCTCGACGTCGGCGGCGACAAGCCGCTCCCGTACCTCCCGCTTCCGCGCGAGGACAATCCGTTTCTGGGAGAGCGCGGGGTGCGCGTGATGCTGAATCGTCCCGAGCTGCTGCGCGCGCAGCTGCGCGCCATCCTTCGCGCGTCGCGTGACGGCCGCGTCGCCGTCATGTTTCCGATGATTGCGTTGCTCGACGAGTGGCACGCCGCGCGCGCCATTCTCGAAGAGGAGCGCGAGCGGCTCGGCGTCGCGAGCATCGAAGCCGGCATCATGATCGAGGTCCCGTCGGCGGCGCTCCTCGCCGATCGGTTCGCGACGGATGCGGATTTCTTCTCGATCGGGACCAACGATCTCACGCAGTACACGCTGGCGATGGATCGCGGTCACCCGCGGCTCGCACCGCAGGTCGACGGACTGTCGCCCGCCGTGCTCCGCCTGATCGATCTAACGGTGCGCGCGGCGAACAAGTACGGACGGCGGACGGCCGTGTGCGGCGGCATCGGCGGCGACCCGCAGGCGATCCCGCTGCTCGTCGGCATCGGCGTGAACGAATTGAGCGTGAGCGTGCCGGCGATTCCCGCCGTCAAGGCGCAGATCCGCCGGCTGCGATTGGAGAGGTGCCGCGAGCTCGCGCGAGCGGCGCTCGAATGCGGGACCGCGGCGGAGGTACGCGCGCTGGTCCCGGTCGAGGAGCGATCATGAGCCGCCGCACGGGCGACCTTCGCGGCCGTCGAGGGGTGCCGGAGGAGGGAATCGAACCCTACTGACGCGTTTTTCTAACTTGGTGATGGCGCGCCGCTTCTGGACGTAAGGTTCGATTCCTCAACCGCTTACGCATTCTCCCGCGTTCGCT
>DAIUKO010000440.1:0-4733 GCA_036848175.1 Vicinamibacterales bacterium | reverse complement strand
GTTTCGTGGTTTCGTGGTTTCGTGGTTTCGATGTTGGAAATACACCTTCACCGCGAACTGCAGCTCGCGCCGCCCGACCGCCCTTGCGCGCTAGTTGTCAGAAGCCTGGAATCGGTCGTCGCGATATTCATCGGCGATGATGTCGTCGACGTCCTTCTGTTCTGCCGCCGTCGGAGTCGAACTCGTCTCGGTGTCTTTCTCCTCGTCGGTCGAGCTCGGCGGTTCCCACTCTTCGCGGCGTTTGTCGTCGGCCATATGCAGCTCCTCCGAACCGCTCGGGGCTGCACGTTTCATTCCTCGTCATCGACTGCGCCCGGTGTACGTGAACTTCTGAACTCGCTTGCCTTCGTAGGTCTCGGTAATAAAGAGGTTGCCCTTCGAATCGACTGCGAGGTTGTGCGCGCCGTAGAACTGTCCAGCCCAATGACCGGCGCCGCCGAATGTGCTGACGACTTCCAGCGATTTCCGGTTGAGGACATAGATTTGCTGATTCGTGCCGTCGGGCACGATCAGAAACGTCTGGTCGGGATCGATCGAGAATCCAATGTCCCAGACCGAGCCGCTGCCGAGCGTGTCTTTGGCGATGAACGCTTCCTGCACGAACGTGCCGTCCTTCCTGAACACCTGGATCCGATCGTTCGTGCGATCGCAGACGTAGACGAGTCCGTCGTTCGACATCCGCACCGCGTGGACGATGCGGAACTGCGGCGGCGGCGGGCCCTTCGGATCGTACTGGCTGGGTGCGTTCTCATGCTGCACGGTGCCGTTGAACGGGCCGGGCAGGCGCTCTCCGGCCCGCTGAAAGTACCCATCGTCGGGCTTCCTGCCGTACGCGCCCCAATGACGCTTGTACCCGCCGGTCGTCGCGTCGAAGACGATGATGCGGTGGTTGACGTAGCCGTCGGCGACATAGACCTCGTTGGCGGCAGCGTCGACGATCATGTTGGCGGCAGCGCCGAGGTTCTGCGTATCGTTGCTGCCCGTGCCTTTGCCCTGACGGCCGATCTGCAGCAGGAACTTGCCGTCGCGCGTGAACTTCAACACCTGCGCGTCCTTGTCGCCGCCGGCGCCGAGCCACACGTGATCCTGATGGTCGATGTAGATGCCGTGTTCGAGCTGCGGCCATTCATAGCCGGCCCCCGGCCCGCCCCATGACGAGACGAGGTTGCCGTCCTGATCGAACTCGAGAACGGGTGGAGCGGCGCGCCAGATCGATCGGGTCTCGTTCGGCTGCAGCGTCGACGGCCGATGCGTGATCCAGACGTGATCGCGCGCATCGACGGCTACGCCGACCACCGCACCGACGATCCAGCGGTTCGGCAGCGGCTTCGGCCACGCGGGATCCACCTGGAAGGCCGGAATCTCCAGCGGCGGCGGCGATCCCACCGAGAACGCGGAGAGGGCCGCCAGCGCCGTCGGTCCGATCAAGAGAAACGCTCGCATGAGATCACCTCGCCGCCCATTCGCCGTCGCGCATCAGCGGCTCGTCCGATCCGTCGTCGAACACGCCGTCGACGTTCATGTCGCCCGAACCGATCATGAAGTCCACATGGATCGCGCTGCGGTTGCCGCCGGCCTGTTCGAATGCCTCGTCGCTCATCACGTCGCCGCCGGTGAGCGTGAACTTGTACGCCGAGCCGAGCGCGACATGACTCGCCGCGTTCTCGTCGAACAGCGTGTTGTAAAACAACAGGCCCGATTGGGCGATTGGCGAACCGTGCGGCACCAGCGCCACTTCGCCGAGGCGTCCCGACGTCGCGTCCGTCTCGACGAGCTGACGAAGAACCGGCTCGCCGCGCGCCGCCTTCACGTCGACGACACGGCCCTCCTCGAAGCGAAGGCTGAAGTCCTCGATGAGCGTGCCGGCATAGCTGAGCGGCTTGGTCGCGCGAACGGTGCCCTCGACGCGTTGTCGATCGGCGATCGTGAACACTTCCTCGGTCGGCAGATTCGCGACGAACCGGATACCGGACTGCGTGATCGATTCGCCGCTGACCCAGATGTGGCCGGCGGGGAGTCCGACGGTCAGGTCCGTTCCCGGCGCGCGGAATCTGAGCGCCGCGTAGCGCTTCTGGTTCAACTGCTCGCTGCGCGACCGAAGCGCGGCGAGGTGCGCCTTCCAGGCGGCGATCGGATCGGGGCGATCGAGGCGGCAGAATCGCGCGATCGTCTCCCACAGCCGCGACAGCTGATCGCCGCGCGGCAGCTCGGGAAAGACCTTCGCGGCCCACGCTTCATGCGCGGCCGCGACGACGCCCCAGTTCGTCGCGTTGCGGGAAATGTGTTCCCTGAACGGCATCACCGCGCGAGAGGTCGCCTGCTGCAGGGCGCCGACGAGATCGGGCGGCTCACACCGCAGCAAGTCGGGATCGTTCGCAGAGACCGACAACACTGCGTGTCCCGCCTTCGCGTGTTCTTCGAGCGCGCTCGGCAGCCATGCCGAAAACTCGCCGAGCGTCTCCTTGCGGGCGTCGTGAAACCGCACGAGCTGGAGCGCCTCGTCGCCCCAGATGGCCTCGACCAGCTGCGCGCCGGCGCGATACGCACTCGCGGCGATGCGGCGGACGAGCGGCGCCGCCTCCAGCGCGACGCCGCCGTTCATCAGCGGGCCGATGATCAGCAGCCGCTGCCCGGGCTGAAGGTTCAGCGCGACGCTCACCGCGAGGTCGCCGTACAGATCGAGTTGTTGGTCGAGGACCACGGACCCGAACAATACTAGTCGAATGACGACACGACTGCTGCTGATCCTCGTCTCGCTGATCGCCGCCGCCCAGACGCCACGCGCGCAGGCGAACCTCGCCACGCTGGCCAACCAGGTGCGCGACGCGGAGCGGGCGTTCGCCAAGACAATGGCCGATCGCGATCACGACGCATTCGCGTCGTTCGTCGCCGACGAGGCGGTGTTCTTCAACGAAACTGGTGTGCTTCGCGGCAAGGCCGCGGTGGCGGCCGGATGGACACGGCTGTACGAAGGTCCGCGCGCGCCGTTCTCGTGGGATCCGGATCGCGTCGAGGTCCTCGACTCGGGCACGCTCGCCCTGAGCAGCGGGCCGGTCAGGGATCCGAGTGGCAAGCGCGTCGGGACATTCAACTCGGTGTGGCGTCGTGAAGCCGGCGGCGCGTGGAAGGTCGTCTTCGACAAAGGCTGTCCGCCGTGCGATTGCCGCTGACACGCTCGATCGAGATGTGAATGTGCAGGACGGGTGTCATGCATGGTTCAGTCGTGTAAGAAATGCTCACGTCATCATTTCCAGCCCAAGCACTCGAGCGTAACTGACTGAGTCACAGTGTGACGGGAGAGGGCACGCCGGTTGCGGAAATCGTCGTGGCAGGGGAGGCGACATGATGACCGATGTTGGAAGGTGCGATACCGGGTGGGATCGCCTGAACGACATCTTGCTCAACATCAAGCCCGGCGACGTGATCGTGCCCGACGACCTGGTGGAACAAACCGGGCTGTCGCCTGAAATGATCCGAACGGTGCTGGAAGCGCTGACCCGCGCAGAGTTGTTCGAGCGTACGGAAAACGGCATCTTCATCCGGCGCAGCCTGTGGGGTCCGCCGGTCCCGTAACAACCTGTCAACTCCCGAGTGCCTGAGCGTTGAAACCCCGGCCGACCGGACGGCTCTGACGCGAGTCAGACTGCGGTCTGACCGTGGTCTGACCGTGGTCTGACCACGGTCAGACTCAGCTCGGACCGCCGGTCAGACCTCGAGTCCGACGCGGCGAATCAGACCGCGAGGCGGACTTCAGATCGGACTGGCGGCTACATCAGAATGCAGACTCGGCTCTGACAAACGGTCCGACCGTTTCTTTGGATTCCTGACGGGATACCGCTGGCGCACGAGCTCGTCGTCGCTCAACGGGACGCCACAAATCGATCGGTACGCCGTCTGACGCCACTCCGGTGTCGCACCCAGGGCGAGATAGGCGTCATGCATCACGAGCCATTCCGACTGCTCACCGGTGGCGTGGATCGCGTAACTTGACCATCGGTACTGATCCGGCGTGCTGACCATGTTGGCACGCACGGGATTCTGCTCGATGTACCGCAGACACGTCAGCCAATAGATTTCGTCCTCGACGTGGATCCCCGTGTAACGCCCGTTCCAGAGCGTGCCGATGCGGTCGTACTTTCGGTTGAAATAGCGCGTGTAGAGCAGCCCGATCGTCTTCATCATCGACGGCAGCGCGCGCGCGTCGAGCGGAGTCGCGAGCAGGTGATAGTGATTCGTCATGATGACGTAGGCGTGGACCGACACACCGCATTCCGTGGCGGCGTGCTCGACGACATCGAGGAGGACTCGATGGTCACGATCGTCGCGAACGATGGCCGCGCGATTGATTCCACGTCGAATGACGTGCAGGCTGACTCCTGGAATGTAGATTCTTCGATTTGCCATAACGTTGCCTCCCTCGCAGCGCTACAGTGCAAAACGCGAACGCCAGGTCAGCCGTTGAAATTCCGAATGTTTTCGTGAACTGCCTCAAAAAATGCGGCAGATATTTCCACCGCGAATTTCGTGTCGCACGGCAGAAATTGCCGCTCCGTAAAACGGTCAGCCTCACGGTCAGACCGCGGTCAGACTGCGGTCAGACCGTGGTCAGACTGCGGTCAGACCGTGGTCAGACTGCGGTCAGACCGTGGTCAGACCCAGGTCAGACCGTGGTCAGACCCGGTCTGAGCCCACGACGCGAAGCGTCGCGCACGCGCGAGCGAGCGACTCGCTGT
>DAIUKO010000439.1:0-4737 GCA_036848175.1 Vicinamibacterales bacterium | reverse complement strand
AGACGGGTGTTCCACGTGGAACAAAGACGTTGACGAGCCGCTATTCCACCACTTATCCTCCGACGCACTCCCTCAGAAACCAGCCCCAGCTGACACGAATTGGGCGTTCGCCAAATCTGAATGCTACCGGTCCATAAATAGTTCAGTCAAAAGAGCTTATGGCAAAAATTGTTGCGGTCGCGAATCAGAAAGGTGGCGTCGGAAAGACCACGACCGCAATCAACCTGGCCGCATCGCTCGCCCTCGCGAACCAGCGCGTCCTCCTGGTCGACATCGATCCCCAGGGAAACCTGACGAGCGGCGTCGGCCAGAAAGGGAAGGCCGGCCCGGCCGGGACGATCTACGACGCCCTGACCGCCGGCACTTCCACGGTCGACGTCGAGCCGTTCATCATCCCGACGAGCGTCGAGCATCTGCACCTGATTCCCGCGGATCGCAATCTCACCGGCGCCGAGATCGAGATGGTGTCGCTGACCGCTCGGGAAGAGCGGCTGCGCGCGCTGATCGCGCCGTTGCGCGACAGGTTCGATTACATCTTCATCGACTGTCCACCGTCGCTCGGTCTTCTCACGCTGAACGCGCTCGTCGCCGCCGACGCCGTGCTGATTCCTCTGCACTGCGAGTACTTCGCGCTCGAAGGCCTCGCCGATCTGGTCGGCACGATGCGCCGCGTGCGCGCCGCGCTCAATCCGTCGCTCGACATCGAGGGTGTGCTGCTGACGATGTTCGACGAGCGAACGAATCTGGGTCAGCAGGTGGCGAACGACGTGCGTCAGTTCTTCAAAGAGAAAGTGTTTCGCACCGTCATTCCGCGCAACGTCAGGCTCGGTGAAGCGCCGAGCCACGGCATGCCGGTGATTCTCTACGACGTCAAGTCGCGCGGCGCTGAAGCGTATCTGGCGCTCGCGCGCGAAGTCCTCGAACGGTCCACAGCGACGGCAGCCTAAACGCGCATATGGAAAAACGACTAGCGCTTGGAAAGGGCCTCAGCGCGCTGATTCCCGACGCGCCCGAAATCTCCCGCACCGCGCCGATCGAAGCCGACATCGATCGGCTCGCGCCCAACGACTACCAGCCGCGTCTCGACGTGAACGACGCGCGGCTGCAGGAGCTCGCGCAGTCCATCAAATCGAACGGCGTGATTCAGCCGATCGTCGTCCGCAAGACCGGCGATCGATTTCAGATCATCGCCGGCGAGCGACGGTGGCGGGCGGCGAAGCTGGCTGGTTTGATCCGCGTCCCGATCGTGATTCGCGACGTCGCGCCGGGCCAGGAAAAATCACTCCTCGAAATGGCGCTCGTCGAAAACATTCAGCGCGAGGATTTGAATCCGATTGAGCAGGCGATGGCGTACCGCCGGCTTGCCGATGACTTCCGCTTGAAACAGGAAGACATCGCCGGCGCGGTGGGGAAGGATCGCGCGTCGGTTGCGAACGTGCTGCGTCTGCTCAAGCTTCCAGACGAAGTCCGCAACGAAGTCGCGTCGGGCCGTCTGTCGATGGGCCATGCGCGCGCGCTCCTCTCGCTGGCGAGCGAAGCGGATCAGCGCCAGACCGCGCGCGACGTGATCGCGCGGAATCTGTCGGTCCGCGAGACGGAGTCGCTCGTCAAGAAGATGACCGAGGTCATCGCGCCGCCGCGCGAAGCCAGCGGACCGAAACCTGTGGACGTCCACACGCGCGCCGCGGAAGATCGCTTGAAGCTCGTCCTCGGCACTCGCGTGCGCATCGTCCGTCAGGGCGCACGCGGCCGCATCGAAATCGACTTCACGTCCGAGGACGAATTGATTCGGATCTACGAACAGCTCACGACACGATAGAGAGAGGACTGATGGCGAAACGACTCACGCAGATGGTCGCCTGCGCCGGTTGAGCGAGCAAACTCGCCGCTGGCGAGCTCGCTCAGGTGCTGAGTGACATCCCCGCGCCCTCTGATGACCGCGTCCTTGTCGACTTCAGGACCGCGGACGATGCGGGTGTGTACAAGTGGGAGAGCGGACCAGCGCTCGTTCAAACCGTCGATTTTTTCACGCCAATCGTCGACGACCCATACACCTACGGACAGATCGCAGCCGCGAACGCCGTCAGCGACATCTACGCGATGGGCGGACGGCCGCTGACGGCGCTCGCCATTGCCGCCTTTCCGAAAGAAGGACTCGATCCCGGCGTCATCCGCGCGATCTTCCGGGGCGGATTCGACAAGCTGCGCGAAGCGAACGTCTCGCTGCTCGGCGGACACACGGTGCAGGATCAGGAAATCAAATTTGGCTATGCGGTGACCGGCGCGATCGATCCCGCCCGAATCCTGACGAACGCCGGCGCAAAACCTGGTGACGTCCTCTTTCTCACGAAACCGCTCGGCACCGGCATCGTCGGCACGGCGATCAAATTCGATCGCGCGCCGGGTCACGTGGTCGACGATGCGGTGCGCGCGATGCGCACGCTGAATCGTGCCGCTGCCGATGCGCTGCAAGCGCTTCCGCCGGGCAGCGTCCATGCGTGCACCGATATCACCGGCTTCGGTCTTGCGGGTCACGGCAGTCAGATGGCTCGGGCCAGTTCCGTGACCCTCGCGATCGACGCCGCGAAGCTGCCGCTCTTCGACGGCATCCTGGCCATGGCTGCATCAAATCGATCGGGCGGCATGGGTTCGAATCAGGAGCATTTCGGGCAGGCGATTCAGCTGGATCCCGGCGTGGGTGATGCGCTGGCCGCAGTGCTGTTCGACCCGCAAACCTCTGGGGGCCTGCTCGTTGCGGTGAGCGGCGATGCCGCCGGCGCGGCCGCGAAGGCGCTGGCGGCCGCCCAGGTCGAGGCGGCACAAATCGGAACGGTCCAGGAGGCGACCGGCCGCTTCAACATTGTTGTACGCGCGTGAACCTGATATAAATTCGGATGCTTGTGAAACTCTTCGCAAGCGCCTGAGCAAGCAGCGAGCGGGGCCGGGGCCCCGCGAGCATTCAAGAAATGACGAACAAGACGGCCGCGACGCGCTACGCCCGAGCCATCCTCGACGTTGCCATCAAGGAAAAGTCGAACCTCGAACAGATCGAGCAGGAGCTTGCTGACTTCACGGCGCTCGTCGACGCGCAGCCGACGCTCAAGAAAGTGCTGTTGAATCCAGCGGTGCCCGTCCAGCGCAAACGCGCCGCCGTCGCCGAGCTCATGAAGCTCGCGAAAGCGTCGCCGATGGTCTCGAAACTGCTCGTGTTGCTGGCTGAGCGCGACCGACTGATTCTGCTGCCCGACTTGGCGGATTCGTATCGCAATCGGCTCGCCGACTACCGTCAGATCGTCCGCGCCGAGGTGACGACGGCGGCGCCGCTCGCCCCGGACCGGGTGCAGCAGATTCAGAAGAGTCTCGCCGACGTCACCGGTCAATCGGTAACGCTGCAGACGCGCGTCGATCCATCGATCGTCGGCGGTCTCGTGGCGAAGGTCGGCAGCGTGGTCTACGACGCCAGCGTCACGCGTCAACTGGAGAAGCTCAGGGATCGGCTCTTGGAGAATGTATAGCGGAGCGGGGCGATGGGGTCCCCGCGAAGCGTGACCGGGGGGCAGGGGCCCCCGGAGTAAAAAATGGACATCAAAGCCGACGAAATTTCCAAAGTCATTCGCGAGCAGATCGGGAGCTATGCCGTCGACGTCGACGTGGCCGAGGTCGGCAGCATCATCACGATCGGCGACGGCATCGCGCGGGTGCACGGCGTCGAGAACGCGATGGCCGGCGAGATGCTCGAGTTTCCGCACGGCGTCTTCGGCATCGCGCTGAACCTCGAAGAGGAAAGCGTCGGCGCGGTGCTGCTCGGCGAGTTCAAGGAAATCAAGGAAGGCGATCTGGTCAAGCGCACCGGCCGCATCATCTCCGTGCCGGTTGGCGAAGAGATGCTGGGCCGCGTCGTCAACGCGCTCGGCCAGCCGATCGACGGCAAAGGGCCGGTCGCCACCAAGCAGTTTTCGCCAATCGAGCGCCTCGCGCCTGGCGTCGTCGATCGGCAGCCGGTGAAGGAACCGCTGCAGACCGGCCTCAAGGCGATCGACGCGATGGTGCCGATCGGGCGCGGCCAGCGCGAGCTGATCATCGGCGACCGGCAGACCGGGAAGACCGCCGTCGCGCTCGACACGATCCTCAACCAGAAAGACACCGGGGTCATCTGCATCTACAACGCGATCGGTCAGAAGCAGTCGACGATCGCGCAGGTCGTGCGGACGCTCGAGGAAGCCGACGCGATGCGCTACTCGATCGTGGTCGCAGCCGCCGCGGCCGATCCCGCGCCGCTCCTCTACATCAGCCCGTACTCAGCGTGCGCGATGGGCGAGTACTTCCGCGACAACGGCGGCCACGCGTTGTGCATCTACGACGACCTGTCGAAGCACGCGCAGGCGTATCGCGAAATCTCGCTCTTGTTGCGCCGGCCGCCGGGACGCGAGGCGTATCCCGGCGACGTGTTCTACCTCCACTCGAGGCTCCTGGAGCGCGCCGCGAAGTTGAAGAAGGATCTGGGCGGCGGATCGCTGACCGCGCTGCCGTTCATCGAGACGCAGGCCGGCGACTTGTCCGCCTACATCCCGACGAACGTGATCTCGATCACCGACGGTCAGATCTTCCTCGAGTCGGACTTGTTCCACCAGGGCGTCCGGCCGGCGATCAACGTCGGCAACTCGGTGTCGCGCGTCGGCGGCTCGGCGCAGATCAAGGCGATGCGGCAGGTGGCCGGCACGCTGCGGCTCGACCTCG
>DAIUKO010000438.1:2078-4738 GCA_036848175.1 Vicinamibacterales bacterium | reverse complement strand
GCCCTTGCCGATGGTCATCTTGTCCTTGAACGTCCGCTTCGCCATGCCGCGGTTGTTGTTCTGCTTGAAGATGTCCATCTTCTCCATGTTCGCTTTCGTGTTCTCCTGAACGACGATGTCGACCGTCGCCGGGAAGTCCACGTTGCCGCTGACATGGTCGCCGTGCGTGTGCGTGTTGATGAGGGTCGTGATCGGCTTGGGTGTCAGCTCCTTGATCTTGTCGAGAATCGGCTTGCCCCAGCCCGGGTTCTTCGCATCGACGACCACGACGCCGTTGCCGGTGGCGAAGACGGCCGTGTTGCCGCCGCCGCCTTTCAACACCCAGAGGTTGTCCTTGACCTTGTCGACCTCGACAACCATCGGTCCTTGCTGCTGCGGCGGCTGATAGGCGGCGAGCGACAGTCCGCCGACCAGAATCAGCGCGCCCAACACGATCGCGCGTCTCATGAACCCTCCTCAATCACCAATCACCAATCCCCAATAAATCCGCAATCCGCAATCCTCAATCCGCAATTCGCGCGCTATTTGAGCTCGTCGTAGATGACCTGAACCGCCGCGGCCTGCCGATCTTTCTTGTAGCCCTTGTACTTCGCCGTCAGATCGATCGCGGTGCCCGCGTCAGCCGCGCTCTTGCCGGCCGCCTTCGCCTTCTTGACCTCGTTGACCAGGTCGTCCATGTATTGCGCGTACTCCTTCAGCTCCGCCACTGTGCGCAGCGGGCTGTGACCGACGATCAGCGAGTCGACGTTGTTCGCGGCGGCCACCGCCTTGCGCACCGTCGCGGCGTACTCGACGCCGCTGCCGCCGTTGGCCTTGTCGAGGAGCGGCGCGTCCTTCCACGCGAACATGTCGCCGGTCTGCATCACCCGCACCGACGGAAACAGGATCCACGTGTCGCCGTTGGTGTGGCCGCGGCCGAAGTAGAAGAGCTCGACGCGATCCTTGCCGCTGCCGAGCGTCATCTTGTCCTTGTAGGTGCGCTTCGGCAGGAACTTCGCGTTGTCGCCCTTGAAGGCGTCCATCTTCTCCATGTTCGCCTTCGTGTTCTCGTGCGCGATGATCTCGACGCTGGCCGGGAACATGTTGTTGCTGCCGGTGTGATCGCCGTGCGTGTGCGTGTTGATGATCGTCGTCACCGGCTTGTCGGTGACGGTCTTGATCCGATCGAGGAGCACCTGGCCCCATCCCGCCAGCTTCGTGTCGACGACGATGACGCCGTTGGCGGTGATGAAGACGCCGGTGTTGCCGCCCGCGAAAAGACTCCGGTCGGTCGGATCCGATCCGGTGATCATGTAGAGGTTCTCTTTCACTTTCTCGATTTTCGTCGCGGCCAACGAGGCCGGCGTCGGCCCGCTTGGCGGCGGCGGCTGATAAGCGGCAAGTGACAAACCGCCCACGGCGATCAAGATGCCCAGCACGATCGGTCGCCTCATGTCACGCCTCCTAATCTGCAATCCCCAATCCGCAATAAATCCGCAATCCCCAATCCGCAATCCCCAATAAATCCGCAATCCGCAATCCTCAATCCGCAATGACGAGTTCTCACGAGACTCCTTGCGGAAAAAAGACCCGTTGAATGAACCAGAACGTACCGGCCGCCATGACGACGATCGAGCCGGCAAAGGCGAGCCGCCGGCCGACGACCTCGCTACGCGAGCGCAGCGCGCTCAGCAGCGACGCGACCGCCGCCACGACGATCAGCTGGCCGATTTCCACACCGAGGTTGATCGAGAAGAGCGACCAGCCGAGCGCTCGGTGCGGCAGATCGAATTCGCGCAAGACGGTGGCGAACGCGAACCCGTGGATGAAGCCGAACGCCGTCGCTATCCAGGCGCGGACGTCGCGGCCGTCGTGGACCAGCAGATTGTCGGCGCCGACGTAGACGATGCTCAGCGCGATCGCCGGCTCGATGATCCGCACCGGCGGCGTCACGAGATTGAGCGCCGCCAGCGACAGCGAGACGGTGTGCGCGATCGTGAACGCGGTGACGATGATGACGAGCTGCCGAATCGTCCCGCCGAGCAGCATCAGGCCAACCAGAAAGATCAGATGTTCGGGGCCGATCAGCATGTGCCGGATGCCGATCGGCAGGAACTTGCCGACAACGGCGATGGCGCCTTGGCGCGTGCCCGCGAAGTAGTCGAATTGAATCCGGCCGCGATCGAGAATCGCCTGCGTCAGCGCGTCGCGCTCGTAAACGTTCAGGAAGGTCTGGTGCTGCGGATCGTAGGGAAACATGATCGTCGCCACCGTCAGCGTTCCTACTGGCGCGGCGAGCGGGTAGCGGACGTGCAGGCGCAGCGATTGCCGCTCGGGCACCACCTCGACGTTCGACCATTCGCCGCGCAGCGGTTTGCCGTCGGCGCCGAGCATCACGCGCGGCGACAGCAGCTCGATGATCGCGCCGGCACGCTCGGCGGCGACCGACGGTTGCAGGAGTTTTTCGGGCGGCTCGATATTCAGATCGTGCGCGACGTCGAAGATATGTGCGACCAGCGTGCCTTCGATGAACGTCCGCTCGATGCGCAGGTCGAGGTAGCTGAACGGCACCGGATGCGCAAGTGCCGGGACCGGCAGAAGCAGCGCCGCGACAAGGAGCGCACAACACCGAGCTCGTCCTTCGACAGGCTCAGGACGAGCGGGTGTGAAACCAACGCTCA
>DAIUKO010000438.1:0-1978 GCA_036848175.1 Vicinamibacterales bacterium | reverse complement strand
TGTCGAAGGATGAGCGCTCGCTCAGGACAAGCTTGTCGAACCATGAGCGGCGTCGCGATCCTTGGTCCACGCGGCGCAATGGTAACGTACGGATATGGAAATCGCGCCGGGCGCGTTCCACTTTCGTCGCTATCTGTCGCTCGACGCGCAGCGTGCCCTCATCGACCAGTGCCGTGCGCTCGCCGACGGCGCAGTGCCGGCATACGTGCCGGTCGTGCGCGGCGGCGGCAAGATGCACGTCCGGATGCTGTGCCTCGGCCGCCACTGGAACGGCAAGACGTACTCCTACGAGCCGACGCGCACCGACTTCGACGGTCTGCCCGCGCCGCCGCTGCCCGACGATCTCAAACGACTGGCGGGAGAAATTGCCGCATCAGCAGGGATGACGATCGCCGCCGATCTCTGCATCCTCAATTTCTACGATGCCGACGGCCGGATGGGATTGCACCAGGACAAGGACGAAGGGGAGCGGTCGATCGCCGCCGGCATTCCCGTCGTGTCGATTTCGATCGGCGATACGGCGCGGTTTCTCTTCGGTGGGTTGAGGCGTAAGGACCCGGTCGATGCGATTGCGTTGGAATCGGGCGACGCGTTCGTCTTCGGCGGCCCCGCACGCCTCCGCTATCACGGCGTCACGCGGATCGTCCCCGGCACCGCGCCGCCGGACTTGCATCTCACCGGGCGATTCAATCTCACCTTCCGTCAGTACGATCTGTTTCGGTAGCGCAGCCCTTCGCGCCTGCCTCGGCGCCGCGAGCAGGCCTGAAGGCCTGCCTCTTCACTCATATCGGAGCGCCAGGACCGGATTCACTCGCGTCGCTCGACGGGCGGGGATGTAGCCGGCGAGGAGCGCGACGGTGAAGAGCAGCGCCGCCGCTCCGGCGATCGTGATCGGATCGGTCGCGGTGACGCCGTACAGCTGACTGCTGATCAGACGGTTCGCGCCCCACGACGCGACGAGGCCGATTGCGATCCCGCCGCCCACGAGCATCAGCACTTCACGCATGACGAGCCAGATGACGTCGGTCGCCACGGCGCCGAGCGCCATGCGGACGCCGATCTCACGCGTCCGCCGCGCGACCGTGTAGGCCATCACGCCGTAGAGGCCGATGACCGCGAGCAGCGTCGCGAGGATGCCGAAGGCCGTCGAGAGCGTCGCGACGATCCGATCGTTGAGCAGCGACTGATCGATCTGATGTTCGAGCGTGCGCAGGTTGTAGACCGGCACCTTCGCGTCGGTGTCGCGCACCACGCGCTGCGCCGCGCCGAATGCCGCGCTCGGTTCGCCGGTGGTCCGCACGTAGACGACGACTGATGACGGGATGCGTTCTTCGAGGAGCGGAAAGAACACCGTGCGTGGAATCTCGTCGCGTACGCCCGTGTACTTCGCATCCTTCACCACGCCGACGATCTCGATGGGCGTCGGCGTGCCGGGATTGCCGCCGAAGCCGAGATGCCGCCCGATCGGATCCTGGCCGCCGAAGAAATGCTTCGCGAAGCTCTCGTTGACGATGACGGACCGGTAGCCGCGGCCGTAGCCGTCGTTCGGCCGCGTATCCGGCACCGGCCCTTCATCGCGGGCGTCGAACTCGCGTCCGCGCAGAACCGGGCTGCCCATCGTCTTGAAATAGCCGGGGCTCACCGAATTGCAGTACGGGTTCATCTGCTCGCCCGGCTTGGCGTCGTAGCCTTCGACCGTCACGGTGCTGTCCCATTCGTTGCCTTCGAGCAGACCCATGCTTGCAAACGCAACCCCGGTGACACCCGGCTGCGCCTGCAACCGTTCGACGATCGTCTTGTACAGCGCCGGCACCCGCTCCGGCGTGTAACCGCTGATGTAGGGACTCAGGTTGAACGCGATGAGGCTCTCCGCGTTCAACCCGAGATCGAGCAGCCGCAGGTTGCGCAGACTGCGGATGAACAATCCGGCGCCGACGAGCAGCAGCACCGAGATGGTGACCTGCGCGACGACGAGCGC
>DAIUKO010000437.1:0-4752 GCA_036848175.1 Vicinamibacterales bacterium | reverse complement strand
CGGTGATGTCGCGCAGCGGATCGCCGGCGACGGCGATCAGGTCGGCGAACTTGCCGCCCTCGATCGTGCCGACGCGATCGCTCCAACCCATGATCTCGGCGGCCGTCCGGGTCGCCGAGACGATCGCCGCCATCGGCGATTGACCCAGCCGCACGCGATAGCCGAACTCGCGCGCGTTCTGGCCGTGCGGCACGACGGCGGCGTCGGTCGCGAAGCCGATCGGCAGTCCCGCCTTCAGCACCATCTGAAACGACTTGTCCTTCAATTCCTTGATCTGCTTCGACCGCGCCTTCTCCGACTCCGGCACGTTCGCGTTCGCGGAGATCGATTCGCTCGTGTACAGCGTCGGCACGAAATACGCGTGGTGCGTCCGCAGGAGCTCTACCGCTTCATCGTCCATCATGCTGCCGTGATCGACGGTGCGAACGCCGGCGCGAATGCCGGCCTTGATGCCGTCGGTGCCGTGGAGGTGCGCGGCGACGTGCCGTCCCCACCGCGCCGCTTCCTCGACGGCGACGTGCATCTCTTCCTCGGTGTATTGCTGCGATCCGGGCGGCGCGCCCCTCGACAGCACAGCGCCGGTGCCGAGAATCTTGATGAAGTCGGCGCCCTGTTTGAGATTGGTCCGCACCGCTTTGCGGATTTCGTCCGGACCGTCGGCGAGATTTCTGACGATCGGCACGTCGACGAAGATCGAGAACTGGCGCGCGTCGCCGGCACCACCAGTCGGCGAGACGTAGTTCCCCGACGCCATCAGCCGCGGCCCCGGCACGACGCCTTCGTCGATCGCCTTCCGCAGATCGATGTCGGTGTACGGCCACGTCGGTCCCATGTCGCGGCAGGTCGTGAAGCCGGCCATCAGCGTGATGAGCGCGTTGTGGGCGCCGTGCAGCGCGGCCTGACCGGGCGTCGTCTTCAGCAGCTCGTCTTCCCAGTGGACGCCGGTGCTGGTGAGATGCGTATGGAGATCGATCAGTCCAGGAAGCAGCGTCGCACTGCCCACATCGATCACGCGCGCGCCCGTCGGCGGTGACGCCGTGCCGACCGACTCGATGCGCTCGCCGCGTACGACGACGATCGCGGGCGCGATGACCGCGCCGCCGCGGCCGTCGATGAGACGCGCGGCTCGTACCGCGACGACCGCCGGCGCCGTCGACTGTGCGCTGAACACCGACACCGCGGCGACGATCGTCAGGATCTGTTTCATAGCGGTCCTATAATACGCGCCATGCCGATCGGCACCGCCGTTCACGAACGGACCTTCGCGCTCGCCGAGAGCCTGAACTACCGCGAGTGGTCCGGGTACTACGCGGTCAGCGTCTACGAAGCGCACCACGAACACGAGTACAACGCGATCCGCAACGCGGCGGCGCTGATCGACGTCTCGCCGCTGTTCAAATACATCATCCGCGGCCGCGACGCGACCAGGCTCGTCGATCGCGTGATCACGCGCGATGCGTTCAAGCTCGCCGTCGGCCAGGTCTGCTACACGCCGTGGTGCGACGAGCACGGCAAGGTGATCGACGACGGGACCGTGACGCGATTGACCGAGGACAGCTATCGCTGGACGGCGGCGGATCCGAGCCTGCGCTGGTTCACGCAGAACGCGATCGGCCTCGATGTCAGGATCGAGGACGTCTCCGAACAGGTGGCGGCGCTCGCGCTGCAGGGACCGACCTCGGGCCGCCTCCTCCACGCGGTTGCCGAGGCGGACATCCGAACGCTGAAATATTTCCGGATGGTGCACGGTTCGATCGCCGGTGTGCCGGTCGACATCTCGCGGACAGGCTACACGGGCGATCTCGGGTACGAGATCTGGATGCCGTGGGATCGCGCCGTCACGGTGTGGGACGGGTTGATGCGCGGCGGCCGCGCCTTCGACATCCACCCGGCCGGGATGCTCGCGCTCGACGTCGCCCGCGTCGAGGCGGGCCTGCTGCTGATCGACGTCGATTTCAACAGCAGCAAGAAAGCGTTGATCGAGTCGCAGAAGTACACGCCGTACGAGATGGGGCTCGGCCGGCTCGTGCAGATCGAGAAGCGTCCGTTCGTCGGGCGAGCGCCGTTGCTGGAGGAGTACCGCCGCGGGCCGGCCCGTCAGATCGTGGGACTCGAGATCAGTTGGCCGGCAGTGGAGAAACTCTACGACGACCTCGGCATGCCGCCGCAGGTCGCGTCGACGGCGTCACGTGCGGCAGTGCCCGTCTACAAGAATGGCCGCCACGTCGGCCGCGCGACGACGACGACGTGGTCGCCGGTGTTGAAGAAGTTCATCGCGCTCGCGACCGTGTCGGCACCGCATTTCTCGGAAGGCACGGCGCTGGAGTTCGAGGTCACGGTCGAAGCGGTGCGACATCGCGTGCCGGCGACTGTGGTGAAGACGCCGTTTTTCAACCCGCCGCGAAAAACGGAAGGAATTTAGAATTTGGCATCTGGAATGAGCCCCGCCTCGCGTCTGACGATCTCATCGAACGACCACAACAACGCTTCTCGTTCCGAGTACGGGCCGGGCTCGTAGGCGCGTGACTGGATGCCGGCCTGCGACTGTTCGCTGATCCACCAATCCTCGCGGTTGGTCGCGTCCCAGAACTCGATCGCATCGTCGATCTGAGAATCAGACCTCGCCAGCTCGGTCGGATGAAAGTGCCACTCGCAGATGATCTCGGATCGATTGTGCGCGCGCGGCCAGAGCGTGTGCGTCATCACATAGTCGGGATGCAGGCTGAGGAGGAGGTTCGGGTAGATCGAGTAATAGGCGACCTCCTGGCGCTGCGACTCATTCAGTTCCGGCAGATAGTCGCGACGCCGCCTGCCGTCGACGCTCATGGTTTCGACGTCGTCACGAAATCCCATCGACCCGCCGCAGTAGCACGCCGTCGGCGCGACGTTCTCGGCGCCGAGATAGTGATGCAGCTTGTTCAGCGCCGGATGCAGGTTGGGGCAGTGGAGGCACTCGTTGAAGTTGAGGACGATCAGCTTCCAGTTTGCCTTGACGTCGTAGACGATGCGGCGGCCGAGACGAAGGTCGGCCATGCGCCAGGCCGCGAACCGCTCCGGGAGATCCTGGAGCTGGTCGCGAAGCGGCCCGTGATGGGTCGCGAGGTTGATGAAGATATTGCCGTCCCAGACGTCGCAGCCGGCGCGATGCAGCGGGTACTGCTCTTTGCAGAATCCCGGCGGCATGTGCGGCGCCGCGAGCAGATGGCCGGCGAGGTCGTAGGTCCATGCGTGGTACGGACACTGGATGCGCTCGACGAAATGGCCCTCGGTCTGCTCGCACAGCCGCGTGCCGCGGTGGCGGCACACGTTGAAGAGTGCGTGAATCTCGCCTGACCGGTCGCGCGTGACGATGACGCTGTCGTCGCCGAGCGTGCGCGTGAAGTAGTCGCCGGCTTTCGGAATCTGATCGGCGCGGCCGGCACAGATCCAGCGATTGAAAAAAAAGCGCTCGAGCTCGGCGCGGTAGAAATCCGGATCCGCGTAGAATCGGCGCGGAAGCGTCAGATGCATGTCGAACGGATCATACAACCGGCAACCGCCGGGCCGACGCTGCAGCGCGCGCTCGGCCGCTGGGACCTGACCGCGATCGGGATCAACCAGGTGATCGGCGGCGCGATCTTTCTGATGCCGTCGCAGGTCGCCGCGCAAATCGGCGGCGCGTGGGCGCCGATCGGATTCGTACTGATGGGACTCGCGTCGCTGTCGATCGCCCTGTGCTTTGCAGAAGTCGGCAGCCGGTTCGACAGCACGGGCGGACCGTATCTCTATACGCGGGCGGCGTTCGGGCGGTTTGCGGCATTCGAAGTCGGGTGGATGCAGTGGTTCACGCGCGCGTCGAGCCAGGCGAGCGTGATGGCCGGCATCGCCGTTGCGCTCGGCTACTACTGGCCGGGGGCGACGACCGGGTGGCCGCGAGCGATCGTGCTGACGGCGATCACATCCGCGCTGGCGTGGGTCAATGTCCGCGGCATTCGGCAGAGCGCCTGGGTCGTCAACGCGCTCACCATCGGCAAGCTCGTCCCGCTCGGCATCTTCATCGTCGCCGGCCTGGCGTTCATCGAACCGTTGCGTCTGACGTCGCTGCCGCCGCTCACCCGGAATCAGGCGTCGACCGCGGCGTTGCTGCTCATCTTCGTCTACGGCGGCTTCGACGTCGTTCCCGTGCCGGCGGGCGAGGCGGTCGATCCGCGCCGTCACGTCCCGTTCGCGCTCGTGGCGACGATCCTGTCGGTGATGACGATCATGACGCTGGCGCAGATCGTCGCGCAGGGCGTCCTGCCGGATCTCGCGGCGCATAGCACGCCGATCGCTGACGCTGCCGCGGTGTTTCTCGGATCGGCCGGGGCACTGCTCATCGGCGTCGGTTCGGTGCTATCGATGACCGGCAACAACGCCGGACAGGTGTTGAGCGGATCGCGGATGCTGTTCGCGCTCGCCGAGCACGGCGAGCTGCCGGCGTTCCTGGGACGGATTCATCCGCGCTTCCGCACGCCTGCCAACGCCGTCCTCTTCACGTCGGCGGTGGCGTTGCTGCTCGGCCTCACCGGCTCGTTCGCCGCCATCGCCGTCGTCAGCGCACTCGCGCGCCTCGTCACCTACACCGGCGCGTGCGCCGCGACGCTGCGTCTGCGATCGCCGCAGTTCGCACGCACCATCAAGCCGGCGACCTTCGTCGCGCCGCTCGGGCCGCTCGTTCCGATCGTTGCGATCGTCGTTTCGCTCGCGGTCGTGGCCGGCGCCACAAAGCCGCAG
>DAIUKO010000436.1:0-4782 GCA_036848175.1 Vicinamibacterales bacterium | reverse complement strand
CTGCTCGATGCGTTCGGCGATCGCTTGAACTAGCGCCGCTTTCGTTACCGTGTCGGTCACGTACGGTCGGCGGACCTTCACCCGACAAAAGCGAGCCACGAAGGCACGCCCTTCGACAAGCTCAGGGTGAGCGCTCATGGTGAGCCTGCCGAACCACGTGCCTTCGTGGCCTGCCTGTAGCAGTGAAGGCGGTTCGACTAAAATGAAAGTCCAGTCGCCGCTAATGGCGGCGGCGCGCCGCGCTTTTTTTGACGCGCGTCCCCTGTGGTTTCTGCGGAGGCGGTAAGGGCTTTCCCGTGAAGAATTCGAACGCGCTGCCGGCGAGCGCCGCAATCGTCTGCTGCATGACGCTGACTCGCCCCCCGTTGGTCACGAACACCGCGAGCGCGAGATGGCCGGGAATGGCGCTGCCGTCCGGCAGCGTGATGATCCCCACGTCGTTGATGACGACATCGGTCGTGCCGGTCTTGTGCGCGACGATCGTCTCCGCTGGCAGCAGCGCTTTGATCCGCCGCGATCCCGTCTTCGCGCGCGTCATCTGATCGAGCAGGAGATTCGTGTACTGCGGCGGCAGCAGGTCCCCCAGCTGCAGCCGGCCGAGAAGCCGCGCCATCTCGTCGGGCGTCGACGAGTCGCGCGGATCGATCGTGTAGCGCTCACGCGCCGCGCGCAGCCCCTCCGGCGTGACTTCCGAGATGAGACGGTACTGCAGTTCGAGCGTCCACTCGGCCCGCGGCGGCGGATTCTCGACGCCAGTCATCTCGAAGTTGATGTCGCCCTCGTAGCGGTTCACGTTGATCGCCGTGAAGCCGAGCGCGCGCATCCGGCGCTCGACGACCGCCGGCCCGCCGACCAGTTTGAGGACGGCGTCGGACGCGGTGTTGTCGCTGTCGACGATCATCAGCTCGAGCAGCTCGCCGGCGGTGATGCTGACACCGCCGCGCGGATGCCGCCGCGACAGCGTGCAGCAGGCGCGAATGTCGCTCGGCGCGAGCGTGACGGCGCGATCCAGCGAGAGCGTGCCGTGGGCGACGCGCGTGAGCAGCTCGATCGCGATCGGCAGCTTGTAGACGCTGGCCATCGGGAATCGTCGATCGCCGCGGATGGCGAGCGTCGCGCCGGTTTCGAGGTGGATGAGCGACAGGCCGACCTGGCCGCGCGAACGATCGGCGATGCGTGTGAGCGTCTCCTCGAGGCGCGAGAGGTCAGGACCCGAGGCGGTCAGCGGGAGGCCGCCGAGTAATATCAACAGCAATGTCAACGCCAGTGTAAACACCCTCAAACCATCGTCTCATGCAATGATCGCCGCGGCATCCCCAAACGCCGGGGTTCGCGGTGCTGTCACTCCTTGTCCGCTGTTGCACACCTTCTGGGCGGCGGAGAGCAAAATGTGGCGTGGCGCCGGCGCGGCCGGCAGATGATTCGCGCAGACGGAGGTCATCGATGCGGCTCCTGTTCGTGCTCATGGCAATCCTGGCCTGGCTGGCGGCGGCGCCAGCGGCTACGGCTCAAACGCAAATCACCACGGGCGTCATCAACGCCATCGTCGTCGACACCAGCGGCGCCGTGCTCCCGGGCGTCGATGTCGAAGTCAAGAACGTCGACACCGACCTGACGCGCTCGCTGGTCACCGATCAGAACGGCCGGTTCGTGGCGCTCCAGCTGCCGCCGGGCCGCTACCGGGTCACGCTCAGCCTCTCCGGCTTTGCCACGCTGGTGCAGGAAGACGTGATTGTCACCGTCGGTGAGGCGGTACGCCTCACACCGATCATGAAGCTGTCCGGCATATCGGAGACGGTCACCGTCACGACCGAATCGCCCGCGGTGGAGATCACGCGGACGGCGGCGACCACCACGCTCGACGAGCGAACGATCGAGTCGACGCCGATTCTCGGCCGCAAGTTCGAGGACCTGTTGACGCTGACCCCCGGCGTCAGCATCGTGCAGGGACCGGACGGCGACGAGATCACGTTCTCCGGACAGCGGGGCGTGTTCAACAACATCAGCCTCGACGGCGGCGACTACTCCAACGGTTTCTTCGGCGAGCAGGTCGGCGGTCAGCGCGCGGCGATCGACATCACGCTCGAGGCGGTCAAGGAGTTTCAGGTCATCGCCAACGGCGCCAGCGCCGAATTCGGCCGCACCGCCGGCGGCGTCGTCAACGTCGTGACCAAGTCGGGGACGAATCAGGTCAAGGGATCGCTCTTCCATCACCAGCGGCTGGAAGGGCTGACCTCCAACACGTCGGACGGCAAGCCGCTCACCGATTTTCATCGCGAGCAGTTCGGCGGCACCGTCGGCGGACCGGTGATCCGGAGCAAGGCGTTCTACTTTCTCGCGCTCGAGGGCGTCCGCGAAAATCTGCAGCGCGCGAATCTGTCCGAAGCGATCGGCACACCCTGTCCGGTGAGCGCGCCGACCATCGGCGCGAACGAAGCGCTGATCAACGGCAGCGCCGACTGCCAGCGGCTGGCGCTGCTGAACTTCTTCCGCACGACACGCGGCCAGGACGAAGGACAGCCGATTCAACACACCATCAACAACAACGCGCTGCTGGGAAAAGTGGACTGGAATCTCACGCCCAAGAACACCTTGTCGGTGTCGTACAACTTCGACCACTCGAACAACGAGAACCAGACGTTCGACGTCGCGACCTATGGGAATTCGGCGAACGGCACCGAGGGGCCGTCGAAGATCAACGTGCTGAACGCGAACCTGTTCACGACGATGACCTCGAACCGGTTGAACGAGATGCACGTGACCTACTCGCGCGAGGACCGCCCGCGCTCCGCGACGCCTTCGACGGTGCCGGCGGACACCGCGATGGGGTTTGCGACGACGTTTCGCTTCGGCAATCCGTTTTTCCTCGCGCCGAACGTCGACGAGGTCGTCAAGCGATTCCAGGTGAAGGACAACGTCTCCATCGTCAACGGCAAACACACCATCAAGACCGGCGGCGAGTGGGTGCGCACCAACAATGTCCAGGTCTTCCGCGGCTTCTTCGAAGGGCGCTACATCTTCGACAGTGTGGCCGGATTCCTGCGCTACGCGGCGCCGGCGGCGGCAGGAGGATTCGGTCCGCGCACGACCGGCTGCTCGAACGGTTCGTTCGTGACCGCGCCGGCCAACTGCCCGGCCGGCACGACGACCACTGGCGGTCCGCTCCTGCTCTACTTGCAGAGCAGCAGTCCGGACGGCATCGCGCGCGACGAAGCCGGCTTCTCCGACATCAACAACGACGAGTTCGCGCTGTTCATCCAGGACAAGTGGCAGGCGGGCCATGGCCTCACGGTGGACTACGGCCTCCGCTGGGACGCGCAGAAGATGCCGGGGACCGTCGATCCGGCGACGACGGCCTTTGCGCGGTTCCTGAACGATCCGCGATTCCCGTCCGACGGCACCATTCCGAATCAGTGGGCACAGTTCCAGCCGCGCGGCGGATTCGCGTGGGATCTCAACGAAGACGGCAAGTCGGTTCTGCGCGGCAGCGCCGGTATCTATTACGCGCGTCAGAACATGCTGAGTCAGGTCGGGTCGGTGACGACCAACGGGATTCAGCAGAAGACCGATGTCCGCTCCACGGGGTCTGCCGACCTGCCGGTGTGGCCGAACCTTCTGCCACCGACCGCGGTGACGCCCGGCACGTTCCCGTTGTTTACCGGAGTCCGCGTCTTCGACCGCGACTATCGCAACCCACGCATCTACAGCTTCAACATCGGATACGACCGTGAACTGGCGCCGAGCCTGGCGGCGTACGTCGACTTCACCGTGGCGAAAGGCGTCGATTTGACGCGCTTCCTGGACTACAACGGCCACGGCACGGCGGCGGCCGCGACCCAGCCGCCGACGCGCGACGCGACGACCTACACGGGTGCCAATCCGTTCGAGCCGGCGCTGAGCAGCGTGTTCGTGACCAACAGCCGCGGCCATGCCTTGTATCGCGGCGCGACGTTCGGCGCGCGCAAGCGCTTCTCGCAGAAGTACCAGCTCGAAGCGAACTACGTGCTCGCCAAGGACGAGGACGACGACTCGAACGAGCGCGATCCGTTCACCGATCGGTCGTTCAACTTCTACGATCTCGATCTCGATTACGGGCCGTCGGATCGGGACATCCGGCACAAGTTCAATTTCTTCACGTATGTCGAGCTGCCGGAGGAGTTCCGGCTCAACGTCCGCATGCAGGGACGGACGGCGCAGCCGATCACGACCTCGCCGCGCGTGCTGAACGGCAACGACCGCGGCCGCAACTGGGATCGCAAGGACAACGCCTACTTCTCGTTCGACTGGCGTCTGCAGCGGCCGTTCGACGTCGGCACCGTGCAGATCATCCCGAGCCTCGAGATGTTCAACACGTTCAACAACGCGAACAACGTGAACCCGCTGACGGCGCCGGCGCTGTTCAATTTCGACGGGTTCCTGCGGACCGGCGTCGGCGATCCGCGCCAGGTCCAGCTCGCCGTCAAGGTGACGTTCTGAGCTCGCACGTGAACAGAGGAGAGCCAGCGACGGAGTCAACGGAGTTCACAAACGGAGGAACGGAGGAACGGAGGAGAACGGCGACAGAACGCGCTCGCGGCATCGTCGCGCAGTAATAGGCGGCGATCACGAGGGTTCGACGCGTGGGCCTGCGGAGCAGGCCCACCGCATGGCGGGAATCGGCCGCGGATACGAGTCGATGAGATCGACCGCGACTCGTATCCGTGGCCGATTTCCGCCATCGGCGCCGCCGCGCGGCGCGCGTCGAACCGCAGCTCCGTTCGTCCTCCGTTCGCTCCGTTTCTC
>DAIUKO010000435.1:0-5062 GCA_036848175.1 Vicinamibacterales bacterium | reverse complement strand
TGGGCGGTGCTCGAGCCGAACGTCCGCGGCAGCAGTTCGTACGGCGATGCGCTGCTGCGCGGCAACATGAAGGACATCGGCGGCGGCGACTATCAGGATTTGATGAGCGGCGTCGACAAGATGATCGCGGACGGCATCGCCGATCCGGATCACATGGCGATTCGCGGCTGGAGCTACGGCGGCATCCTCGGCGGCTGGACGCTCACGCAAACCACCCGGTTCAAGGCCGCCTCGCTGGGAGCCATGGTCGCCGACTGGTCGTCTGAATACGCGATGGGCTTCAACCACGACGTCAGGCTCTGGTACATCGGCGGCACGCCCTGGGAGAGTCCGGAGAACTATCGCCGGCAGTCTTCCTACACGCACATCGCGAAGGTGTCGACGCCGACGCTGCTGCTGCACGGCGAGCGCGATACGACCGACACGATCGGACAGAGCATGATGTTCTATCAGGGGCTGAAGGATCGCGGTGTGCCGACGCGCTTCATCCGCTTCCCGCGCGAGCCGCACGGGTTCCGCGAGCCGCATCACGTGCGGATTCGCGACGCCGAGGAGATCGCCTGGCTGATGAAATACGCCCGCGGCATCGATTGGAAGGCGCCGGAGCGCAAGGACAAAGAGCCGGCCGAGCCGAAGAAATCAACGGACCAGTCCATCAACCAATAAATGATGATCAACACCAAACGCCTGATTCGCGCGTTCGGCGTCCTCGTTCTCGTTGCGGCCGCCGCCGCGCAGACCTTCAATGTCCAGGATGTCATCCCGCTCGACAAGGCGATTCACTCCGCCAGGCTGCCGAACGGCCTGACCTACTACGTTCGGCAGAACAGCCGCCCCGCCAAGCGCGTCTCATTGCGGCTCGCGGTGAAGGCCGGCTCGCTCAACGAAGCCGACGACCAGCAGGGGCTCGCGCACCTGATCGAGCACATGGCGTTCAACGGCAGCGAGCACTTCAAGCCTGGCGAGCTGGTCTCGTTCTTCGAGTCCACCGGCGCGCGCCTCGGCCCGCACGTGAACGCGTACACGAGCTTCGACGAAACGGTGTACATGCTCGACCTGCCGACCGACAAGCCGGAGATCGTGGCGAAGGGGCTGACCGCGCTCGCCGACTACGCCGGCGGGCTGACGCTCAGCAAGGAAGAGATCGACAAGGAACGCGGCGTCGTCATCGAGGAATGGCGCGGCCGGCTGGGCGCCGGGACGCGCATCCGCGACAAGCAGTTCCCGATCCTCTTTTACCAGTCGCGATACGCCGAGCGCATCCCGATCGGCAAGCCTGAGATCCTTCGCACGGCGCCGCCCGAGCGGCTGCGCGCCTTCTACGACACCTGGTATCGGCCCGATCGCATGGCGGTGATCGCCGTCGGCGACATCGACGCCACCGAGCTCGAAAAGAACATCACGGCGACGTTCGGCGGATTGAAGGCGCGGGCCCCCGAGGCGCCGCAGCCGGATCGAACGGTTCCCATCCATCAGGAGACGCTGACCAGCGTGGTCACCGATCCCGAAGTGACCTCGTCGAGCGTGCAGATCGTCCGCAAGCGGCCGCGCGAAAGCGAAGCGCGCGTCGCCGACTACCGACGCCAGCTGATCGAGCGCTTCGTGGATCACATGTTCGACGAGCGGTTCAGCGACGTCGCCCGCAAGCCCGATTCGAAGATTCTCGGCGCCGGCGCGAGCAACGACAGCCTGAGCCGCGGCGTCTCGACGTTCACGCTGGCCGCCGGCGTGCAGGACGGCAAGCTCGAAGACGGCGTCGCGGCGCTCGCCACCGAAGCGAAGCGCGTGCGCGAGTTCGGCTTCAGCGCAAGCGAAATGGATCGCGCCAAGAAGTGGATGGCGGCGTTCTACGAGCGCGCCTACAACGAGCGTGACAAGACCGAGAGCGGTCAGCTCGCCGCCGAATATATCCGCGTGTTCCTCAACGACGAGCCGAGCCCCGGGATCGAATACGAGCACAAGCTCGTGCAGCAGCTGCTGCCCGGCATCAGCGTCAACGAGGCGTCGGCGCTCGCCAAGTCGCTGCTCGCCGACAACAGCCGCGTCGTGCTGGCGGTGTCACCGCAGAAACCGAACATCCGCATTCCGTCCGATGCCGAGCTGCAGGCGGCGATCACCACCGGCAACGCCGCGCCGGTCAGTGAGTGGGTGGACACGACGTCGGCGCGCGGAATCATGGAGAAGGTGCCCGCGGCCGGCAGCCTGGGATCGCGACGAACGATCGAGAGCCTCGGCGTCACGATCGTGACGTTCGCCAACGGCGTCGAGGCATGGCTGAAGCCGACCGATTTCAAGAACGATCAGATTCTCTTCTCGCTGAACGCCTCGGGCGGCACGTCGCTCGCGACGCCGGCTGATTACGCCGAAGCATCGATGTCGGCCGGCTACGTCGGCATCGCCGGCGTCGGCGGATTGAAGGCGCTCGATATTCAGAAAGTGCTCGCCGGCAAGCTCGCGTCGGCGCGGCCCTTCATGGCGCTCTCGTCGCACGGCATCAGCGGATCGGCCGCCCCGGCACAGCTGGAGACGGCGCTGCAGCTGCTCTATCAGACGTTCACCGCGCCGGGTGACGATCCGGACGCGTTCGCGCTCTTGAAACGTCAGCTCGATGCGATGCTCGCCAATCGCGGGCGGTCGCCAGGACAGGTCTTCGGCGAGAAGCTCTCACAGATCAATTCGTCGAACCACTACACGTCGCAGCCGCTCACGACCGAGCGGCTGGCCACGCTCGACCGCGCCAAGATGATGACGTTCTACCGTCAGCGCTTCGCGAACGCGGCCGATTTCACCTTCTTCATGGTCGGCGCCTTCAAGGTCGACGAGGCGATTCCGCTGCTCGCGCAATACATCGGCTCGCTTCCTTCCGCCGGATCGAAGTCGTCGGAGTTCCGCGACGTCGGGATCAAGTTTCCCGCGACCACCGAGAAGGCGAAGGTCGAGGCGGGGCGCGAACCACGCGGCCAGACAGTCATCAGCTTCTTCGCGGATCCGCCGGCCGACCCGAGGGAACAGGAAAAGCTCATCGCCGCGACGACGGTGCTGGAGACAACGCTGCGCGATGTGCTGCGCGAAGAACTGGGTCAGACCTACACGGTCTCGGTCGGCCTCGCGCAGGCGCTGCCCCAGCGCGGCGGCGGCCACGTCGAAGTGCGGTTCGGCGCCGCGCCCGAGAACCTCGAGTCGATGACCGCGCGGGTGATGAAGGAGATCAAACGGCTGCAGGACGAGGGGCCCTCGTCCGATCTGACGGACAAGGCCAAGGAGAACGCACGGCGCGGCTACGAGACCGCGCTCAAGACGAACGACTACTGGCTGGGACGGCTGCAGTCGGTGCACATGCTCGGCCGCGATCCGGCCGAGATCCTCACGCGCAACGAACGCATCGACGCCGTGACGCCGAAGGTCCTGCAGGACGTCTTCAAGCAGTACTTCCCGTCGGATCGATCGACGGTCGTCACGCTCGTGCCCGCCGCCACAGCGCCGTAAGCGGCGGCAGCTACTTCTTGAGCTGCTCTCTCCACCGGTTGGCCTCGTCGAAGATTTCGACGAGGCGGTCGCCGTGCGGGAGATCGCGCCGCAGATCGTTCAGCACCGCGATCAAGGCATCGAGCGCCGGGCCGACCTCGTCGGCGTTCGTCGCCGCGATGTCCTTCCAGATGTCTGCCGGGCTCGACGCCAGCCGTGTCGTGTCCGCCAGCCCGCGCCCGGCCAGCGCGAGGCCATCGCGGCCGACCCCTTCACCAACAACCTGCATCAGCGCGCTCGCGGTCAGCTGCGGCAAGTGGCTGAGAAACGCGAGCAGACGATCGTGCGCCTCGACCGTCAGCGTACGCGGCTCCGCGCCGAGCGCGCGGACGAACGACGACAGCTTCTCGAGACTGTCTTCGGCTGGCAGCGCACGTCCTTCAGAGCGTGCCGGCGTCGGCGTCAGCAGCCACGGGCGGCCAACGAACAGATCCGGGCGCGCATGTTCGAGGCCGCCCTTGGCGGCGCCGCCGAGCGGATGTCCGCCGATGAACGTGAAGCGCGGCGGCAGCGACCGTGCCGCCGCCACGATCTCGCGCTTGGTGCTGCCGGTGTCGGTGACCACCGCGGGGACGCGCACGTGACCGTCGAGCTCGTCGAGGAGGGCAATGTTCTGCTTGACCGGCGCGGCCAGCACCACGAGGTCCGCTTCGGCGAGGACGATGAGGTCCTCGGCGGCGACGTCGATCGCGTGCAGCCGCATCGCCGTTTCCAGGACGTCCTTGCTGTCCACCGCGATGACGAGCGACGTCGGCCACAGCTCGCGCGCCTTGAGCGCGATCGACCCGCCGATGAGACCGAGCCCGACGATCCCGATCTTCTCGAAGACGAGCGGCAGGCCGTCGGTGCGCCGGCCGGGCTGGATGACAGGAAGTTCCATGAAAACTCGTATTGCGGATTGAGGATTGCGGATTGCGGATTTATTGTCGATTTGTCATTGAGAGATTGCGGATTTGATTGTCGATTGATTGTCGATTCAATCATCGATAAATCCGCAATCCGCAATCCTCAATCCGCAATTCCGGGCTCGCTAAGATCCCCAGCCACGACGCGCCACCGGCTCCAGGCAGATACTGCGGCCGATCGCCGGCGCGATGATGCGGAGCTCGGCCATCAGCCGATCGAACTGCGACGGGAACATCGACTGGGCGCCGTCGCTCAGCGCGTGATCCGGATCGCAGTGCACCTCGATGATCAACCCGTCGGCGCCCGCCGCGACCGCGGCGCGGGCCATCGGCGCCACCATGTCGCGCCGGCCGGCGCCGTGGCTCGGGTCGGCGATGATCGGCAGGTGACTGAGCTTGCGCACGACCGGAATCGCCGAGATGTCGAAGGTGTTGCGGGTCGCCGTCTCGAAGGTGCGGATGCCCCGCTCGCACAGGATGACGTCGTTGTTGCCGCCGCTGAGCACGTACTCGGCTGACAGCAGCCACTCCTCGATCGTCGCGGAGATGCCGCGCTTGATCATCACCGGCTTGCGGACGTGCCCGAGCTCGCGCAGCAGCGTGAAGTTCTGCATGTTGCGCGCGCCGACCTG
>DAIUKO010000434.1:0-5071 GCA_036848175.1 Vicinamibacterales bacterium | reverse complement strand
CACGCGGCGCACGCGATCGGCGCCTACGGATCGCGCGTGAACCAGACGCCAATATCGATCGGTTGGCGCGCGGCGGCATGATCCTGACGAGCGTCTTCGCGACCAACTCGATCTGCACCCCGAGTCGCGCGGCGATCCTCACCGGTCAGTACTCGCACCTGAACGGCGTGACGATGTTCAATCGTTTCGACAGCTCGCGCCAGACGGTGGCTCGGCTGCTGCAGGCCGGCGGCTATTACACCGGAATGATTGGCAAGTGGCATCTGGGAAGCGATCCAGTCGGATTCGACCATTGGGAAATCCTGCCAGGGCAGGGCGCGTACGTGAACCCGATTCTGTACACCGCGACCGGCGAGAACACGTATACCGGACGCTATGTCACAGACGTGATCACCGATCTTGCCATCGAGTTCGTCAAGAACCGGCCGCGCAACAAGCCGTTCTTCCTGATGATGCATCACAAGGCGCCGCACCGCCCCTGGGAACCCGATGCCGGCCACGGCGCGCATTTCAGCGGCCGGTGGATCGCGGAGCCGGAAACGTTCTGGGATGCCTACGAGACCCGAACCGATGCGCTGCACGAAAACCAGCAGCGCGTGGCGGCGGATCTGACGCGCCGCGATCTCAAGCTCGAACCGCCGGCCGGTCTCGACGGCGCGGCGCTCACCGCGTGGCTGGCCACGAAGCCCGACACGGTGACGACGACTCGCGAAGGCAAAACCGTCACGCTCACCGGAGAAGCGTTGACGCGATGGAAGTATCAACGGCTGATGCAGGACTATCTGGCGACGGTCCAATCCGTCGATGACAGCGTCGGCCGCGTGCTCGACTTTCTCGATCGCAACGGCCTCGCCAGGAACACCATCGTCATCTACACGAGCGACCAGGGCTTTTTCCTCGGCGACCATGGCTTGTTCGACAAGCGCTTCATGTACGAGGAATCGCTGCGGATGCCGTTCCTGGTCCGCTGGCCCGCGGGCATCAAGGCGGGAACGCGAAGCGACGCCATCGCGTTGAACGTCGATTTCGCGCCGACCTTCCTCGAGGCGGCGGGGATGTCGGTGCCCGCCGAGATGCAGGGCCGCAGCCTGCTCCCGGTGCTGCGCGGCCGTACGCCCGCCGACTGGCGGACGTCGATGTACTACCGCTACTACCACGATCCCGGCGACCATAACACTCGCGCGCACTACGGCGTCCGCACGCGCACGCACAAGCTGATTTATTTCTGGAAGAAGGATCAATGGGAGCTCTTCGATCTGGTGAGCGACCCGTTCGAGTTGCACAATCTCTACGGCCAGCCGGGGCAGGAAGAGCTGACGGCGTCGCTGCAGCGCGAGCTGATGCGGTTGAAGCGATCCGTCCACGACGACGACCAGCTGGCCAACGAGCAGCTGCCGAACGGTGTCGATGGACCGGTCGCGAGGTTACGCGGAAAATGAGACGCACGGTGTGGCGTGTCGTCCTGGTTCTCGGCGCGGTCGCGGTCTCCGTCGCCGCGGCGCCGGAGCTGATTCCATTTCGAGTCGTTATGCAGGCGCAAAGCGGAGAGCGGCCGCGATTGTCGGTGAGACCCGTCGAGGACTTCGAAGTCACGGGCACGGGCGAACATGCGGCGTGGCAGAAAGCCGAGTGGGTCGCGCTGCGCCGGCGCCAGCCGGAGAGCCATCCCTACGACACGCGATTCAAGACGGTCTACTCGACGACCGGCCTCTACTTTTTGATGGAGGGCACCGATCGAAAACTGACCGCGACGATGAACGAAGACTTCATGGATCTCTGGAACGAAGATGTCTTCGAGGTCTTCCTGTGGACCGACGAGCGCTACCCGGTGTATTTCGAGTACGAGATCTCGCCCTTCAACCACGAACTCCCGATCATCGTTCCGAACTTCGGCGGACAATTCCTCGGCTGGCGGCCGTGGCACTACGAGCGCGAGCGCTTGACGCGCAAAGCCACCAGCATCATCGGCGGACCGAAGCAGTCACAGGCAGTGATCGAGGGATGGCGCGCGGAGTTCTTCATCCCCTATCAGTTGCTGCGGCCGCTGCAGAACGTTCCGCCGAAGGCGGGCACGAAGTGGCGCGCCAATTTCTACCGGATGGATCACGACGAGGGGAAGCGTACGCAGTGGGAGTGGGCGCCGGTCGGCAACACCTTCCACGAATTTCAGAAGTTCGGCGAGCTGCTCTTCGTCGAGCGTTGACTATCTCGGCAGGAACGGGAACAACTTCCGGATCATCGCTTCGTCGGGGCGGGCGCCGTACTCGCAGATCTCGAAGGCCTCGGCGTAGCGCACGGCATTGCCTTTCTCCGCTCCGTACCACTTGACGAGCGCGGCCCTGACCGCCGGCGTCGGACGGCCGGCGCGCGTCTCGAAGAGCCAGCGCCGGCGCGCGGCCGGATCCTTCGGCACGCTCTCCAGGCTGTCGGCGACCCACGGCAGCCACTCGTACATCTGCGACACGTGCGAGTCCAGTCCGTCGATCTTCTTGTCGATCACCTCGTCTATCGACACGGCGACGTCCGGGCTGAACGGCTGCGGCTTCTGAAAGCCGTCCTCGAAATACATGAACACCGGATTCTTGCGCAGCGCCGGCGTGTCCGGCGCGACGTTCGGGACGACGACCATGTAGGCCGCGTCCTGCACGAGGATGCCGGTATAGCGATGGTCGGGATGGTAGTCGTTCGGCCGCGGCGCGAGGACGAGGTCGGCGTTCCACAGCCGGATCTGCCGGATGATCTGCTCGCGCACGGCGAGCGTCGGGAGCAGCTCGCCGTCGTGGTTGTCGAGCACGACGTAGTCGATCCCCAGTCGGCGCCCCGATTCGCGCGCTTCAGCGCGGCGCCGCGCGGCGAGCGCGCCGCCGCCCTCCGTCTGGTGGCCGGCATCGCCGTTGGTGACGGAGACGAACCGCACCCGATGCCCGAGCGCGGCGTACTTCGCCGCCGTGCCGCCGGCGCGCTGATCGCAGTCGTCGGGATGTGCGCCGAACGCGATGATGTTCAGCTTGCCGTCAGTGCTGGGCGATTGCGTGCGCGGCGGCGGCGTCTGCTCGCCGGCGGTTCCGTCCGCCTTGGCCGCGCGTGCGCCGAACGCGTGCAGGGCAACCGAGACGAGGATCAGGGCTGTGGCAGGTCTTCTCATGCGGCCTCTCATCGCGTCGTCCACACGCGGCCGTCCTGGCTGATGTGAACGACGATGCTGTCGAATCCGTTGGCGGTGATTTCGTAGAGCGAGGGCGTCGCCTGAATCACCGGGTGGAAGGCGAGGCCCTCGACGCGGATGGCTCGACTGCCGTCGGCGTTGAGCGCGCTCAGCGTGGTGGCGTAGCGGCCGTTGGTCTCGCGGTAGCGGCGCTGACGATAGTAGAGACGCCGCAGCGCCCACATCACCTGGTCGTTCGGATCGTCGGTGAACGAGTCGGTGACACTGCCGGCGCGCTCGCTCGAGAACTGGACGTAGCCCCAGCGCTCGGGCATGTGCATGTTGACGGCGCCCTGCGGACTCCAGACCCAGTTGTGCTCGGGCAGCGGCTCCTTCGTCCCCGGCTTCAGTCGTTTGGCGTAGCCGCTCTTGGTGACGTCGACGTCCCATTCGACGCGCGAGAAGTTGACGCGCCAGCGATCGCCGCTCTGAGGCGGCTTGCGATCGGCGGCGGCCTCGCTGAGGGATTTCCACGGCATCGCGATCTCGACGCTCCAGCCTTCGTCGCGGTTGCCGGGCTTGTTCAATGTCCCGCGCACGTCGACGCCGACCTTCAGCCCCGCGATGTCCCACGCCGTGATCGCCGGACCGCCGTCGCGATAGGGCTTGATCAACAGCAGATCCCAGGGCGTGCCGTACGCGTTCACCTCGAGCTCGTAGTAGGCGTGCGTGTCGCCGTCAGGATCGATGAAGATCTCGAAGTCGTTGTCGCGAAAGATGACCGAATCGCGCTCGGTCAGCGTCGCCCACACGTCGGGCTCTTCCATCTCGGCGGCGACGTAGAAGCCGGCATCGTCCCACAGCATCTTCGCGCGCGTGCGGAAGCGCGGCCGCGGCCGGCGATCGCCTTCGATGTCGACGAACGCATCGGACCAGGCCGCCGCCGCCCACGCCGGTTCGTCGAGCTTGCCGTCGATCGTCAACGGCGACGGCACACGGTACGCGACATAGCGCTTCGGGGCGAAGGGCATCGCCTCGAGATCGACGGCGGCGCGCTGCGCTGCGGCAGTGCCGAACGCGTCGAGACCCAGCAGTCCGCCAACGAGCGCGGCCGCGACAGTGCGTGCCCGCATGCGCGCTATCGCGTGGCAGCCTGATCGACGTCCAGCACGACGATCGTGTCGATCGGATCGATCGTGTCAGCCGGCAGCTTCACGATCACACCATAGTCGTGCTCGGCGAACTCGACGCGGCGTCCGGTCGCCATCAACTTGGCGCTGCGGATCTTCGAGCCGAGCGGCGGAACGAGCAGCGTGGGGTCCGGCGCGTCGAGCACGTGCAGGTAGACGCGGTTGCCTTTCCGGGTCGTCACGCCCCACGGATGCGGGGCGATCGGGCCGCCGCGCGTGCCGTAGATGGCGTCGCCGTTCTTCGACAGCCACGCGCCCATCTCGCCAAGCCGCGTCGTGAACTCGGGTTGAATCTTGCCGTTCGGCATCGGGCCGACGTTGAGCAGGAAGTTCGCGTTCGATCCGGCCGCCCGGACCAGATACCGAATCAGATCGCGGGTGGATTTGTAGCGCCGGTCGGTGATGTTGAATCCCCACGCGCCGTTCATCGTCTCGGCGGTCTCGAGCGGCAGGTCGCCGATTTCAGAATCCTTGTTGAATTCCGCGGTCTTGCCGCCGGGGAGATCCTTTTCGAACATCTGAAAATCTTCGCCCGGGAACGGACGGCGATGATGATTCGCACCGACGAGCGCCTGCGGCTGCAGCTCATGGATCAGCGAGTACGTGGAGTCGAGGCGCCACTCCGCTTCAGGACGATCCCACCAGCCGTCGAACCAGATGCCGCCGATCTCGCCGTAGTTAGTCAGCAACTCGCGAAGCTGGCTGTTCATGTAGTCGATGTATCGCGGCCACTCGC
>DAIUKO010000433.1:0-5078 GCA_036848175.1 Vicinamibacterales bacterium | reverse complement strand
ATGATGACCGGCGATCGGCCGCACCGCTTCACGCGGATCGTGCGCGAGCTGCAGCCGAACACGCTCATCGACGGACGGCTCGGCGCGGACGGCGACTACGTCAGCACCGGCGACAACGTGATTCCGTCCAACGTCTCCGGCGAAGCGTGGGAAGTGCCGGCGACGATCAATCACACGTGGGGGTATCGCAAAGACGACACCGACTGGAAGTCCGCGGGCCAAATCGCGTTCAAGCTCGTCGACATCGTCAGCAAGGGTGGAAACTACCTGCTGAACGTCGGGCCGATGGCGGACGGGACGATTCCGCAACCGAGCCAGGACATTCTGCGGACGGTCGGCCGCTGGCTGCAGGTGAACGGCGAGGCGATCTACGGAGCCGGCGTCACGCCGTTCGGCGAGGAGCTCGGCGAGCCGAGCGCCCGCGGCGCGAAGGACGTGCGCGGCGACCCGCTCGTCTACCAGCAGATGCAATGGCGCGTGACGACGAAGCCGGGACGGTTGTTCGTCACGTTCTTCGATGAGCCGCGCGCGCCGTTCGCACTGCCGGCGATTCGCAACACGGTGAAGCGCGCCTACCGCCTCGCGGACAAGGCGCCGGTCGACATGAAGATGGAGAACGGCCGCGCGGTGTTGAATCTCGAGCGGCCCATCTTCGATCCGATGGCGACCGTCGTGGTCGTCGAGTTCGACGGCGACAAAGTCGAGCGCATTCGATAAGCTGGAACGCTGATCACGACGACCCACGCACCGAGGACGTATGACTGAACAGATCGCCAAAGATACCTGCATCGTCCGCAACACCGCCGCGGCGAAAGGGCGCACACAGGCCGTCGCGCCGGGTACGAGCTCGATGAAACATCTTCACTACGGCCGCATCATTCTCGACGCCGGCGACGCACCGGTGAACTTCAACACCAGCGAGATGGAGACGGGCCTGATCTGCTTGAAAGGATCGGCAAGTGTGCGCGCCGGCGATCAGTCGTTCACGCTGGAACGTTTCGATTCGCTGTACGTGCCGCGCGATTCGACGATCGAGGTGAAGGCGGGACCAGACGGCTGCGATCTCGCTGAGCTCGCTGCACCGGTTGACCGGAAGTATCCAATGCAGTTCGTCGCCTATCAGAAGGTGCTGGCCGATCCCGGCCTGCATCTGAACGTCGGCGGGCCCACGAATAAACGTCAAGTGGACATCCTGATCGGCAAGAACGTCGAGGCAGGACGGCTTCTCGCCGGCGTCACGCTCAGCGAGCCGGGCAACTGGACGTCGTGGCCGCCGCACGAGCACGCCGCGATGCTCGAAGAGGCATATCTCTACATCGACATGCCGGCGCCGTCGTTCGGCCTGCAGCTCGTCTACACCGATGCGAAGGAGCCCGAGCTCGCGACGATCGTCCGCGAAGGCGATGTCGTGCTGATGCCGGCGGGATATCACCCCAACGTCGCCGCGCCCGGAGGATCGATCAACTTCCTGTGGATGATGGCGGCGAACCGCGAAAAGGAAGATCGGAAGTACGGCGTCGTCAACGTGCAGCCTGAATTCGCGGGGGCGCCCACCGGACTGGAGAAAGGCCGCTGAGGTGGATCGGCGGCCGCCGATCCTTTTCGCTTTCCTGATCGCAGATCCGACATCGTGATGACGTCCTTTGCCGTTTCAGCCGACGGCACGCGTATCGCGTTTGACCGTACCGGTACCGGGCCGCCCCTCGTGCTGCTCCACGGCGGCGGGCAGAATCGGTCTGTGTGGCATGACTACGGTTACGTCACTCGCCTGCAGGGAAACTTCACGGTGATTGCCGTCGACATCCGCGGACACGGCGAGAGCGACAAGCCGAGCAGCGCTGACGCCTACGCCATCGATCGGATCGGCGACGACATCGTCGCTGTCGCCGATGCCGCACACGTCGACACGTTCGCGGTCTGGGGCTATTCGTTCGGGGCCAACATCGCGCGCTATCTGCCGGCGCGTTCTGATCGGGTGACGAAGGTCGCGATCGTCGGTGTCGGCTTCGGTGCGGCTGCGCCCGGTCCGTTCAGAGACTACGCGCTGAATCTGCGTGCCAAGTGGACCCCGGTCATCGACGCCGCACACGCCGGAACACTGGATCTCGATCGGCTTTCGGTTCAGGATCGCGCGATCTGGCAGGCCGGCAGCATCCCGTTCACAGTGGCGTTGCTGAGCGCGATTGTGGAATGGCCGCCAGTCGAGCCACAGGAGCTGCGCCGTCCAACACTGTGGCTGGTGGGAACCGCGAACGAGAACGCGATGGCCAGCGTCAACGAATATCGCGATCGGCTGCCAGGCACGCACGTGGTCCTCCACCTGGTGCCCGGGCTCACGCACGCGGACGAACTGACGAAGATAGACGATGTGCTGCCCGTGATGCGCTCCTTCACCGAGAATCCGTCGGAGGTATGAGATGGCATCCTCTGCAGCGTCGAAGAACACCGCCACGCAAGGTGCCGCACAAGTACGGACGTACTTTGCGTCGCTGCCGGCCGATGCGCGAAGCCATCTGAAAAAGATCCGCGACATCATCCGCGCGGCGGCGCCGCGTGCCGCCGAGAGCATCAGCTACGGCATTCCGACGTTCAAGATCGATGGCGAGCGGTTCATCTACTGCGCGGCCTTCAAACATCACGTGAGCCTGTATCCGATGACCGCCGCGATCAGGCGAGCGTTCGCCGACGAGTTGAAGGGCTACAAGACCTCTACCGGCACGATTCAGTTTCCACTCGACAAGCCGCTCCCGAGCGGATTCGTCAAGCGGCTCGTCAAAGCGCGTCTCGCTGAAATGCGATCAACGAGCAAGACGTGACGGCGATGAAGATTGTCGACCTCACTGTGCAGTCAGATGAGATCCACGAACAGGCCGCGGCGCTGCTCGTCGATCACTTCGTCGAGCCGCGCGGCTGGCCGACGCTGGCGGCCGCGCGAGAGGAGGTCGCGACTGTGATTCGCGACGGGTTCGCGCGCGCGGCGGTTGACGGCCGGTTGTTGCTCGGATGGGTCGGCGGTCTGCCCGACTACAACGGTCGCGTATGGGAGCTGCATCCGATGGTGGTCCATCGCGATCATCGTCATCGCGGCATCGGGCGCGCGCTCGTCGCGGCGTTCGAGAACGAGGCGCGGAGCCGCGGTGCGCTGACGGCGACACTCGGCACCGATGACGACTCCGGGATGACTTCGCTCAGCGACATCGATCTCTACGGCGATATTCCCCGTCACATCGCAGAGCTCAGCGATCGCGGCCGCTGCCATCCTTTTCTCTTCTATCGGAAGATGGGATTCGTCGTGACCGGCGTCATGCCCGACGCGAACGGCCGGGGACGCCCTGACATCTTCATGTCCAAGCGGGTGTCGACATGAGAGTGTGCAGAACGACGCTGGGCGCCATCGCGTGCGTGCTGCTGCTCGCGACGGCGGCGCGCGCCGACGACGTCCGGGTGATCACGTCGGGCGCCTTCACCGCCGCGTATCTCGAAATCGTCCCGGAATTCGAGCGTACGACGAAGCACACGGTCACGACCGGGTTCGGGGCGTCGATGGGCAACGCGCCGGACTCGATTCCGAGCCGGCTCCAGCGCGGCGAGGCGGTGGACGTGGTCATCATGGCGGATACGGCGCTCGAGAATCTGATCAACCAAGGCAAAGTCGCCGCGGGCAGTCGCGTCGACCTCGTGCGATCGAGCATCGGCGTGGCGATTCGTGCCGGCGCACCGAGACCTGACATCAGCTCGGTCGACGCACTCCGACGCGCGCTCCTGAACGCGAAGTCGATCGCGTACTCCGCGAGCGCCAGCGGCGTCTACGTCTCGACGGAGCTGTTTCAACGGCTCGGGATCGCCGACCAGGTGACGGCGAAGAGCCGCCAGATCGACAGCGGCCCGGTCGGCGCCGTTGTCGCGCGCGGCGACGCCGAGATCGGCTTCCAACAAATCAGCGAGCTGCTGCCCGTGCCCGGAATCGACTACCTCGGACCACTGCCTGCCGACGTGCAGAAGGTCACGGTGTTTTCGGCCGGCATCACCACGAGCGCGGCGAATCCGGAGGTCGCACGCGCCCTGATCCGATTCCTCGCATCGCCAGCCGTCGTTCCCGTGATCAGGAAAAGCGGTTTGGAACCGTTGACCCCTGAGCAGCAGAATGAACACCATGCCGTTCAAGAGCCAGGCGCAGCGGCGCAAGTTCGCCGAGCTGCTCGTTCAGGGAAAGATCTCGAACAAGACCTTCGAGGAGTGGAACCGCGAGACCGGCGGCAGGAAACTGCCGGAGCGCGTCAAACGGAAGTCGACGGCGAAGCGGAAATCCGCGACGACACGCAAACGCACGTCGAAGTAGCTACCGTGCCGGGCGCAACGCGAACGCGAACAGGGCGTCACCAGCGGTGATGGCGACGTACTGGCGGCCGTCGACCGCGAAGCTGACCGCGGCGGTCTGAATCGACGCGCCGAGCGGCATGTGCCACAGCGCCTTCCCCGTCTCCGCGTCCAGCGCGATGAAGTTGCCCTGACCGTCGCCCGAGAACACCAACCCTCCGGCAGTCGAGAATACGCCCGCCCATGCGTCCGCGTGCTGCTTGAACGCCCAGCGCACGCCGCCGGTCTTCGGATCCACCGCGCGCACCGCACTCTCGACTTTCTCCGCTGGCACCGGGAAGAACGCGCTGCCGATGTAGAGCCGGCCCGGCCGATGCGGCGGCTCGAGCTTTTCATCCGACATGAACGTGTCGCACTGCTCGTAGCTGAAGAAGTACACGAGATGCGTTCGCGGGCTGTACGACGGCGAATGCCAATTCGTCCCGCCGGTTCCGCTCGGACAGACGCGATTGCCCTCTGCCGTCGGATCGGTGTTCGGCAGAACGACTGGCCGGCCGTTGGCGTCGATTTCTTTCGCCCAGGTGACCTGCGTGTACGGTCTTCCGAGCATGAACGCGCCGGTCTCGCGATCGAGAACGTAGAAGAAGCCGTTGCGGTTCGCGACCGCGACCAGTTTCCGCGGCCGTCCGGCGATCGTCTCGTCGAGGAGGATCGGCGTGTGCGTCGAGTCCCAGTCGTGCACGTCGTGCGGCGTGAACTGG
>DAIUKO010000432.1:0-5162 GCA_036848175.1 Vicinamibacterales bacterium | reverse complement strand
GCGTTGTTGTCGACGCCGTCGATCAGGAAGTTGTTGAACGTGCTGCGCAGGCCGTTGACGTTGAACGCGCCTTCGCGCGGCGTGCTGTTGGTGCTGCGGTTGAGCGCCGACTGCCGGACGCCGGTCGTCAAGAGCGCGAGCGACGAGTACTCGCGGCCGTTCAAGGGCAGCGCCTGCGTCTGCGCGCCGGAGATGACCTGACCGCGCTGGCTCGTCTCGGTCTCGACGAGCGGCGCCGCGGCAGTGACGACCACCTTCTCGGTGACCTGCCCGACCGCTATCTGCAGATCGACGCGCAGCCGCGCCGCAACCTGAACCTCGACGTTGTCAATGAGGGCAAGCGAGAATCCCGCTTTCTCGGCCGTGACGATGTAGATGCCCGGCCGCACGGTGAAGAACTCGAATGTGCCTTGACCGGTGGTGATCTTGACGGCAGAGACGCCGGTCGCGGTGTTCGTCAGCGTCACGGTCGCGTCCGGCACGACTGCGCCCGACGAGTCGCGGACGGTCCCGACGACCGATGCGGTATCGAATTGCGCCGAGGCGCGTGTCGCGAAGGCGCTCAACAGCAGAGCGACGAAGAACGCACGACGGACGATGGCTGCTGGCATGGTCACCTCGAGTTCAGGGATACGGGAACGGCGGGAGACCGCATCGTAGCGGGCCCGCGTAACAGGCGCAAGACAGGCGATTTTACGCGCTTGTAACCCGTGAGACTTCCCTCGGAGATGAGAATGTCATACGGTTCCGTCATGACTAACGTCCGCGCCGCACTGGCGCTCGCTCTCGTGGGATACACGTCCACCGCATCAGCCCAGATCACCCCGGCGGCAGGCTATACGCCGCCCGATGACACGCCTTCGATCAGAGTGGGCGCGGTCATCTACGCCGACTACAGCTACCAGACCACGCCCGAAACCGCTGATTCCGACGGCAACCTGATCCACCCGAGCTCGTTCAACGTCACCCGGAGCTACATCAACGTCACCGGCCAAATCTCGCACCTGGTGGCGTTCCGCATCACTCCCGACGTGACGCGCGCCGATTCCACTGCCGGGACGCTGTTGAGCGGCAGCCTGATCTTCCGGATCAAGTACGCCTACGCGCAATTCAATCTCGACGACTGGATGACGAGAGGCTCGTACGCCCGCTTCGGTATCCAGCAAACGCCATGGCTCGACTACGCGGAAGGTATCTACCGCTACCGCTTCCAGGGCACGATGTTCCCCGAACGCGAAGGCTTCTTCGCCTCCGCCGACGCCGGCGCGTCATTCCATTACCAGCTGCCCGGCAACTACGGCGACATCCACACCGGCTTCTTCAACGGCGAGAACTTCAACCGCGCCGATCCGAACGATCAGAAGGCGTTCATGACTCGCATCACGGTGCGGCCGCTGCCGACCGGCGCGATGGTGCTGCGCGGGATTCGCGCGTCGGTGTTCTGGGACGGCGATCACTACGTGAAGGACGCGGATCGGACGCGGCTGATCGGCGCGCTGCACTACGAGCACAAGTACCTCAACCTCGGCTTCGAGTATCTGAAGACCGCCGATCAGATCTCGATCACACGCGCCGAGGCCGACGGGTCCGGCTATTCAATCTGGGCGACACCCAAATCGCCGATCGGGTGGGAGGCGCTGCTTCGCTACGATCATCTGAAGCCGAACAAGACCTTCGGCAATCAGGTTCGCAACCGGACCATTGGCGGCGTCGCCTACTGGTTCCCGCATCAAGGCAACGTCGCGGCCGCGCTGCTTCTCGACTACGACGGACAGACGTTCGACAACTTCGCGCCGGCGATCTCGAAACAGGCTCGCGTCGCCGTACATGGACTGATCCAATTCTAGAGGTGTCACAATGAACACGAAACGCACCATCATCGCGCTCGCATGCGGCCTCGCGCTGCTGGGCACGGGCCTGGCGGCTCAGGCCGTACGCATCAACGGGGCGGGGGCGACCTTCCCGAACCCGATCTATTCGAAGTGGTTCGCGGAGTACGGCAAGCTGCACCCGAACGTGCAGATCAACTACCAGTCGCTCGGATCGGGCGCCGGCATTCGCCAAATCACGGAACAGACGGTCGATTTCGGCGCGACCGACGGCCCGATGACCGACGAGCAGCTCCGCGCCGCGCCCGGCAAGATTCTGCACTTTCCGACCGTGCTCGGCGCGGTCGTGCCGGTCTACAACATTCCCGACGTCAACGCGGAGCTGAAGTTCAGCGGCGCGGTGATCGGCGACATCTTTCTCGGCAAGATCACGAAGTGGAACGATCCCGCCATCGCCAAGTTGAACGAAGGCGCGAAGCTGCCGGCGACGGACATCACGGTCGTGCACAGGTCGGACGGCTCGGGGACGACGTACATTTGGGTCGACTATCTCGCGAAGACCTCTCCCGAATTCAAGAAGCGCGTCGGCGTCGCGACTGCCGTCAACTGGCCCGCTGGCGTCGGCGGCAAGGGGAACGAGGGCGTCGCGGGTCTCGTGAAGCAGACGCCGGGGTCGATCGGCTATGTCGAACTGATCTACGCGCTCCAGAACAAGATCAGCTACGGATCAGTTCAGAACGCGGGCGGTGAATTCGTGAAGGCGTCGACGCAAGCGGTGACCGCGGCCGCCGCGGAAGCCGCGGCGAAAATGCCGCCCGACTTCCGCGTCTCCATCACCAACGCGCCGGGCAAGGGTGTCTACCCGATCTCGTCGTTCACGTGGATTCTGCTGTATGAGAACCCGAAGGACAAAGTCAAGGCACAGGCGATGACCGAGTTCATGAAGTGGGCGTTGACCGATGGCCAGAAATACGCCACGGATCTCGGCTACGCGCCGCTGCCGGAGGCGGTCGTGAAGCTCGAGACGGCGGCGCTCGCGAAGGTCAAGGGCACGTAGGCGGGACGGCAGGACGTGGCCAACCGAACCACGACCGATCTCGGGTTCCGGTTAGGGACGGGCGCGTTTGCGTTCGCCCTCGTCCTGCTGGTGGCCGGCATCGGCGTCGAGCTTGCTCGAGTGTCGATGCCGTCCATCCAGAAATTCGGGTTCGCATTCTGGCGAACGAGCATCTGGGACCCCGTCGCCGGCGAGTTCGGCGCGCTGCCGTTCATCTGGGGCACGCTGTACTCGTCGATTCTCGCGCTGCTCATCGCAACGCCGATCTCTCTCGGGATCGCGGTGTTCATCTCCGAGCTCTGCCCGGCTGTGCTCAGGCAGCCGCTGGTGTTCCTGACCGAACTGCTGGCGGCAATTCCCTCGATCGTCTACGGCCTGTGGGGCATCTTCGTCCTCGTGCCGGCGGTCAGAAGCCTCGAATCGTCGCTGCCGAGCGCGCTGCGCCAACTGCCCCTCTTCAGCGGGCCGCCGCTCGGCCTGGGCATGCTGTCGGCCGCGCTCATCCTCGCCGTCATGGTGATTCCCTTCAGCTCCTCGGTCTCGCGCGAGGTGCTCAGGTCGGTGCCGGCCGCGCAGCGTGAGGGCGCCTACGCGCTCGGCGCGACGCGCTTCGAAGCGATCCGCGCGGCGCTCTTCTACGCGCGCACCGGCATCATCGGCGCGGTGATGCTCGGCTTCGGCCGCGCCCTCGGCGAGACCATGGCCGTGACGATGGTGATCGGCAACACGCCGCAGTTCTCGCTGTCGTTGTTCGCGCCTCAATACACGATGGCCGCTGTCATCGCCAATGAGTTCGCGGAAGCTGCGGACAACCTCCATCTGTCGGCGCTGGTCGAAATCGGACTCGTCCTGTTCATCATCACGCTGCTGGTGAACTCGATGTCGCGGCTGCTCATCTGGAGCATGGCCCAGGACGCCGCTCCGGCTCCGAAGGCCAAGCCAGAGGCAGAACACGTGGCGGCCGCATGAATCGCATCACATTCCGCAAGCTCATGTCGTCGTTGTTCGTCCTCTTCTGCGGCGCCGCCGTCGTCGTCGCGCTGATTCCGCTGGCGTTGATCCTGTTCTTCGTCATCACTCAGGGCATCCTCGCGTTGAACGTCGCGTTCTTCACGCACTTGCCGCAGCCGGTTGGCGAACAGGGCGGTGGGATGGGCAACGCGATCATCGGCACGCTCATCCTCACCGGCCTGGCCGGGTTGATGGCGGTGCCGATCGGCGTCATCAGCGGCGTCTACATGTCCGAGTACGCAGGGACGCGGTTCGCCGGCCTCACGCGGTTTGCCGCCGACACACTCAACGGTGTGCCGTCGATCGTCATCGGCCTTTTCGCCTACGGCGTCGCCGTCCTGCCGTTCAAGCACTTCAGCGCGGTGGCCGGCGGGTTCGCGCTCGGCGTGATGATGATTCCAATCATCGCGCGGACCACCGAGGAATTGCTGCTGCTCGTGCCCGGCAGCATGCGGGAAGGGGCTCTTGCGCTCGGTGCGACGCGCGCCCGCGCGGTCTTCACCGTCGTGCTGCCTGCGGCGCTTCCCGGGATCATCACCGGCATCGTCCTCGCGCTCGCGAGAATTGCCGGCGAAACGGCGCCGCTCCTGTTCACCGCCTTCAACAATCGGTTCTTCAGCACGCACCTCAACGAGCCGATCTCGTCGCTGACGGTGCAGGTCTACACCTATGCGATCTCACCGTACGACGACTGGCATCGGCAGGCCTGGGCGGGCGCGCTCGTGCTCGTGACGATCGTGCTCGTCTGCTCGCTGCTCGCGCGCTTCGCCACACGCCGCCTCGAGCGCATGCACGCGAGGAGCTGACGCCCGACCGGAGCGCCGCTGCCCTCACTGTCGCGGAAACTGATCGGGATTGTTGGTGAACAGCGCGTCGATGCCGAGATCGTAGAGGAAGTGCTGCATCTCGGCTCGGACGTCTGGATAGCTCGTCTTCTCGTCGGCGCGAAAAGTCCATGACGTCACCGTCATGCCCAGATCGTGCGCAGCCTTCACGAGCGCGGGTCTGGCGGCAATCAGACTCTTGGCGGGCCCGACGCCGGTCGCGAACTTCGCGACCTCGCGCAGATGCGCGTCCGATACGTCGCCGCCGGTGTCGATGAGCAGGATCCGTGGAATCGTCGGCAGCTCGGTGGCCACCCGCCGGACGGCTTCCTCATCGAAGGACTGAATGATGACCGGTGTGGTGCGCAGCGACTCGGATGTCTCGAGACCGTTCTGCCGGATGACGTCGATGAACAGCTTCACCTGGTCGATGCCGCGCGA
>DAIUKO010000431.1:0-5203 GCA_036848175.1 Vicinamibacterales bacterium | reverse complement strand
AGCGAGTGCTCCTGCAGGTTGTGCCCGACGCCGGGAATGTAGGTCGTCACCTCGATGCCGTTGGTCAGCCGCACGCGCGCGACCTTGCGCAGCGCGGAGTTCGGCTTCTTCGGCGTTTGCGTGAAGACGCGCACGCAGACCCCGCGCTTCTGCGGGCTGTTCTGCAGCGCGGGACTCTTCGTCTTGCTGACGATCTTCTTGCGTCCGGCGCGAACGAGTTGACTGATGGTCGGCATAATCTGTTAATCCGAAAATGCGGATTGGGGATTGCGGAATGCGGATTTATTGCGGATTAATCGACGATTAATCCGTGATCCGCAATCCTCAATCCGCAATGCTTCCAGGCCTAGAAGCCGGTCCGGCTTGGCGCCTGAAAACCCTATTGACCCTCGGTTCGAATAAATCGCGACGGAGTGTCGCTGCTTCTGAGCGGCGGAGCTAGATAGGGTGTCCCAGCCCCGACAGAACCTGACGAATATAGCACGGCCTCTTTCGGCCGTGCAACCGCAGGAACTTAATGCGCGCCGGTGGCGGCGGCGCCGGCCGGCTTCTCGGTCGGCACACTGAGCTTGAAGCCGCCCCGCTTCAACAGCGCGTCAAAGCCCGATTTATCAACGGCTTTCGAGTAGGCCTCGTCCGGCGTGACGAGCTTCTTCTCCACGTAGCTGTAGAGCGCGTCGTTCAGCGAGACCATCCCGACCGCCTTGCCGACCTGCATCATCGACGGAATCTGGAAGGTTTTCGCCTCACGGATGAGATTCGACACCGCCGGCGTCACGATGAGCACTTCGAGCGCGGCGACGCGGCCGCCGCCGACCTTCTTGCACAGATTCTGCGCGATGACGCCGCGCAGCGATTCGGAGAGCATCACGCGGATCTGCGCCTGACGATCGGTCGGAAACTGATCGATGATGCGGTCCACCGTCGATGCGGCCGTCGTCGTGTGCAGCGTGCCGAAGACGAGATGCCCTGTCTCGGCCGTCTCGATCGCGATCGCGACGGTCTCCAGGTCGCGCATCTCGCCGACCAGCACGATGTCGGGATCTTCGCGCAGCGCGGCGCGCAGCGCGTTCTTGAACGAGTCGGTGTGGTTGTGCACCTCGCGCTGATTGATCAGGCAGCCCTTGTTCTCGTGCACGAACTCGATCGGATCCTCGATCGTGATGATGTGATCGCGACGCTCGCGGTTGATGTAATCGACCATCGCGCAGAGCGTCGTCGATTTGCCGGAGCCGGTCGGTCCCGTGACCAGCACGAGGCCTTTGTGCAGCTTGCACAGGTTCAGAATCGCTGGCGAGAGGCCGAGCTTTTCCGCCGAGAGAATCTCCGACGGAATCACGCGGAACACCGCGCCCATGCCCTTGCGGTCCATGAAGATGTTGGCGCGGAAGCGGGCGAGGCCCGGAATCTCGTACGCGAAGTCGGTGTCGTGCTTCTGCGCGAACTCGTCGCGATTCTTCTCCGGCATGATCGCCTCGAGCAGCTTCGTCATCACCTCCGGCGTGAGCGCCGGCGCGTTCGGATCCAGCGCTGTCATCGAGCCGTCCTTGCGGACGAGCGGCGGCATGCCGCACGACAGGTGCAGGTCGGACGCGTTGGCGGTGCACATCGCCATGAACAAGGAATCGATCGGGTTCGGCATTACGGCTGTATCTCCCTGAGCTGGACGATGTGGGCGGTATTCACCACGAACGTACCGTCCCCATTCTCGAGATAGCGGAACATGTCGGCGGACCGCGCGTAATCGCTGAGACGGTCGCGCCCCTGCGGCCGGTAGACGCGGACCGATCCGGTCAGCGTCTCGCCGTTCGAGAGCAGCATTTCGACCTGGCGCTCCGTGGCGACGTCGTATCCCGGGTCCAACTGCGCTTCGGTCGTCTGCTCGAGCAATCTCACTGAAATCACGTGTGGACGATTGATCAGCACCGTATCCAGTTGAGCCGTCGCCGGCACCTGGAACGGGAAGAACCCGCTTTCAGCATTCAGCACGTCGGCCACGCGCTCGGGACCGGCGTGCGTCGCGCTCGATCCAGCCAGGAAGAACCATCCCTGCAGCAGACCGCCGCTCGACAGCGTCAGTTCGGCTTCGGCACGCCGCTTCTCGACGCGGAATTCGGACATCCAACGGGATATCGGCCGAAAAGCGAGGCGACTTGATATATTGATGCGTCATGGGATTCACACCGACTGAGTTCATTTGGTTCAACGGCAAACTCATCCCCTGGGGTGAGGCAAAAGTGCACGTGCTCGCGCACGCGCTGCAGTACGGGACGGGCGTCTTCGAGGGCATGAAGTCCTACCCGACCGCCGATGGTCCGGCGATCTTCCGCCTCGACGCCCACCTCGAACGTCTTTACAAGTCGGCAGAGCTTTACGACTTGAATATCCCCTATTCGCAGGCCACGTTGAACGACGCCAGTCTCGAAGTAGTTCGAGCGAACAACCTCGAAGCCTCGTACTTGCGGCCGGTGGCGTTCTTCGACGCCGCGACGTTGAGCGTCTGGACGAAGGAATGTCCGGTCACGGTCGCCATCGCCGCCATCTCGACTGGGAAATATCTCGCGAACGCCGATGCGGGCGTGCGCGTCACGGTCTCCCCCATCCGGAAGTTCGACAACAGCGCGATGCCGGCCTGGGCGAAGGCGTGCGGCCAGTACATCAATTCGGCGCGTGCGGTGAACGACGCGCAGCGCCGCGGGTTCGACGAGGCGCTGCTCCTCAACTCGCAGGGTCTCGTTGCCGAAGGATCGGGCGAAAACCTGTTCGTCGTGAAAGACGGCAGCCTCGTCACCAACGACAGAGACGCCAGCATTTTGATGGGCGTCACGCGCGCCTCGGTCCTCGAAATCGCGCGCGATTTGGGGATTGCCACCCGCATCAACCCGATTTCGGTCGAGGACCTGATGACTGCCGACGAGCTCTTCTTCACCGGCACGGCGGTCGAGGTCACGGCGATTCGCGAAATCGACGGCCACGTCGTCGGCAACGGTAAACCGGGGCCGGTCACGCGTCGTATTCAGGACACATTCAACCAAGCCGTGCGCGGCCAGCTGCCGCAATACCGTCACTGGCTGGCGTTCGTCCGCCAGGAGGTGCGTGCATGAAACGGGTCCTGTTGACGATCTCGCTCGCCGTGCTCACGGCACTGCCAGGAAGTGTCGCATTCGCGCAGAAGGCGGCGGCGCCGTCAGGGAAGAAGACGCCGCTCGTCGAGTTCGAGATGATGACGTGGCCTGAAGTGAAGGCCGCGCTGGAAGCGGGCAAGACGACCGCGCTCGTCTACACCGGCGGAACCGAGCAGCGCGGGCCGCAGAATGTCAACGGCGGCCACACGCTCATGGGCCGCGAGATCGCCAGGGCGATCGCGCTCAAACTTGGCAACGCGATCGTGCTGCCGGTGCTGCCCTACACACCGAACAACGCGAGCGCGCAGCTGCCGGGAACGATTGGATTGACGCCGGAGCTGCTCGGCGCCATTCTCGAGCGCGTCACCGAACAGGCGATGACCACAGGGTTCAAGAATGTCGTGGTGATGGGCGATCACGGCGGCGGCCAGCCGGATACCTACGCGCAGGTCGCCAAGAAGATGGACGCGAAGTACGCGCCGGAAGGCAAGCACGTGTACTTCTGCGACGAGGTGTACGCGAAGGCGCAAGGCGACTTCGACAAGTGGCTGGAAGCGCACGGCTACCCGCGCAGCTCGCACGCCGGCATTCCCGACACCTCGACGATGCTGTATCTCGGCGGCGACAAGGGTTGGGTGCGCAAGGAGCTGATCGCGACGGCTGAAGGCGATCCGCCTCCGCCGCCTGGCGCACGTGGTCGAGGCCGCAGTGAGCAGGACCCCGGCGCCCCTCCGCGCAAGAACAACGGCATCACCGGCGATGCCCGTCGATCGACGGCCGCGCTCGGCAAGATGCAGTTCGACCTCAAAGTCGACTATGCGGTGAAGCAGATTCAAGGATTCCTCGCGAATCAGCCCAAGACCACCGCACAGCAGTAGGCTCTTCAGCACCATGGAGTCAACGCGCGGCGTCCGTCCCTCCTCCGTCGGCGCGCTGATGCGCGACCGGACGCTGCGCCTTGCCGTGGGTCTGGCGGTCGTTGTCGCCATCCCCGTCGCGATCCTCTTTTACTTTCAGTTCCGATCGATTTCCGCGCTCAGCCGTTCATCGACCGTCGTGCTGCGGCAGCTCAGTCAGGAGAACGCGGACGCCGTCACGAAAGTGCTGGTCGATACGCTGAGGACGCCGCGCACCGACGTGCTGCTGAAGATCCTGCAGCGGCAGACCGAGCCGCTCGATCTGAACGCCATCGAAGCGACGTTCGAACAGGGGCTCGTGAGCGATCCGTTCGTCGATCGGTTCTACGTCTGGTCCGACGTGACCAACGACTACAAGGGCCAGGTGCTCGCCTACGATCGCACGAGCTACGGCTTCATCACCAATCCCCCTGAATCGGCGCTGCTCGTGAAGCGGTTCCACGAGCTGGCGCCCGAGCAGCGGGCGATCGCGATCTTCGACGACACCATCGGCGGCCGGCGGACGCACTTCCAGGGTCAGCTGCGCTTCACGTTCACGCGCGATCGGCTCACCAGCTTCGTCGCGCTGGCGGTGGACGCGGAACGGCTGCGCAGCGAATACATCCCGCGGCTGCTGACGACGAAGTTTCCCAAGATCGAAGGGCCGACCGGCTTTCCGCCGCTCGCCGTGACGGTGCTCGACGGCGCCAAGCGGGTGGTGTATCCCGCGGGCAGCTCCGCTTCGGACAGCTTCGTCGACGAGCGGGTGTTCCCGCTCGTCTTCTTCGATCCGGAGCTGGTGATCTTCGCGGCGCCGGAAAAGGGCGCGCCGGAGACGTGGCGCGTGCGCACCGGCTACGGCAACCAGACCATCACCGACATCGTCGCCGCGCGCGAGCGGCCGCAGCGGGTCATGATGGCGATGCTCGCCGGCATCATGGCGCTCGGCGTCTTCTTCATCGCCCGCGCCGCGGCGCGCGAGCTGCGGGTCGCCGAGATGAAGTCGACGTTCGTCTCGAGCGTGAGCCACGATCTCAAGACGCCGCTCGCGCTCATCCAGCTCTTCGCCGAAACGCTCGAGCTCGGACGGCTGAAGAACACCGACCGTGCGCCGGAGTACTACCGCATCATCAACAGCGAGGCGCGCAAGCTGACGCGCCTCATCAACAACCTGCTCGACTT
>DAIUKO010000430.1:0-5235 GCA_036848175.1 Vicinamibacterales bacterium | reverse complement strand
GAGGTCGTTCAGGGCGTGCTTGTGCGGTGAAGCGTCTCTCGCAGTCGAATGTCCGCCTCGCGACCCACACTCAAGTGTGTGCCATCGAGGAGGACGGCTTCCCAGTTCCCATCGCCATCCTGCCGCAGCTCGCGAATTCGATCGACGTTGACCATCGCCGATCGATGGAGCCGCGCGAAGCGGGCGCCGACGAGCTGCGTCTCGAGATGCTTCATCGTGTCGCGCAGCAGATGCGTCGTCTGGCCGACGTGCACGTTGACGTAATTGCCGGCCGCTTCGATCCAGTCCACCTCGGCCACATTGACGAAGAAGATGCGGCCGCCGCTCTTGACGACGAGGCGCTGCGGCCGCTGGCGTTCACGGCGAAGACCCTCGATGAGCGCGGCGAGCTTCGCGTCGATACCCGATCGCTCGCGGAGCTCCGCCTCGGCGCGGCCGAGCGCACGTTCGAAGCGGACGCGGTCGAACGGCTTCAGCAGGTAGTCGACGGCGTTGACGTCGAACGCGCGCAGCGCGTACTGGTCGTAGGCCGTCACGAAGATCACTGCGGGCCATTCCTCCGGCGCGATCGCCTGCAGGACCTCGAAACCGTCGAGCTCCGGCATCTGGACGTCGAGCAACACGAGCTCCGGCCGTTCGGTGCGAATCGCCTCCACGGCTTCCGGGCCGGTCGCGCACTCGCCGACCACAGCGATTCCCGGGCGATCTTTCAGCAGCGTCCGCAGCCGCTCGCGGGCGAGCGGCTCGTCGTCGACGATCAGGGTTCGGATTGGCATCGTCATACCGGGATGAACACCTCTGCCACGAATCCGCCGTCCGGATGATTCGAGATCCGAAGATGATCGCCGGTCCCGTAGAGCTCGTTCAACCGTGCGCGTGTATTCGTCAAGCCGACACCGGGCGTCAACGTGTCGATGCCGCCGGGCGGCAGTCCCGGTCCATCGTCGCGCACCCGCAAGGCGACGTGATGATCGGTGCGGCGAACTTCGATGTCGAGCAGGCCGGCCGCGGCGCGGGGCGCGATGCCATGATGGATGGCGTTCTCGACGAGCGGCTGCAGGATCTGACTGGGCACGAGCGCGTCGAGCGCTTCGGGGTCGATTCGCTGCCGCACGATCAACCGATCCCCGAATCGCGTTTGCTGGATCGCAAGATACCGATCGATGAATTCCATCTCGCTCTTCACGGTTGTCTTCTCGTGGCCGAGCGTCTCGAGCGTGAGGCGCAGCAGATCGCTGAGCTGAGCGATGGTGCGTTCGGCGCCGTCCGGGTCCTTGCGCACCAGCGCCGAGATGGCGTGCAGCGTGTTGAACAGGAAATGCGGATGGAGCTGCATCCGCAGCACCTCGAGCTGCGCCTGCGCGAGCCGCGCTTCGAGCTGCGAGGCGCGCCGCTCACGCTCCTGGAACTTGCGGTAGTAGTCGACGGCGTGCGCCAGTCCCGCGATCACCCAGTAGGTGATGACGTTGATGTGCAGCGTCGCCAGTATCAGGTTTCGCAGGCCCATCGTTGCCAGCAGCGGCGACGCGTGGCCGAAAAGCACGCGCGCCCCGAGCTTCAGCACCGCGAACCCGATCGACGCCGGCACGTGGACGAGCAGCGCGCGGCCCCAGCGGCGGGAGACGATGGGGTAGCGCCGTGCAAGCCAGGCGATAGCCGGCGTCAACGCGGCCCACAGATACCAGTCCGCCAGCGCCGGGACGATGACGCGCCAGGAGGTCACCTTGTTGCCGGAATACGCGTAGTACACGAGCGCCTGGCTCGCGAACAGCAGCGCGAGCAGCGTCCAGCACGCGAACACGATCAGCCATACGCGAACGCGATTCATCGTCATCGACACGTCAGTGTTCTTGTACTCGATCGGAAGCCGGGCGGCGAGCGGCGCGTCACGCGGTGGACCGGTGTCGTCACGCGGTTGCGATGATTCGTCCCAAACGGCTTGTCGTGCTTCGCGGCCGCTCGTAGCCTGCGCGCATGATTCGATGCCTGTCCGCTCTGACAATCGCGCTGTCGGCCGCTGCTCCCGCGTTGGCGCAAGACGACTTCGAGAAGCGCGTTGCCGGCAAGACGGCCGCGGAAGTGAACAAGAACATCCAGGTCCTCACGACGCTTCCGGCGATCGATCTGTTTCCGGCCATGCAGTTCATGGCTGCCTCGCTGGGCGTGAGCTGCGAGTACTGCCACGTCACCGACGACACCGGCCGATGGCCGATGGAGAAAGACGACAAGGCGCCCAAGCGCACGGCACGCGACATGTTGAGGATGGTGCAGCAGATCAACGCGGCGAGCTTCGGCGGAACCGCCCGGGTCACCTGTGCGACGTGCCATCACGGCAGCGCGCGGCCGATGGCGCTGCCGCCGCTCTTCGACGCGGCGGCGCCGCCGCGGCTCGTTCCGGCTGCCGCGATCAAGGATCCGCTGCCGACCGTCGCCCAGGTGCTCGACAAGTTCGTCGGCGCGATCGGCGGCCGCGAGGCGAACGCCCGGATCACCGCGCGCGTCTACAAAGGATCGGTCGTGTCGAGCGCCGCCAGCCAGCCGCTCGGCTTCGACGTCATCGAAGCGGCACCGGACAAGCTGCTCGTGACGGCGACGGGTGCCGAGGGCCGGACGCTTCAAGGCGTGGACGGTGAGGAGGTGTGGACACGCGACCCGCGATTCGGCGTCAACCGCGCAACCGGATTCGAAGCGATCCGCATGCGCCGCCTCGCCGACTTCCACCGCAACGAGCGGCTCGGCGAACTCGACACCTCACTCGCCGTGTCCGGAGAGCAGACGATCAACGGCCGCGCCGCGATCGTGCTCGAGGGCACGCTGCCGAGCGCGCAGGTCGAGCGGCTGTTCTTCGATCGCGAGACCGGCTTGCTGATTCGCCGCGTGACGCTGACGCCGACAGCGCTCGGCCGGATTCCGGAGCAGACCGACTACGAAGACTATCGATCCGTTGGCGAAGTGAAGTTGCCGTTTCTCGTCCGCCGCACCGGTGCGACCTTCACCAATCTGCAGAAGTACGACGAGATCAAGGTGAACGTGCCGGTCGACGCGACAATCTTCAAGAGGCCGGCGTCGTGACCGGCCGCGCCTACATGGTCGGCAACGGCTTGCAGCCGTCGACGAACTGGCGCTTGATGCTCGCCGGCCGCTCGATCGTCTTGAAGAAGCTTTCGAGGTAGTTCTTCACGTCAGACCGCGCGCCGGAGTCGAGGCCGCTCGTGCGATCGACGAGCGCGAGGATGTCCGGCCGCTTCTCGCGGAGCATCGATGCCGCCGCCTCGAGCTCGTCGACGGTCCGGCACGGACCACGATAGAGGCGGTCGCTGACCGATCGGATGCCGAGGCGGGGCTCCGGAATCGCATACGGAGCGGCGACGAGGCCCGAGAGATCGAAATCGTACGGCACCGGAAAGAGCGTGCGTGCCGGATCCTGGACCAGCCGCACGTTGTGCAGCGCCCACAATGAGAAGTCGGTGTTGCCGATCATGTATTCGAACAACATCATCAGCGTCAGCGTCGACGCCTCCATGTCCTTGAACCCGGTGCGCGGCAGCTCGACGACGCGGCCGCCCATGCGTCGGGCGACGTCGTTCTCGTGCTCGATGAAGATCGCGTAGCGCGTCGTGTGCGCTTTGCCCGATTTGGCGTCGACGTACGTGCCGCGCGCGAGACGGGCGCGGAACGATCGCGGCGTGACGATGTTGAAGATCGGATAGGTGAGGTACTCGCGCAGCGTGATCTGCTCGTACGACTTGTCGTCCTGACAATGCGTGCCGAGCTTGAGCGTCGACTGACCTTCGAACACGGTGCCGGCGGTTTCCGCCGCGGGCAGCTCGACGCGCAGCGGGACGAAGGAGCAGTTCCGCGCCATCCTCCGGAAGTGACCGCGCGGACTGAGTCGCACGTGGATCGTCTGCTCGCGGCCGCGTTCGTCGGTCAGCGAGAGCAGCGCCGGATAGCGGGCTGTGCTTTCCGGATTCCGGTCCTTGTTGATCAGCTTGAAATCGGCGGCGAGCGTGAACGCCAACGGCTCGGTCGACTGAAACAGCGGCCGGCGCTCCGCTTCGGTGCGCCGGGCGAGAAGGACCGCTTCCTCCGGCCACGGTTCGACGAGCTTCAGCAGCGGATTCTTCTTCGGCGCCTTCGCCGCCGGCGCGTGCTGCTGCGCGTGCGTCGCCGCGCCGGCGCAGACGAGCGCAGCAATGACGACCGCTGTCGTCCCCAGTCTGGTGAGGGCGAGTCGACGCATGGTGAGTCCCCCGGTACGTACGCGGCTGATTCGACGAAGGCGGCTCATGTTAGCATCCCGCCCATGCGTAGACTGATTTTCTTCGCGCTGCTCGTGATCGTGGCGTCAGCGGCCTCGTCTTCGATTGGCGCCGCGCCTGCCGACCAGACGCTGCAGATTGCGGGGCTCGGCGAGCCGGTCGAAGTCGTTCGCGATCGTTGGGGACTGAATCACATCTACGCGAAGAACGAGGCGGACCTGTTCTTCACGCAGGGGTATACGGCGGCCCGCGATCGCTTGTTCCAGTTCGAGCTGTGGCGCCGTCAGGCGACCGGGACGGTCGCGGAGGTGCTCGGTCCGAAGGAGCTGAAACGCGACATCGGGACGCGGCTGCACATGTTCCGCGGCGATCTGAAGTCCGAGTTGAATTGGTATCACCCGCACGGCGAGGCGATCATCACCGCCTACGTGCGTGGTGTGAACGCGTACATCGCCGAAGCCCTGAGGAATCCCGCGGCGCTGCCGATCGAGTTCAAGATGCTCGGCATCAAGCCGATGCCGTGGACGCCGGAGGTCGTGATCTCGCGCCACAACGCGCTCCTCGCCAACATCGGGCAGGAAGTGAATATGGCGCAGGCGGTCCGCGTGCTCGGCGCGGAGAAGGTGAAGGACATTCAGTACTTCCAGGGCGGCGATCCGAATATCACGCCCGATCCCGCCATCGACCTCTCGCTCATCAACAATACGATCCTCGAGTTGTACAACGCGTTTCGACGGCCGGTGAACTTTGGATCGGGCCCGGCCGTGGAGGAGCCGACGGCACTCGAGCTGAGTCAGCGTCAGGAGGACATCGGCAGCAACAACTGGGTGGTCAGCGGCAAGCTGACGCAGAGCGGCTACCCGATGATGATGAACGATCCGCATCGCAATCAGGGCGCGCCATCGCTGCGCTACTGGGTGCACCTGGTCGCGCCCGGCTGGAACGTGATCGGCGGCGGCGAGCCGGTGCTGCC
>DAIUKO010000429.1:0-5268 GCA_036848175.1 Vicinamibacterales bacterium | reverse complement strand
TCAGCGACAAGGAATACCAGCGCATGCGCGACGCGGCGCGGCGCATCATCCGGCGTGTCGGCGTCGAGACTGGCGGATCGAACATCCAGTTCGCCGTGAATCCGGCGAACGGCCGCATGGTCGTCATCGAGATGAATCCGCGGGTGTCGCGCTCCTCGGCGCTGGCATCGAAAGCCACCGGCTTCCCGATCGCCAAGATCGCCGCCAAGCTCGCCCTCGGCTATCACCTCGACGAGATTCCCAACGACATCACGCGCCTCACGCCCGCGTCGTTCGAACCGACCATCGACTACGTCGTCGTCAAGATTCCACGCTGGAACTTCGAGAAGTTCCCGCAGGCCGATCGCACGTTGACCACGCAGATGAAGTCGGTGGGCGAGGTGATGGCGATCGGCCGGACCTTCAAGGAAGCGTTCATGAAAGGGGTGCGATCGCTGGAGCTCGGTCGCAACGGGCTCCTCTTCGCGCCGGCCGACAAAGATCGAAAGGCTGCGACGCACGGCGCTGAAGATCGCGGCGGGAATCACGACGTCGAGGATGATGTTTCGCTGCGAAAGCGTCTGGCCATTCCGAGCGACCGGCGCATGTGGGACCTGTTCCGCGCGATCGATCGCGGGTGGAAGCTGGAAGAGATCCACGAGGTCACGAAGATCGATCCGTGGTTCCTGCGCCAGTTCGGCGAGATTGCCGAGATGCGGCGGACTGCGGCAGAGAAGGGTCTCGACGGCCTCACGTCCGACGACATGCGCCGGCTCAAGCGCGCCGGGTTCGGCGACGCCGAGCTCGCGCTGGCGCTGAATACGTCGGAGTCGGCCGTCCGCGATCGGCGAACGACGATGAACCTGACTCCGGTCTACAAACGTGTGGACACGTGTGCCGCGGAGTTCGAGTCGTTCACGCCGTATCTGTACAGCTCGTTCGAGCCGACCAGCGAGGCGAATCCGACCGCGAAGCCGAAGGTCGTGATCCTCGGCAGCGGTCCGAACCGGATCGGCCAGGGCATCGAGTTCGACTACTGCTGCTGTCACGCGGCCTTCGCGCTCAAGGAGGAAGGCCTCGAGACGGTGATGATCAACTGCAACCCGGAAACGGTCTCCACCGACTACGACACCGCCGATCGCCTGTACTTCCAGCCGCTGACGTTCGAGGACGTCATCGCCGTGATCGAGACGGAGCGGTCGGCCGGTGCGGAGGTGTCGTGCCTCGTCCAGTTCGGCGGCCAGACGCCGCTGAAGCTCGCGCTCGCGCTGCAGCAGGCAGGCGTGAAGATTCTCGGGACCTCGCCGGACTCGATCGATCTGGCGGAGGATCGAAAGCGCTTCGCAAAACTGCTCGCGGAGCTCGACATCACGCAGCCGGCGAGCGGCACGGCCACCTCGCGTCTGGAAGCGCGCGAAGCGGCGGCAGCGATCGGGTTCCCGGTCGTCGTGCGGCCGTCGTACGTGCTCGGCGGACGCGCGATGGCGATCGTCTACGACGTCGGCACGCTCGATCGCTACATGACGCAGGCCGTGGACGCGTCGCCCGAGCATCCGATTCTCGTCGACAGGTTCCTCGAAGATGCGTTCGAGTTCGACGTCGATGCGGTCGCGGATGAAACCGGTGCGGTCGTCATCGGCGGGATCATGGAGCACATCGAAGAGGCGGGCATTCACTCGGGCGACAGCTCGTGCGTCGTGCCGCCGTTCATCTGCCCGGAGCGCCACCTGAACACGATCCGGGACTACACGCGCCGCATTGCGCGCGCCCTGAAAGTGGTCGGGTTGATGAACGTTCAGTACGCGATCAAGGACAACGTCGTCTACGTGCTCGAAGTGAATCCACGAGCCTCACGCACGGTGCCGTATCTCTCGAAGGCGGCCGGCGTGTCGCTGGCGAAGGTCGCGGCGAAGGTGATGACCGGCCGTACGCTCGCCGAGCTCGGGCTCGTCGAAGACGTCCAGGTCGCCGGCGTGTTCGTCAAGAGTCCGGTGTTCCCGTTCGTGCGCTTCCCGGGCGTCGACACGATTCTCGGTCCGGAGATGAAGTCGACCGGCGAGGTGATGGGCGGATCGACGAACTTCGGCGTCGCCTTCGCAAAGGCGCAGTTGTCGGTGGGTCAGCGGTTGCCGGAGGGCGGCACCGCGTTTGTCAGCGTCAACAACGACGACAAGAAAAACCTGCTGCCGATTGCGCGCGATCTCGCGGAGCTCGGGTTCCGCCTCGTGGCGACGCGCGGCACGGCGGCGTACCTGCGCGCCTACGGTCTCGACGTCGACGTCGTCTACAAGGTCAACGAAGGACGGCCGAACATCGCCGACGAGATCGTGAACCGGAAGGTCGACCTCGTGATCAATACGCCGCTCGGCCGCGAGTCCTTCTTCGACGACCGCACTGTCCGCCGCGCCGCGATGATGCAGGAGGTGCCGTGCATCACGACGCTCACCGGCGCCGCGGCGGCGGTTCAGGCGATTCGCGCGCTTCGAGAGCAGGGATTTGGCGTGCGCGCGCTGCAGGACTACTACGCAGGAATTGCCGCCGAGAAGGTGTAGAGGGCCGGCAGAATCTGCCAGCTTTTCCCGGGCCATTCACGAAACCACGAAACCGCGACACCACGAAAACCTTTAGACTCTGACGTTTCGTGGTTTCGTGATTCGCGGTTTCGTGTGATCCGCGATCGTCGCGACGTTTGCACCAACGCGGCGAATGCGCACGATCGCCGCGATCCCCACCGCCGCGCTCCTCGCCGGCGCTGCCTTCGGTCTCTATCTTCCTGAATCTTCCCCGACGCTCGCGTTCGTCCTGATGTCCATCAGCGTCGCCTGCGCGATGTTCGCGTGGGCGCTCGAGCGGCGGCGGCTGCTCATCGTGTCCGTGTCGATTGGCTTTTTCACTGGCGGGTGGCTGTTGTCCGCCGTCGAGTGGCAGCGCGCCTGGCGGCCGCCGCTGCGCGTGGCCTTCGAGCAGCTCGCGCGTGTCGAACGCGACGCCGCAGCGGCGCAGGGCCGCCGGATGCCCGAAGACGACGAGGCATTCGCAATAGTCGAGGGCGTGCTGCGCGCCGATGCGGCCCCGAGCGACGCTGGCGTGTCGCTGAGCGTCGCTGTCGATGGGCTGGAAGCGCCTGCGGGGAGCACTCCACAGATCGCCGGCGGCATCCTCGTCACCGTCGTCGGTTCGCTCGCCGCCGTACACATCGACGAGTGGCGTGCCGGCCGTCGCGTGCGGATGCCGGTCATGCTGCGCCGTCCGTCACGGTACCTGAATCCGGGCGTTCCCGATCACGAGCGTGCGCTCGCGCGGCGCGGCACGACGCTCGTCGGTTCCGTCAAGAGCGGTGCGCTCGTCGAGGTACTGTCGCGCGGATCGACCGCCGATGAAGCGATGGGCGCCGCCCGCGCCTTCGCGCGACGTGCGATCGCGACCAACGTTGGCCAATGGAATCCGCAGTCTGCCGCGATCGTGGCGGCGATCGTCATCGGCGATCGCGCCGGCCTCGACGATGACGTACAGCGGCGACTGCAGGAAGCCGGGACCTATCACGTAATCGCAATCTCCGGAGGCAACATCGCAATCCTCGCCGGTCTTCTCCTCGGCGCCTTTCGCCGCGCGGGCCTGCTCGGACGAACGGCGATGCTCTCGGCGATCGTGATGCTCGCCGGCTACGCGAGGCTCGTCGGCGGCGGCGCGTCAGTCGACCGCGCGACGCTGATGGCGGCGGTCTATTTCGGCGCGCGTGCGTTCGACCAGCGAACGCCGCCGCTGAACGCGCTTGCGGTGGTCGCCGGCCTCATCGTCGCCGCCGATCCGCTGGCGGTTGCCGATCCGGCATTTCTCCTCACCTTCGGCGCGACGCTCGCGATCGTGCTCGTGATGCCGGCGATCGCGACGACGGCGGCAGAGCGCGGCACATCGACGCGGATTCTCGCCGCGATGCTGGCCGCATCGATCGCGGCCGAAGCGGTGTTGTTTCCGATTGGCGCGATCGTCTTCTCGCGCGTGACCTTCGCCGGGCTCGGCTTGAACTTCCTCGCCGTTCCGCTGATGGGTGTCGCGCAGATCGCGGGGTTGGCGCTGGTCCCGTTGGCGATTCTCTCGACCACGCTCGCGTCGGGCGCGGGTTGGATCGCGCATGTCGGCGCGGCTGGTCTCGTGTGGTCGGCGCAGCTGGTTCGCTTGGCGCCGGTCGTGACCTATCGCGTGGCGCCGCCGGATCCCGTCGTCGTCATCATCTATTACGGCGCGCTCGCCGGCTGGTGGGTCAGCCTGAGTCGGCCGCGCTCGTCAACCGGGGCGCGAGGCTTCAGCCGAGCGCTCGCTCTCCTCGCGACGGCAAGCGCGCTGTGGATCCTGGTCGATCCGCGAGTCCTCGTCGCCGCCCGCGGGGACGGCCGCCTTCACGTGACCTTCATCGACGTCGGCCAGGGCGACGCGATCTTCGTCCGCTTTCCGCGAGGGTCGACGCTGCTCGTCGATGCCGGCGGCCTCGCGTTCTCCTCATCCTTCGATGTCGGCGACCGCGTCGTCGCCCCGGTCATTCGCGACGCCGGCTTCCGCCGCCTGGATCTCGTGGCGCTGACGCACGGCGATCCGGATCACATCGGCGGCGCCGCGTCGATTGTCGGCGAATTCCGTCCGCGGGAGGTGTGGGAGGGCATTCCGGTGCCGCGATCGCCGCCGCTCACAACGCTGCGGACGCTCACAGAGTCGATCGGCTCGCGATGGGCAAACGTCTACGCGCGCGATCGCACGGTCGTCGACGATGTGGAGATCGTCGCGCGCCATCCGGAGGTCGCCGACTGGGAGCGGCAGAAGGTGCGGAACGACGACTCGCTTGTCCTCGAACTGCGGTGGCGCGACGTCTCGGTGCTGCTGACGGGAGATATCGGAAGAGAGATCGAGCGCGATCTCGCGACGGCCATTCCGCGCGCACGGCTGAGAGTGATGAAAGTGCCGCACCACGGCAGCCTCACATCGAGCAGTGCTGACTTCGTGACCGCGATGAAGCCGACGGTCGCCGTCGTCAGCGTAGGACGAGGGAATCACTTTGGGCATCCGGTGCCGGAGGTCGTCGCGCGGTACCGGGCTGTCGGGGCGGAGATCTTCCGCACCGATCGAGACGGAGCCGTCACCGTCGAGACGGATGGTCGAGCTATCGAGGTGCATACGTTCTCAGGCCAGCGTTTCTCGGTCGGCCGCTCGTCACTGGAGTAAAGCGTCACGAAACCACGAAACGCGAAACCACGAAACCACGAAACCACGAAACCACGAAACCACGAAACCACGAAA
>DAIUKO010000428.1:0-5295 GCA_036848175.1 Vicinamibacterales bacterium | reverse complement strand
GTGGATCATCGTCGTGCTGACATCGCGATGGCCGAGCAATTGCTGAATGGTGCGGATGTCGTAGCCCGCATCCAAAGGATGGGTTGCGAATGAATGCCGCAAGGAATCTGACGTTGCCGGCCTGACGATGCCGGCCAGGCGTGGCGCGTCTTTCACGAATCCAACTCGCGTAGGCGTGCTCAGTCCGCTGGCTGTAGTGGCGGAGACGAATGGCGTCTCGCACTTGAGCCATGAGCGTTGGCGGAGAAGCTGACGCCGGCGTGTATTCGGTCATCGCGTGAGCCGCGCTGTCCCTCGCGAACCTTCGTGCCGGACAACCGTAGGATGGCTGGCGCGCGAGAGGCCCCTGCGCAAGCCGTCGGGTCGGCTGTTTATACGCCATCCAGCGTCTCGGGCGCCGAATAATTCGAACGCCAGGGCCTCGCAACCACGAACCCTGGATCACGCGTTCCGGCGAAGTCGCGATCTGCAATATCATCCGCGCGATGAAGCCGTTCTGGTTCCTGATTCCGATGCTGGCCAGCATGAACATGCTGGCGCAGCAGGCCGACACGACCCGCAATCCGCTCGGCGACAATCCCGCCGCGATTGTTGAAGGGACGCGCGTCTACGACCAGACGTGCGCGTCGTGTCACGCGCCGGCGGGACGCGGCGATCGCGGCCCCGCGCTCGACACCGGCACCTTTGCGCACGGCAACGAAGACGGCGATCTGTTCCACACGATTCGTGAAGGCATCGCAGGAAGCCAGATGCCGCCCTTCAGAGGCCTCACCGATCAGCAAATCTGGCAGGTTGTGTCGTACATCCGCAGCCTGTCGCGCGCCGGCGCGGCTCCGCCGGCAGACGCGGGATCGACGATCACCGGCAACGCACAGTCGGGCGAAGGACTGTTCTTCGGCCGCGCCGGCTGCGCAAGCTGTCATCAGGTCAACGGGCGCGGCGGCACGACCGGACCCGATCTCTCGACGGTTGGTCTCGCACCGATGGCGGCGCTCCGCCAGAAGATTCTGACTCCGAATGCGCCGATGGCGTCACCGGCAGCCGCCGGTCGCGGCGGCGGCCGAGGACGCGGCGGCGCGCCGCCCCAGGTGATCGTCGCGACGACGAGCGATGGCCGCGAGATCCGCGGCGTGCGTCGCAACGAAGACACCTTCTCGGTTCAAATGGTGGACGCCTCGGGGCAGCTTCATCTCCTCGACAAGCAGAAGCTCGCATCGTTTCGCGTCGAACCGCGATCGCTGATGCCCGGCGATTACGCGACCAGGCTGACCTCGACCGAGCTCAACGATGTGCTCGCCTTTCTCGCCGCGCGGCGCGCGCGCGACATGAAAGCCGCTGCCACCACGATGGCGGCAGGCGGCGTCACCTTCGATCGCCTCAAACGCGCGGACGCCGAGCCGCACAACTGGCTGATGTACTGGGGCAACTACCAGGGCACGCACTATTCGGGTCTGAAGCAGATCGACGCGAGCAACGTCGGACAGCTGCAAACCGCCTGGACGTTTCCGATGCCCGGCGATTCCATCCTCGAAGCGATGCCGGTCGTCGTCGACGGCGTGATGTACACGACGCAGCCGGGCACGGTGGTCGCGCTCGACGCGCGAACCGGACGCCAGATCTGGCGATACGCGCGGCCGCAGAAAGTGAAGAACCCGTACGAGATCAATCCCTTCAACCGCGGCGTCGCCGTACTCGGACAGCGAGTGTTCGTCGGCACGCTCGACGCGGCGCTCGTCGCGCTCGATGCGAGAACCGGACTGCCGATCTGGGAGACGCAGGTCGCCGATTCGATGCTCGGCTACAGTCTCACCAGCCCGCCGCTCGTCGTGAAAGACAAGGTCCTCGTCGGGATCACCGGCGGCGAGTTCGGCGCGCGCGGATTTCTCGACGCCTACGACGCGGCCAGCGGCCAGCGGCTGTGGCGCTGGTATGCGGTGCCCGGGCCTGGCGAATTCGCCAACGACACGTGGCTCGGCGACAGCTGGAAGCAGGGCGGCAGTCCGATGTGGCTGACCGGTTCGTACGATCCCGAGTTGAATCTCGTCTACTGGACGGTCGGCAATCCCGGACCGCAGATCGATCGATCCGTGCGCGGCGATCTCGACAACCTGTTCAGCGATTCGGTCGTCGCGATCGATCCGGACACAGGACAGCGGAAGTGGCACTACCAGTTCACGCCGAACGACGGACACGACTGGGACTCGTGCCAGGACGTCATCCTCGTCGATCGCGCGTGGCGCGGGCAGCCGCGGAAGCTGCTGCTGCACGCCGATCGCAACGGCATTTTCTACGTGCTCGATCGCACGAACGGCACGCTGCTCTCGGGCACGCCGTTCGTCCACGCGAACTGGATGTCGGGCTTCGACGCGAACGGCAAGCCGATCCAGGTACCCGGCTCGAACTCCAGCCCCGACGGCAGCTTCGTCGTCTACCCGACGCTCGGCGGCGGCACGAACTTCCAGGCGCCGTCGTACAGCCCGCTGACTGGCTGGATGTATCTCGAATACGCCGAGAACGGACAGCGGTATGCGAGCACGCGCGTCGCTTTCGAAAGCGGCCGGCAGTACATCGGTCGCGGCGACCCTGCCGGCGACGTTCGGCCGCGGCCCGGCGATCCCGCACCGTCTGCCGGAATCAAGGCGATCGATCCCGAGACCGGCAAGGCCGTGTGGGATTTCAAGATCTTCCAGGGCTCGCTCACCAACGGCGTGCTCGCGACGGCGGGCAACGTCGTGTTCGGCGGAATCCGCGACGGCAATCTCGTCGCGCTCGACGCGAAGAGCGGCGCGCACCTGTGGCACGTGCAGCTCGGTCCGACGATGGCCGCGTCGCCGATCAGCTACGCGATCGATGGCCGCCAGTTCGTCGCGATCGCCGCGGGCAACACCGTGTATGCGTTCACGTTGCCCGAGCGTGCACGATGAAGAGCCATTCCTGTCTTCGTGTCTTGGTGCCTTCGTGGCGTCTCTTTTTGCAGGTGGCTGCCGTCGCACTGACGGCTGCCGCGCCGGCATCGGCGCAGTACGCCGCACAACGCAACGGCGACATCGTGCAGCTCCAGGACACGAAATCGCAAACCACGGTCTCGATCGTGCCGTCGGTCGGCAACATCGCGTTCGAGATGAAGGTGAAAGGGCACAACGTCCTCCGCTGGCCGTACACGTCGGTCGAGGAATTCAAAGCGAAGCCGACGATGAGCGGCATCCCGTTCATGGGGCCGTGGGCGAACCGCCTCGACGAGACGGCGTTCTACGCGAACGGCCGGAAGTACGCCTTCGACATGACGCTCGGCAACGTCCGCGGTCCGATTCCAATCCACGGGTTCGTCACGACGACCGATCAATGGCAGGTGGTCGAAGCGAAGGCGGACGGCACCGCCGCGTGGGTGACGAGCCGCCTCGAGTTCGCGCGCCAGCCGATGTGGATGAAGCAGTGGCCCTTCGCCCACACCATCGAGATCACGTATCGCCTGCAGAACGGCGCCCTCGAAGTCCGGACGACGATCACCAATCAGAGCGCGGAGCCGATGCCCGTCTCGATCGGATTCCATCCCTACTACCAGTTGACCGATTCACCGCGAGACGAGTGGACGCTGGCCGTCGGCGCGCGGACGCATTGGCTCCTCGCGCAGAACAAGGTGCCGACGGGCGAGACCGAACCGATCGAAAAGATCTTTTCGAATCCCCGCGCCGCGTCGCTTCGCGCCGCGGACCTCGACGACGTCTTCGGCGATCTCTCACGAGACAGCCAGGGCCGGTCGACGATGACGATCGCCGGCAAATCGCAGCGCCTGGATCTCGTGCTCGGCCCTAACTATCGATCGGTCGTGATCTGGGCGCCCAAGGATCGCGACTTCATCTGCGTCGAGCCGATGGCCGGCATCACCGACGCGATCAACCTCGCGCAAAAGGGACAGTACAAAGAGCTCCAGAGCGTCGCGCCCGGCGGCACCTGGCGCGAGAGCTTCTGGATCAGGCCGAGCGGGTTTTGAAGGTCGGGATCAGCGGAGGAGCCATGAGAAAAATGTCTCGCCGTGAGCTCGCGCGAATACTTGCCGCCGCGCCGGCGCTGCGTGCCATGCGTCTCGCGGGGCAGACGCCCGCAGCGGCTGGCTACATCGGTCCCCTCACGGGGATTACCAAAGGCCTCGAAAGTCGCCGATTCGACCCGGTGGTCTTCACGCGCGATCTATACGCGGCGGCGCCGCGACGTCTTCGTTTTCAGGCCACGTCGCGCGCGCAGGCCGAGAGCTGGCAGCAGCAGTTGCGAAGCAAGCTGATCGATCTCATCGGCGGCTTCCCACGCGATCGCCATCCGCTCACACCTGTCACGCTCGAAACCCGCGCGTTTGCCGGCTACCGCCGCGAGAAGATCGTGTTCGACAGCCGGCCCGGCGTGAGCGTGCTCGCGTACGTCCTGCTTCCGGCGAACGCGAAGACACCCATCGCGACGATGATGTGCGTGCCCGGCCATGGCCGCGGCGTCGACGACATTGTCGGCATCGACGAACAGGGGCGCGATCGAACCGACAAGGCGGGTTATCAACACGACTTCGCGATCCAGGTGGCGGAAGCTGGAATGGCCGCCGTGGCGATCGAGCCCATGGGCTTCGGGTGCCGCCGGGATCCGATCAATGCGCGCCAAGGGTTGTCCCGCAAAGCGTGCGAGCCGGTCGCCGGAGGCGCACTGCTGGTTGGCGACACGATGATCGCGTGGCGCGTGTGGGACGTGATGCGGACGCTCGACTACATCGCGACGCGATCCGAGCTCGACTCGAGCCGCGTCGGATGCATGGGCATTTCGGGCGGCGGCACGGTCACCGTGTTCGCAAGCGCGCTCGAGCCGCGCATCCGCGCCGCACTGGTCAGCGGCTATCTGAACACGTTCCGCGACAGCGTCGGCAGCCTCGCCCACTGCATCGACAACTACGTGCCGGGAATCCTGAACTGGGCCGAGATGCACGATGTCGCCGGACTGATCGCGCCGCGGCCGCTCTTCGTGGAGTCGGGCGAGAAGGACAACATCTTCCCGATCGCGGCGAGCATCGAGAGCTTCGGCCGCGTGCGTGAGATCTACAACGTCTTCGGCGCAGGCGATCGAGTCGAGCAGGAGGTGTTCCCAGGCGAACACTCATTCTGGGGCAAGCGCGGCATCCCGTTCCTCGCGCGTCATCTCTCGGCCTGACCGAGAGAACGGAGATGTACGGAGTCAACTGAGTTCACAAACGGAGAAACGGAGTCAACGGAGAGACTATGAGCGGGCCACGCGATTAAGCTCCTTCAGGTGCTCAAACCA
>DAIUKO010000427.1:2673-5320 GCA_036848175.1 Vicinamibacterales bacterium | reverse complement strand
GCCGTTCTTCAGGTTGTCGATGCCGAGCTTCGTGCAGCCCTTCTCGGTGTTCACCTCGGCGCGCGCGTAGCCGTTGTAGGTTTGATCCTTGTAGAGAATGTGGCAGAGCGCGTCGATGTGACTGTGCGCGTAGCCGTGGTACGACACGGCGTAGCGATCCATGCTGAAGCCGCGCAGCATCGTGTGCTCGAACGGATTGGCGTTGTCCTCGGCGCGCTCGGTCAATGGATTGTGCGCGAGCGAGACGGTCACCCCGCTCTTCACGAGCGCGACCGCCTGTTTTCGCTTCGCGACGGTCACGAGATTGGCAGAGCCGAGCTGGTCTTCTTTTCCCCAGCGTCCCCAGTTCTTGACGCGCTGGAACAACTCGTCGAACTCCACGAGCGTGCGCGGCGCGCGACCGGCAGGCTCCTGCGTCAGTCCGGCGACGCCCAACAGCAACAGCACGAGACAGCATTTGGTCATAAGTGGCGTGGCTACGGTAATCACTATTCAGAGGTTGTCAAGAGCCTTCTTCCGGCGCAGCCACGTCCGGAGACCGCGAAACGCCGCGAGCATTTCCTGGTAGGAATAGTTGGCGTTGCGTCCGCTCGGATTGGGCAGGACGAAGACGCGTGCGCCTTCGAGCGCGTCGATCTGCAGTCCGAGGCCGATCGCCTCGGATGCCCGCTTCGCGAAGACGACGCGATAGAGCGTCACGCCGACCAACGCGACCACCTCGGGCTTCCACCGCCGGACTTTCTTCTTGAGCGCTCGTGCGCCGGCGACGTATTCATCGGACCGAAGCGTGTCGATCCCGGGCGTCGCCCGCGGGACGAGGTTCGTGATCCCGTAGCCCCACTCGGGCAGCCGCGCATCGTCGTAGGTGGTGATCGGCTCGGGCACGAGCTTCGACTCGTAGAGCAGTTTCCAGAACCGATTCGAGTAGCCGGCGAAATGATGCCCGGTCTCGGCCGAACGGATGCCCGGGTTGATGCCGACGAAGAGGACGCGGACCGGCAGACGAACGCGATCACGGAGTGGCGGTAGAATGCGCGCCATGAACTGGCTGTTCAAGGAAGAACCGACGCACTACAACTTCGACGATCTCGTGAAAGACAAGTCGACGGTCTGGAGCGGGGTGAGGAATCCGGTCGCGCAGAAGCATCTCCATGCGGTCAAGAAGGGCGACCGCATCTTCTACTATCACACCGGCGACGAGAAAGCGGTGGTCGGGATCGCCAAGGCGCTCGGCAACGCCTATGCGGATCCGGACGACGAGTCGGGCAAGGCCGCGGTGGTGGAGGTCGCGCCGGTGAAGAAACTGGCGCGACCCGTCACGCTGAAGGAGATCAAAGCGGACCCGTCGTTCAAGACGTTCCCGCTCGTTCGCATCTCACGGCTGTCCGTGATGCCGGTCACCGACGACGAGTGGAAGCGGATCGAGAAAATGGCGGGATAGGCCCGCCTATTTGTTCTCCTTGAAGCCTGCCGGAATCGCGACGTCGGTCGGCGTCACGTCGGTCACGACCTTCAGCACTTCGGTCGTGCCGGTCATGAACGTCGAGCGCGCTTTGCCGGCGTTGTCGCCGCTCATCTTCTTGGCGGCCGCCTTCTTGGCGATGCCGCCGAGGAGTCCGCCGACGCTGGTCGTCATCTTCGGCTTCGAATCGGCCTCGGCCTGCTTGGCTTCGGCCGCGACCTGCTCCGCCGACTTGACGGCGTCGGTGGTGATCGTCGTCAGGATCGCGGTGCCGTCCAGCTTCGTGCCCTCGGTGTTCATCTTCGCGATCGCCTGCTTCATCATCGGATACAGCGCCATCACCGCCGCCATCTGCTCGGCCGACACGCCGGCGACCATCGGCCCGTACAGCTTCTGCGCGTAGCGGATCTGGAAGTCGGTGATCTCCTTCATCGCGGCGATCTTCGGCGCGAGCCACATGTCCGCGGTCATCACCAGGCCGCCGCTCTCGTCGAGCGTCTTCCCTTTTTCGCGCACCGTGATCGTCATCACCGCTTCGCGCGTGTCGAAGCCGTTGATGGTCTTCTTCTCGCCGGTGTTCTTGACGCTGAAGTCGACCTCGATGTTGTTCTCGGGCGGCGGCGCGGCTTCGGACTTCGGCTCCTTGCCCTCTTCCTTCTTCGCGTCCTCTTCCGCCTTCTTGCGCGCCTCTTCCATCCGGCGCCGCAGCTCGGCGAACGTCGTCACCTTGTACGACTTCTTCTTCATGTCGAGGTCGTAGATCTTTTCGTCGGCGAGATCGACGATCTGCCCGACGCTCTCGTCGAGGCGCGCCATGCGATCGCCTTTGACGGCGACGGTCGACGTCGTCCCTTCGCGCGCGGCCTTGCCGCCGAAGATGTTGACCATGCGGCCGAGCATGCCGGCGAACTCGACGTGCGTCTTCTCGTCGGCGCGCACGTCGGCGCGAACCGAGTACGAGGAGAGCGCGACAATTCCACAAATGAGCAAACCAGTCACAGCAGTTTTTCTAGAAGTCATTTCTCGTGTCCTTACCTCGATCCAGTTGAATCGACGTCATCACACCGCTCTCGTGTCCGTACCTCGATCCAGTTGAATCGACGTCATCACACCGCTCGTCCTGAGCCCGTCGAAGGACGAGCGCGGCGCTCATGGTTCGACAAGCTCACCATGAGCGTTCCGACA
>DAIUKO010000427.1:0-2573 GCA_036848175.1 Vicinamibacterales bacterium | reverse complement strand
CGAAGGACGAGCGCGGCGCTCATGGTTCGACAAGCTCACCATGAGCGTTCCGACAAGCTCACCATGAGCGTTCCGACAAGCTCACCATGAGCGTTCGGGGGGCGTCGATTCAACGGCTCGCCGGGATTACGTCGGTGTGGCCGCGGGTGCTTGGGAACGTTCTGATTTTACTCTCCAAAGCAGGATCGTGACGAGCGCCAGCGACGGCGCCCAGACGAGGAGGATGTTGCGGAAGCCGATGCGTTCGAACAAGAAGCCGCCGATCGCCGGCCCGCCGAGCAGGCCGACGCCCCATGCCAAATTGTAAAGTCCGTAGGCGACGCCAAACGATCGGACGCCGGCGTCGCTCGTCGCCTCACCCATGTAGGCCAGCGACGGCGTGATGATGAACGTGCTCGCCGCGGCCGTGACGACGAAGAGCGCCAGCGCCGAGCGATAGCTCCACGCGTGCGCGAGCAACGGCAGTGTGCACGCCGCGAGCACGAGTCCGAGCATCGTCATCCGCCGCGATCCGAACTGGTCCGCGAGCTGGCCGATGAACGGATGCATCGTCGTCGTGACGACCGCGGCGATGCCGTAGATCAACCCGATGCGCGCCGGCGTCACGCCGAGCGTGTTCAGCTGCAGCGACAGCACCGGCTCGATCATCGAGATCGTCGCCGAGATCGCGATGACCACGATCGTGCAGGCGGCGATCGCCGGGACGCGCAGCACCAGACCGATCGGGACGATGTCGCCGGTCGCGTGATGGTCCGGCACTCGGTACCAGAGAAACAGGGCGAGCACGATCGCGGCGAGAACCGCCACCGTCACGAACGGCGCGCGCATGCCGCCGATTTCATAGAGCCAGCCGCCGAGCGTCGGCCCGACCATGATGGCGCAGCTCGTCCCCATCATGACGATGCCGGTGACGCGGCCGCGCTCGTTCGACTCGTAGAGATCGGCGATCAGCGCGAAGCCGACGACCCAGGTCACCGCGTCGGCCGCGCCCTGCACCAGCCGTGCGGCGAACAGCCACGGCAACGTGTCTCCGAACGCGAAGAGCAGGCTGGCCGCGGCGAGGGCGATCAGTCCGCCGGCCATCGGCGCCTTGCGGCCGATTCGATCCGAGACGGCGCCCATCGGCACCGAGACGGTCAGGAGCGTCACGCCGAACGACGCGAACAGCAGGCCGATCATCGTCGGCGACGCGCCGAGCTTCCGGCTCAGATCGGGCAGCACCGGAATCGCGATCGAGTACGCGACCAGGTCGGTGAAGGTCGCGCACGTGACCAGCGCAACGGCGACGGCGCGGGAGCTGCGGAGTGACATGGGCGGTGAACGGTACATCACGGACTGCGAATCACAAACATCACACGAAACTACGAAACCACGAAACCACGAAACCACCACAAAGAAGTCTTCTCGTACAAAAGAGTTTTCGTGGTTTCGTGTTTCGTGGTTTCGTGCGCTTCGATACGGTCGTCGACGCTAGATCGACCGCTTCTTCAACAGCAGACAGCCGAGCGGCGGCACCGTCAGCGGCAGCGACTGATCGAAGCCGTGCGCGGCGACGGGCTGGGTTTCGACGCCGCCGCCGTTGCCGACGTTGCTGCCGCCGTACAGCGATGCATCGCTGTTGAGCAGCTCCACGTAAAACCCGGGCGCCGGCACGCCGATGCGGTACTCGGCGCGCGGGACCGGCGTGAAGTTGAAGACCATCACGACGAAATCCTCACGCTCCTTCGCGTAGCGGACGATCGAGACGACGCTGTTCTCGTTGTCGTTGCAGTCGATCCAGCGGAAGCCGTCCGGATCGAAATCGCGCTGGTGCAGCGCCGGCTCGGCGCAGTAGTGCCAGTTCAGATCCTGGATGAAACGCCGGATGGCGGCGTGCGACGGATCGTCGAGCAGATGCCAGTCGAGACTGCGATCGTGGTTCCACTCGCGCCACTGCGCGAACTCGCCGCCCATGAAGAGCAGCTTCTTTCCCGGGTGTCCGTACATGTAGCCGTAGAGCGTGCGCAGCGTCGCGTACTTCTGCCACACGTCCCCCGGAACCTTGTCGATCATCGACCCTTTCCCGTGCACGACTTCGTCGTGCGAGAACGGCAGGATGAAGTTCTCGGTGTGCATATAGAGCGCCGAGAAGGTGACGAGGTTGTGATGCCAGCGCCGGTGCACGGGATTCTCTCTGATGTACTGCAGGATGTCGTGCATCCAGCCCATGTTCCACTTGTAGGTGAACCCGAGTCCGCCGAGATACAGCGGACGGCTCACGCCCGGCCATGCCGTCGATTCTTCGGCGGCGGTAATCGTCCCCGGATGTTCGCCGTGGGTGAGCATGTTCAGCTGGTGAAGGAACCCGATGGCGTCGAGGTTCTCGCGTCCGCCGTACGCGTTCGGCACCCACTGGCCCTCGCGGCGTGAGTAATCGAGGTAGAGCATCGACGCGACCGCGTCCACGCGAAGGCCGTCGACGTGGTACTCCTCGAGCCAGAACAGCGCGTTCGACATCAGGAAGTTGCGCACCTCGTTCCGGCCGTAGTTGAAGATCAGCGTGCCCCAGTCCTGATGCTCGCCTTGACGCGGAT
>DAIUKO010000426.1:0-5366 GCA_036848175.1 Vicinamibacterales bacterium | reverse complement strand
CCTAGACCGAAATCCCCACGGTCAGCGTGGCTGTATAGCCACTCGTCGTGTCACCACTCAGCGTCGCCATCTCGTGGTCGGTGCCGTCAGCGAAGACCATGTCCCCGCTGTTGGTTGTCGCATTCAATCCATGCGCGGCGTAGACGGCCGTCCGATACACCGCCGATGACACCGATTCGGGGAACGCGATCTGCGTCGTCTTCACCGTCGCGCCGTTGATGAAGACCTCGAGATGAATGTGCGTGGCGCGGCCCTGATACCAGCCGGGATAGATCGTCCTGAACGTGACCGTGCCATTGCTGTCCGTTGTCTGGAGTCCGCGCAGGAACGTCTGTCCCACTGAGTTGCCGTACTCCGAGTAGTTGCCGGTCGCGTCGCACTGCCAGACTTCGACGGTCGCGTTGGCGACGGGAGCGCAGTTGTTCCGGACATTGACGACGGTCAGCGCCAGCGTCAGCGGGAGACCGCTCTTCCCTTCGGTGATGTCCTGTCGATAGAAGGCGGAGTTCGAGATCATCCCCGTGCGATCCGGATAAGGTCCGGCTGTCTCTTCGGGCGATACGGCGCAGCTCGACGACGTCGTGCCGCCGGTCGACGAGCTGGAAGTCGTGCTGGTGGGACTCGTCGGCGAGGAGCCGCAGGCTGCCGCCAGCGCGGCGCTCGCCGCGCCGAGGAGTCCGAGGGCTTCACGTCTGTTGTAAGAGCGATTCTTCATGCGACTCATTTCAGCGTGAAGGTGTTGCAGAAGTATTGCACTCGCTTGAAAAGAGCTCGACGTGTCTTTTTCCCGTCGCCGCCGCGCGATAATCGCCTCGTGTTCCGCAGCTTCTATTTCCGGATCGGCTTCAGCTTCGTGGTCTTCCTCGTCGCGGTCGTCGTCGCGCAGAGCGCCATGTTCAGCTACCTGCTGGCGCGCGCGGGAAATCCCTTCCCCAATCGCTCGCCCAACAATCTCGCCGCGATCGTCGCCGCCGACGTCGGATCGACGCTCGCGCAGGATCCACGAATCGATCTGCAGGGGTACCTGACGCACGAATACGGTCGCATTCCGTTTGCACTGTGGGTCGTCTTGAAGGACGGTCGCGTGGCCGGCAACACGGCGCGCCCGCTCGGCGACAACCTGAAGCGGGCGGCGGAGGCGTCGGTGCAGGGCGTCGACTTCAGACGCACGGGCGCGGTGCCCGACATCGGCACGCCGGCGCCGGTGGTGATGGCGCCGATTCAAGTCAGCGGTGAGCTGCGCGGTCTCGTCGTGATGCCGCCGCCGCCGCCGAACAACAACCCTATGGTCCGCGACCTCAGTCGGTTGCTGTCATGGCCGGGCGCGTTGCTCCTCATCGTCGCGACGACGATTGCCGCCGCGGTCATCTTCGAACCGGCTCGACGCCGGCTCAAGGCGCTCGAAGAGGCGACCGAGCGGTTCGGCGCGGGCGACCTCACGGCGCGTGCGCCGGAGCGCGGCGGCGACGAGATGGCGCGTGTCGCGAGCGCGTTCAATCGCATGGCCAGCGAGCTCGCGGCGCGCGACGAAGCGCTTCGCACCTCCGACAAACTCCGGCGGCAGATGCTCGCCGACGTGTCGCACGAGCTGAAGACGCCGCTGACGACGATGCGCGGATACGTCGAAACGCTGAACATGGCCAACCGTGCCGACGTGTCACTGGATGCCGCGACGCGCGAGCGCTACTTCAGCATCCTCGAGCGCGAAACCGGACGTCTCGATCGCATTGTCAAGGATCTGGTGGATCTGGCGCGGTTCGAGAACGGCGTCGCGGCGCTGAACGTGCGGCTGTTCGATATTCAACGTCTCTTCGATCACGTCGTCGCCCGGCACGAGCACGAGGCTCGAACGCGGGCGATTGCGCTGACGACGCGCGTGGCCTCCGGCGCCGATCAGGTGATGGGCGATCCCGATCGAATCGAGCAGGTGCTCGAGAATCTCGTCGCCAACGCGCTGCGTCACACGCCTGATGGCGGGGCGGTGCAGGTGACGGCGTCGACCAACGGCGGCGATCTCGTGCTGTCGGTGCAGGACTCAGGCGAGGGGATTCCGCCCGAGCATCTGCCGCACGTGTTCGAGCGGTTTTACAAGGTCGACGCCGCACGCTCGAACGGATCCGGCGGCAGCGGGTTGGGTCTGTCGATCTCGCACGCGATCGTCAAACGCCACGGCGGCGCGATCCACGTCGCAAGCCGCCCCGGCGAGACGACGTTCGTCATCACCCTGCCGCAGAACCCGCCAAGCCTCGCTGAAGTGACGCCGAAGTGACGGCTGAGGTGAGGCTCGAGGCTAATCCACGTCGGCGAATTTGTAGCCGACGCCCCACGCCGTGAGGATCAGCTCCGGATCCTGCGCGTCGCGCTCGACCTTGCGGCGCAGACGGCTGACGACGGTATCGACCGTCCGCTCGGTGACGTAGGTATCGCCGCCCCAGACTTTCGCGAGTAGCGCCTCGCGACTGAAGACGATCCCGGGCCGCGTCGCCAATAGATGCAGCAGATCGAATTCCTGCTTCGTCAATTCGAGCGCCGCGCCGCGGACGACCGCCATCCGCTTGTCGGCATCGATCACGAGATCCCGCAGCTGCACCAGGCGAGCAGTGGCGTCGGAGGGCTCGGCCACCCGCTTCGCCCGTCGCATGAGCGCGCTCACGCGCGCCATCAGCTCGCGCATCCCGAACGGCTTCGCCAGGTAGTCGTCGGCGCCGCTCTCGAGACCGATGACCGTGTCCGACTCGGTGTCACGCGCCGTCACCATCAGGATCGGCGTCCGGACGTTCGCGCCCTCGACCCGCACCGCGCGGCACACGGTGATGCCGTCGATGCCCGGCAGCATGACGTCGAGCACGATCAGGTCAAATGGCTCCGACCGCGCGACGTCGAGCGCTCGCGTACCGTCGCCGGCTTCGGTGACGTCGAAGCCGCCGAGCGACAAATGCAGGCGCAGCAGCTCGCGGATCGGCGCCTCGTCTTCGACGACCAGGACGCGCGGCTTGTCGCTGCTGGCGATCACGCCCGCATGATAGCGTTGAACGTTGCTCGTTGCCCTTTGGATCGTCGCGAGCGTGTTCGCCGCTACGCTCGTGTGGCGAGGCATCTGGCGGATCACGGGTCTCTATCGGATCCGCCGGGCGGGCCGCCGCCCGCTGCGAGCGACGCGCCATCGCCTCTGGCGCGATCCCGGACCCGTCGAGGATCGCGATCTCGTCTACGGTCCGGGCGGCCGCACATCGGTCCCCGTCCCGCCTTTCGTCTTTCTCGAGGAGCACACGATCGGATCGCAGCCGTGCGTGTCGGTGCGCGACGCCGACGGCCGCCGCTGGCGCGTGAAGTGGGGCGCCGAAGTGTTTTCCGAGTGTTTTGCGGTCCGCTTCGCGCACGCCTGCGGCTACTTCGCCGAGATCACGCACTTCGTGAAGTCCGGCACGATCGAATACCACACGCCGCTCGGACGCGCCGGCGATTGCATCACCGGAGATGACGGCAAGTTCTTCGACGCGCGCTTCGAGCTCGACGATCCACGCGTCAACATGCTGTTCGAAGAGCACAGCTGGTCGTGGGATGACAACCCATTCCTCAACACGCGGGAGCTGAGCGGTCTCAAGATCGTCGTCATGCTGCTGTCGAACTGGGACACGAAGGATCGCCGCGACGTCGCGCGCGGCTCCAATACCGCGATCTTCGAGCAGCACGTGCTCCACTTTCCGCGGCCGAAACTCGAAGCGCACTACCTGATTACGGATTGGGGCGGCGCCATGGGCAAGTGGGGCAGCACCATCGTCACGCGCGGCCGGTGGGATCCCGATGGATTCGAGGCGCAGACGCCGCAGTTCGTGACCGGCGTCGAGAACGGCGTCGTCTGCTTCGGCTACAAGGGTCAGCGGACGGCCGACATCGCCGCGGGCATTCCGGTCGCGCACGCGCGCTGGTTCTTCGACATCGCCGGCGACCTGAAAGCGCGGCAGCTCGTCGATGGATTGAAGGCGAGCGGCGCGACCGACGACGAGGCGGTGCGGTTCGCGCGCGCCCTCGTCGCGCGCATCGGGCAGTTGGATGTCAGCGTTTCCCTCGCTCATCCTTCGACAAGCTCAGGATGAGCGTGGCTGAGCTTGTCGAAGGGTGAGCAATACCCTATACGCCGGCGCGGGTTTCGCGCAGCGTGCTCTTCAGGAACGACAGGACCTCCGGCCAGATCTGTTCCGCAAGCTTTTCGTTCAAGGTCCCGAGCGCATTGTGGGGACCCATGAAGGCGTGGCCGGTTCCCGGGTGAACCTTCAGGGTCACGTCCTTGCCCATGGCGCGCAGCTTCGCTTCGAGCGCGCGTGCGGCGGCCGGACCGAAGAAGCTGTCCTGCTCCGCCATGTGGCCGCGCACCGACGCCGTCAGCTTCGACCAGTCCGGCTCGCTCGGTCCTTGCGGAAACCCATAGAACGGCACGAGCGCTTTGACCTTGTCGGGCCGATTGGCGGCGATGATGAACGCGAGCATGCCGCCCATGCAGAATCCGACGACGCCGATGCCGTCGCTGGTGACGGCGCTGTGGCCGGCGAGAAAATCGACGGCGCCGCTCATGTCGCGCGCCGCGCGATCGGGCGGCAGCCTCTGCATCAGCTTCGACGCCTTGTCCATCTCCGTGTGCCCGGCCAGTTCTCCATGATAGAGATCCGGCGCGAGCGCCACGAATCCGGCGGCGGCCAGACGATCCGTACTCGCCTTGATGCCCGAGTCGAGTCCCCACCATTCCTGGACGACCAGGACGCCGGGACCCGATCCTGATGGCGGCTTCGCGAGATACCCGGACGCGACGCTTCCGTTGCTCTTGAATTCAACAGTCTCAGCCATGCGGCGAAGGATAACCTAATCGGCTACGCGTACGAGGAGCTGGCGGCTTCCGCCCGGCCTGCGCGTTCGGCGGTGATGCGTTCGAGATAACCGCTCTGCCGGAACGCATCCATCGGATCCGCGGGCAGGCGCTGCGCCGTACGCCAGTCGCGGATCGCCGGCCGCACGTCGGTCGCAAACGCGTCCTGCAAGAGCGACTCGGCGGCGACGATATCGCAGCGCGCCTGAGCGGCGGCGAGCGCCTGGTGATCGACGAGCGACGCCTTCGCGTACAACTCCTGCGCGACGGTGACCGTCTGAATCATCGCTTCGATCTTGCCTTTGAGGTTGTGGCTCTGATCGATCATGTAGGCGACGTCGGCGCGCGTCCCGGTTTCCCATTCGAAGAACAGAATCTCGTGGAAGATGCGGAAGACCTGATAGGGATCGATCGATCCGATCGTGAGATCGTCGTCTGCGTACCGCCGATCGTTGAAGTGGAAGCCGCCGAGCATCTCTTCGGCGAGCAGCCACGCGACGATCTG
>DAIUKO010000425.1:0-5386 GCA_036848175.1 Vicinamibacterales bacterium | reverse complement strand
CTTCTCGCCGACGCTGATGGAAGGCTACCTGCGCGCGGCGAGCCAGATCAGCCGGCTCGCAGTCGGCGATCGCAACGCGAGCCCGACGTCGGTCACCTACAAGATCGGCCGCACGATGTCGCAGATGCGCCGCGTCGACGGCGCGCCGATGGGCACGCGTGGCGGCATCTCGGTCGTCCACGTGTTCCCCGCCGACGGCGACTACGTGATCAAAGCCGCGATGCACTACGAGCCGCTTGGCGGTCTGTTCGGCCGCTATTCGATGCTGACGATGAACATCACCGAGCAGGTGGATGTGTCGATCAACGGCGAGCGCGTGGCGCTCCTCGACGTCAGCCCGACGATGAGCGAGACCGACTTCGGCCAGAACAAAGGACAGAACGGTCTGGAAGTCCGCACCCCGGCGCTGCACATCAGCGCCGGACCGCAGCGCGTCTCGGTCAGCTTCATCCAACGGTTCGACGGTCCGGTCGACGACATCATCGCGCCGCTCGAGAACACGCTCGCCGACGTCGACATCAGCTACGGGGTCACCGCACTGCCGCACATGCGCGACGTGTCGATCGTCGGCCCGACGGCGGTCAGCGGCGTGTCGGATACGCCGAGCCGTCGCAAGATCTTCACGTGCCGGCCGCTGAGCGCCAGCGAAGAAGAGACGTGCGCGACCGAGATCGTCAAGAAGCTGACCGCGCAGGCCTACCGCGGCGACGGAACGGCCGACGACATCCAGGACGCGCTGGAGTTCTTCCAGAAGGGGCGCAAGAGCGGCGACTTCGAGAACGGCATCCGCCTCGCCCTGCAGTCGATTCTCGTCAGCCCGCGATTCCTGTTCCGCACCGAGCAAGCGCCGGCGACGCTCGTCAAGACCGCGACGAGTTATCGCGTCAGCGATCAGGACCTTGCCTCACGACTGTCGTTCTTCCTGTGGGCGACCGGACCCGACGCCGAGCTGATCAAGGCCGCGAACAACGGCACGCTGCGCACGCAGCCGGGGCTCGAGAAACAGGTGCGCCGGATGCTCGCCGACAGACGGTCCGACGCGCTGTCGACCCGGTTCGCGAGCCAGTGGCTGCGCCTGCAGGATCTCGACAAGATCTTCCCGGACTATCTGCTGTATCCGCAGTACGACGACACGCTGTCGCAGGCGATGCGCAAGGAGACCGAGCTCTTCTTCGACAGCATCGTGCGCGAGGATCGCAACGTCCTCGATCTGCTCACCGCCGATTACACGTTCGCCAACGAACGCCTGGCGAAGCACTACGGGATTCCCAACGTCACCGGCACCGAATTCCGCCGCGTGCAGACGCCCGAGTACCGCCGCGGTCTGCTCGGCCAGGGAAGCATCCTGACATCGACGTCGGTGGCGGATCGCACCTCGCCGGTGCTGCGCGGCAAGTGGGTGATGGACGTGCTGCTCGGCACGCCGCCGCCTCCGCCGCCGCCCGACGTGCCGGCGCTCGACGACTCGGTGAAGGCGAACGAAGGCGGGAAGATGCTCTCCACGCGGCAGCGCATGGAAGAGCACCGCAAGAACCCGACCTGCAACGCGTGCCACCGCTTCATCGATCCGCTCGGCCTCGCGCTCGACAACTTCGACGTGACCGGCGCGTGGCGCATCAAGGACAACGAAGTTGCCGTGGACTCGGTTGGCGATCTGTACGACGGCACGAAGATGAACGGTCCGGCCGGCCTGCGTGACGCGCTGCTCAAGCATCAGGACATGGTGCTCCGCAGCTTCACGGAGAACCTCCTGACCTACGCACTCGGCCGCCGCGTCGAGTACTCGGATATGCCGACGGTGCGGGCGATCGTCACGAGCGCCGCCAAGAACGACAACCGGTTCTCGTCGTTCGTCATGGGCGTCGTCAACAGCGGCGCGTTCCGGATGGTGAAGGTTCAGCCGGCGCCCACGAAGGTTCTGAATACGGAAGCGCCATCTCGCTAGACGTCGCGTGGCCGACACGTGGGTCGGCCCTACACGTAGAGGCGGACCCGCGTGTCCGCCCCTGCAGGATGAGGAGACACAGCCGATGTTCCTGACCCAGAAGCAGCTGTCGCGCCGGACGGTCCTCAAGGGCATGGGCGTGACCATGGCGCTGCCGTTTCTCGAAGCGATGGCGCCGGCGGGGCGCGCCGCGGCCGCGACCGCGGCGGGGAAGAAGCTGCGGCTGGTGTGCGTGGAGATGGTGCACGGCGCCGCGGGCAGCACGCAGATCGGCATCAAGAAGAATCTGTGGGCGCCGGCTGGCGTCGGCAGGGAATTCGATCTCAGCGCGACGAGCCTGAAATCGCTCGAACCGTTTCGCGACCACCTCACGATCGTCAGCAACTGCGACGTCCGCAACGCCGAAGCGTTCACGGCGCCGGAGATCGGCGGCGACCACTTCCGCTCGAGCGCTGTGTTCCTGACGCAGATGCACCCGAAGCAGACGCAGGGTTCCGACGTTTTCGTCGGCACGTCGCTGGATCAGATCTACGCGCAGAAGTTCGGACAGGACACGGCGATCCCGTCGATGCAGCTGTGTATTGAAAACGTCGATCAGGCGGGCGGCTGCTCGTACGGCTACTCGTGCACCTATACCGACTCGATCAGCTGGGCGTCGCCGAAGCAGCCGCTGCCGATGGTGCGCGACCCGCGTGTCGTGTTCGATCAGCTGTTCGGCGTCGGCGCGACGCCGGGCGAGCGCCGCGAGCGCCGCGCCGAGGATCGCAGCATCCTCGACTGGCTGAATACGTCGGTCGCGCGGCTCCAGCGCGAGCTCGGCAGCGCCGATCGCGCGCGGCTCGGCGACTACATGGACAACGTCCGCGAGATCGAGAGGCGCATCCAGAAGATCGAGGCGTTCAACCGCAGCGGCGAGCCGCGCGAGCTGCCGGGTGCGCCGATCGGCGTGCCCGATTCGTTCTCCGAGCATGCCAGGCTGATGTTCGACCTGCAGGCGCTGGCGTTCGCGTCCGACATCACGCGCGTCTTCGCACTCAAGATGGGCCGCGACGCGTCGAATCGCACCTATCCCGAGAGCGGCTTCAACGGCGCGTTCCACTCCTCGTCGCATCACGGTGAGCGCGAAGAGCGGATCATCGACTTTGCGAAGATCAACGCGTACCACGTCAGCATGATTCCGTATTTTCTCGAGACGCTGAAGAACACGCCGGACGGCGACAGCAATCTGCTCGAGAACACGCTGGTGATCTACGGGTCGCCCATGGGCGATTCGAATCTGCACAATCACAAGCGCGTCCCGTTCTTCGTGGCCGGCCATGCCGGCGGCGCGTTGAAGGGCGGCATCCACGTGCATGCCGCCGACGGCACGCCGCTCGCCAACGCGATGCTCACGCTGGTTCAGGGTCTCGGCGTCGAGACGACGACATTCGGCGACAGCACCGCGGCGCTCGATCTGAACACGGCAGCGGCACCCACCACCACCGACGTGGCAAAGGGATAACGCGATCGGCGGCAGCGCAGGCCTTTCGGCCTGCCAGCGATGGCCGCCCTGAAAGGCTGCGCTACAGGAGTCATAGATGGGGCGTACGACACTCATTCGGTCGAGCATCGTGATTGGCGCGCTCTGCCTCACCGTGATGCTGCGCGCGGATGCCGGCAACTCGCCGGTGGCCGACGCCGCTCAGGCGGGCGACAAGGCGGCCGTGCGCGCACTGCTCAAGCAGGCGGCGGATGTCAACGCCGCGCAGGGCGACGGCATGACCGCGCTCCATTGGGCGGCGATGAAAAACGACGCCGATCTCGCGCAGACGCTCCTGTATGCCAGCGCCAACGTCAAGGCGACGACGCGCATCGGCGCCTACACGCCGCTGATCCTCGCCGCGCAGCAAGGCAACGCCGAGGTGATGGAGCCGCTCATCAAGGCCGGCGCCGACGTCAACGCCAAAACGGGAAACGGCACCACGCCGCTGATGTTTGCCGCCGCGTCGGGTAATACCGACGCCGTCAAGGTGCTGTTGGATCGCGGCGCGGACGTCAACGCCGAGGAATCGACGCGCGGTCTGAACGCGGCGATGTTCGCGGCCGCATCCGATCGCGCCAGCGTCATCGACCTGCTGGCATCGCGCGGCGCCGACCTGAAGGCGACGACGAAGATCGTCGAGCTGCACAGTCTGGATCGCAATTCGTTCGGCGGCATCCTGTTCGGCAACCCGCAGGCAGGTCCGCCGACGCCGCCGCTCGGACAGCAGGGATCCGGCAATCAAGGCGGCGGCCGTTTCGGCCGCGGCGGTGCGGCGGCCGCGACCGGGACGCCGGGCGCAACCGGCGCGCCGAATCCGCAAGAGGGACGCAACGTTCCCGGCGGACGCGGACAAGGGAAGGCCGGCATCGAGCGTCAGTATCAGCTGAACGAGCTGGTCTACGCGCAGGGCGGCCTGGCGCCGCTGCATCTGGCGGCGCGGCAGGGATACATGGACACCGTGCAGGCCGTCATCAAGGCCGGCGCGGACGTGAATCAGCTGACCGCCGGCGACAAGTCGAGTCCGCTGCTCATCGCCACGATCAACGGTCACTTCGACGTCGCGAAGTACCTGCTCGATCACGACGCCGATCCGAACCTCGCGTCCGAGAACGGCGCGACGCCGCTGTACGGTGCGCTCAACGTGGAGTGGGCGCCCAAGTCGCTCTATCCGCAGCCGCGGGCCTATCTCAATCAGAAGACGACCTATCTCGATCTCATCACGGCGCTCCTCGACAAAGGCGCGAACCCGAACGCGCGACTTCGCAAGAAGGTGTGGTACTCGGGCTACAGCTTCGATCTCTCGGGCGTGGACGAGATCGGGGCGACGCCGTTCTGGCGTGCGGCGTACGCGAGCGACGTCGCGGCGATGCGGCTGCTCGTCGCGCGCGGCGCCGATCCGAATGTTCCGACGATGAAGGGCGCGGGTCGGCCGCGCGTCGCCGACATCGATCGCGATGTGCAGGACGTCTCGACCAAGCCGCCGATTCCCGTCGGCGGACCTGGCGTGCCGCCGCTCGTCGCGGCCGCGGGCAGCGGCTACGGCGAAGGCTTCGCCGCCAACTCGCATCGCTTCGCACCGACCGGCATGCTCGCCGCCGTGAAGTACCTCATTGAAGAGGTGGGCGCCGACGTCAACGCGACCGATCACGAAGGCAACACCGCGCTGCACAACGCCGCGGCCCGCGGCGACGTCGAGATGATTCAGTATCTGGTCTCGAAAGGCGCGAACGTCCAGGCGGTGAACCGCGAAGGCAAGACGACGGCGGATATGGCCAACGGTCCGGTCCAGCGCATCCAGCCGTGGCCAGAGGCGCTCGCACTCCTCGAGAAACTCGGCGCGAAGAACAACCATAGGTGTGTCTCCTGCTGATTTGAGGATTTGAGGATTTGGGGATTTGAGGATCTATTGGAGGATCTAG
>DAIUKO010000424.1:0-5437 GCA_036848175.1 Vicinamibacterales bacterium | reverse complement strand
CTCCGTTCGTCTCTGTTGCTCCGTTCCTCCGTTTGTGAACTCAGTTTCCTCCGTCAAACTCCGTTGTCGCGTGATTGAGGTGCGTATGTTCAGCAGGTTCGCTCTCATCGGTGCGCTCGCGCTGATGCCGATCGCAAGCGCGGCCCAGACGATCACGCCGATCATCCATTCGAGCGTCCAGATCGAAGGGGCGGGCAAAGTCATCCAGGTCGATCCGTGGAGTCTGGGTGACCTGACGAAAGCGAAGCCGGCGGATCTCGTCCTCGTCACCGACGATCCCGTCCATCACCTCGATCCGAAAGCGATCGCGCAGGTGCGGAAGCCGGGCGCGCCGGTGCTCGTGCCGACGGCCTCGCATGCGAAGTTTCCCGAAGGCGTCGCCATCGCGAACGGCGAGTCGAAGACGATCGCCGGGATCACGGTGGAAGCGATTCCGGCCTATGACATCAAGCCGGGCGAGCCGTCGCATCCGAAAGGGAAGGCCAACGGTTACCTGATCACGCTTGGCGGCAAACGGATCTACCTCGCCGGCGTCACCGAATGCGTCGCCGAAATCCAGGCGCTCCGCGACATCGACGTCGCCTTCATCCCGATGAACCTGCCGCTCGAACGGATGCTGCCGCCGGCAGCGGCGGAATGCGCGAACGCGATCAAGCCAAAGGCTGTCTACATCTATCACTACGATCAAAGCTACGCGTCGAGCGCCGGCAGGAATTCCGCGCCGAATCTCGCGGCGACGGTGCAGGCGTTTCGGCACGCGCTCGCGCCGGGGATCGAGTTCCGCGACGGCGCCTGGTATCCACCGCGCCTCCCATAGCGTCCGTCGTTGTCGCACGCAGTCCCTTCCGCGTCGATCGACGCGGTGGCGCTGTTACTTTTCCTATGTAAGGATGCGCGATCCCGAATCGCGATCGTGCTAGCCTCGCGACGCCTCGGATCAGAGAATTCGATGACGACGAGATCGCGGCGCCGCGCGGAAGCCGCTGCCGCCATCGCCTTGGAGAACTTCTTCCTCGCCTGCGCGAAGACGCCCGAGTCGCCGTCCCTTCTATTCGGGCGCGCGCGCGACAATCCGCCCGTCAATCCCACCGACCCCGGGTTGCCGGGCGCGGAAGCGACGCCGCGCCCGACGCTCAATGGCGTCAGTCGACTGCCGTCGCGGTGACCTCAGTCTCCAACGATCAGCCGCGCGAGTTGTCGGGCCGCGCGCTGGCCTTCGGACGCGGCGCCTTCCATGAAGCCCTGGAAATCGATCGACGTGTGCTCGCCGCAGAAGAGCACGCCGCCTTGCCGCAGGCGTTCGGAACCGCCGAACGCCGTGTACTGGCCGACCTTGTAGTACGAGTACGATGCCTGGAAGAACGAACTCTTGTGCGGCAGCGACTGCGTCGCCTTGCCGTTCCACCAGAGTCCCGGATAGACGGGCGCGATTTGCGACTGCGCGATCGCCGCGTCGGTTCTCACGCCCGCGTTCGCGGCCGTCGCGAACGCCTGATTGGTGATCGCCGCATCGGTCGTCGATCCGCCGGAGTAGAAGACGAGGATTCCCGAGTCGCCGTTCTGCGCCCGCGTCGCTTCCCACGTGGCCTGGTATCCGGTGTCGGCGTAGCTCGAGCCGTTCGAGACGCCAGGCCACGGTCCGCTCCCCAGCCACCCGCGCCGATCGAATTGCAGATGCAGCTTGCCGTTGTGACCGCGCCCCTGCTCGGCGATCGCCTGATGCTTGAGCGCGTCGAAGCCGGCGCCGGACGTGTCGATGCCGTCCAGTACCGCAAACGGAATCGCGAGGACGACGAAGTCGGCGACCAGGTCGGTCGTGCCGCTCGCACGCTCGAACGTGACTCTGTAGCGCCCGGTCGCGGTCTGCTGGATCCGCGTGAGGTGCTGTCCCGTCTTCACGGCGCCGTCGCCGAGCGAACGCGCGATCGCTTCGGGCAGCTGCTGATTGCCGCCGCGGACGTGGAACTTCTCGTCGGACTCGCCGAAGAGCGACAGCGAGCTGGCGTTCGGCTGAAATCCGAGCAGGAAGATCAGATTGAGCGCCGACTGCTCGGTCGAATCGGCGCCGTACTCGATGACGTAGGCCACGTCGAGCAGCGCCCCGAGCGGCGAGCGATGTCCGCCGGGAATGCGCCGCTCGATGTACTCGTACACGCTCATGCGATCCAGCGCACGGCCGGTGGCATTGTTGGAATCGAAGGTGGTGGGGAAGCCGGCGGCGTTGGCGTCGGCGGCGATCGCGTCGGCGACCGCGAGAAAATCACGGTCGGCGCGGCGCTTCGGGTAGTACTCTCCGAAGAAGCGGTAGACGTCGTCGGATCGATTGGGCTGCGCCCCGAGCAGGTTGTCGAGCGGCAGACCGAACCGTTTCGCGAGCCCGCGGATCGTTTTGTGACCGGTGTCGATCAGCTCGCCGCACCATTCGGTCACCTGATTGGCGGCGAAGTAGTCGGTGTTGCTGAACATGCGGCCGCCGAGTCGGCCGGACGCCTCGTAGACGGTGCTGCTGATGCCGGCATCCGCGAGCTCGAGCGCGCAGGTCAACCCGGCCACGCCGGCGCCGACGATGACGATGGCCGGCTGCGCGGCGAATGAGAATCGTGGAATGACCGTCGCGGCCGTGGCGGCGCCGGCGGTGGCGAGAAACGCGCGACGAGAGACGCCGCGAGAGTGCCGATGTTCGGCTCTGATCTCGTGCAGCGACTCGAGCGGCAGGCCGCGCGCTCGCGCGGCACGGACGTCACGAAACAGACTGCGAAGCGAACGCAGAAGCGGAGTTCGGGCCATGGCAGACGGACCTCACGGCGATAAGGGAGACAGGAGCGCTTGGGGGCGGCGCGATTATATGGCGTGCGCGTTGACGGACACGGGATCCGTTGCATGCTGATCGCAGCGCTCGTTCTGATCGCATCCCTGGCGTGGAGTGAGGTTCCAGGCGCGTCCGCAGCGTTGCAGTCGCCTCGAGGCGGCAGCTGCACGGAATGGCACGATTGCCGTCAGCAGGCGCTCGCCGCCGCGGAACGCCGCGACTACGAAACCTTTCACGATCTCGCGTGGCGCGCCGTGCAAACCGGTCCTCCACGCGATCCCGCGCTGATGTTCCTGCTCGCGCGCGCGCAGGCGCTGAGCGGCCGTCCGCACGATGCCCTGGTCATGCTGCAGCGTCTGACCGAGATGGGCGTCGCGACGGATGCGGAGACCAACCCGGACTTCAGCTACACGCGACAGTTGCCCGGGTGGCCGGACGTCGCGGCAAGCATCGCTCGTCTGTCGCCGGATGCGCGATCGCCGGCGACCGCGCCGGCACCAGCGACGCCTGCACCAGCGTCGCCGCCGGCCGCGTCAACGGCGCCAACCGCTGCGACGGCACCGAGCGAAGCCGTGCGGTTTTCAACGGGAAGCTTCGCGCTCGGCGGCGTCGCCTACGATGCGGTCTCCGAGCGGTTTCTGTTCGGCGATCGGCTCGGCCGCAAGCTGATCATCGTGGCCAAGGGATCGAATCACGCGACCGATTTCGTGCGCGCCGACTCCGCGGGATTTCACGACATCTCGGCGATCGAGATCGACGCGAAGCGCGGCGATCTCTGGGTCGCGAGCACGGCCTCAGACGGCGCCGCGACGCTGCACAAGCTGCAGCTCGTCTCCGGCCGGCCATTGAAGTCGTTTCCAGTCGCCGGAGACCTCGAACCGGTCACGCTCGTCGATCTCGCCGTCACTCCGGCCGGCACCGTCCTGGTTCTCGACTCGAGGGCAGGCCGGCTGCTCGCGCTGCGCGCCGGCGGCGCATCGCTCGAACGCGTCATCACGCTCGATGCTGAAGAGCCGGCAAGTCTTGCCGCCAGCGACGACGAGAGCGTGGCCTACGTCGCGCACCGTGATGGCCTGTTGCGAATCGATCTGCGTGCACGCGCCGCCGCGCGCGTCACCGCGGCACGGACGATCTCGCTCGCTCGCCTCGAGCGGATCCGCTGGACGCACCGCGCGCTGGTTGCCGTGCGAATCGAAGACGACGGCGCGCGGCACATCGTGCGCTTCGATCTGAACGCCGCCGGCCGGGCGGTCACGAAAGCGACGGTCCTCGGCGAGGCAGTACCGACAACCGGGAAGACCTTCATGACGATGTCTGGAGACGATCTCGTCTACCTCGCGGATGGCGCTGCGAACGGTTCGGGTCGTGAGGGCACAGCCGTCGCCGAATTCGTCGCCTATCGCGTCCACGTGCGCTGACCGCGGCGCGTGCTACGTGCGCGATCGCTTGCCGAGCGTCGTCCGAATCGTGCCGGCGAGCTCCTTGAGGACGTGGCGCAGCGCCGACTCGCGCCGCCATGCCAGCACCAGCGTGCGTCCGGGGCCCGCGGGTGTGAACGGTCGAACGCACAACCGATGCGTCCGGTTCTCGACGGCGAGCGCCAACGACGGCAGCACGGTGACGCTCGAACCGGCGCCGACCATCTGCACGAGCGTCGCGAGACTCGTGGCGCGAAAACTCATCTCGGTCGCACCGAGCGACGCGCACAGACTCAAGGTCTGATCCCGGAAGCAATGGCCATCGTCGAGCAGCAGCACGTTCGCGCCGGCGAGCGCGTGCAGCGTGACCGGCTTCTCGCTGGCCGCCAGGCGATGTCCTGGTGCGACCGCGAGCACGAACGGATCCCAGGTCAGACGCGCGTGTTCGAGCGGATCGATCTCCGACTCGAGCGCGACGATGCCGCCGTCGAGCGTGCCTTCCTTGATTTGCTGGACCAGACTCGCCGTGCGGTCCTCGCGCCAGAAGAGCGTCAGATCCGGATAGGCCTCTTGAAGCGCCGGCGTGAGGTCGGGCAGGAGGTAGGGGCCGACGGTCGGAATGATCCCCAGGCGGAACGTGCCGTGAAACGGATCGCGGAGGTGCGTCGCCAGTTCTTCGAGTCCGCGCTGTGCTGCGAGCACGCGGCGCGCCTGTTCGACGATGGCGGCGCCGGCGGTCGAGAGGCGGACGCCCTGCCGGTTGCGCTCGAAGATCTGCACGCCAAGCGATTCTTCCGCGAGCGCCACCTGCGCCGAGAGCGTCGGCTGCGCGACGCGGCAATGCTCCGCGGCGCGGCCGAAGCCGCCGAGCTCCGCGATCGCGACGATGTACTGGAGCTGCCGCAGCGTCACCGTCGACGGCACGATGGGCGTCGTCATAGTTAACGGCTATTTATTTTACAGAAAGTATCTGTGCTGTCTATGAGGGAATACCGCCGCGTTTCGCGGCGAGACGCGAACGCCTGAGCGGAGAGCTCGGCCGCGCGATTACGTGCGAACGATCGCGTAGTCGCGCGTGATGTCGGCGACCGTGCGAGTGCCGCAATTGCCCATCACGAGCCGCAGTTCGCCCTGGAGGATTTCGAGCACGCGCTCGACGCCGGCTTGCCCGAATGCGCCGAGGCCCCAGAGGAAAGGACGGCCGATGCCG
>DAIUKO010000423.1:0-5445 GCA_036848175.1 Vicinamibacterales bacterium | reverse complement strand
CGCCGTCGAGCCAGCCGCCGTTCGGCACCGAGTCGAGATGGCTGCCGACGATGACGGTCTTCGGCGACTCGCCGGCGAGCGTCACCCAGTTGTTGCCGGCGGGATCGCTTTCGACGGTCAGTCCCAGCTCGGCCACCTCGCCGCGAAACCAGTCGCGCGCCTCGCGCCACACCGGCCCCCAGGCGAGCCGCTGCGCGCCGTCGGCGTTGCTCGTGCGCGAGGCCAGCTCGCGGAGATCGGCAATGACTCGCTGTGCACTCCCCGTATTCGCGGCCATGTTCGCTCTCATAGTCTCTTCGTGATCGGATGAAACGGCCGTTCGTGGCGGCATTTTCTGGTTGCGGCGAACAGTATACTTTCCGCCGAAAGAGTGTTTATGACCGCATTTCGAATCCTGCTCGCCTTGGCTGCCTTCGCGCTCTCGACAAGCGACGCCGGCGCGCAGACCGAGCGCATCACGCTGCACGCGGCGTCGGCCTTCGACGGCAAAGGCCGCTCGATTCCCGACGTCACCATCGTCGTGGCCAACGGGAAAATTGCTGACGTCCGCAGCGGCGAAGCGGTGACGCCGACCTACGACCTGCGCGGGCTGACGATCCTGCCTGGCCTGATCGACACCCACGTGCACCTCGACACCCACTTTGGCAAGGACGGAACCGCGAGCAACCGCGGTGAGACCCCGGCGCAGGCGATGCTCTACGAAGCCGAAAATGCCTACATCACGTTGATGGCCGGCTTCACGACCGTGCAGAGCATCGGATCGCCGTCCGACGTGGAGGCGCGCGCGGCGATCGCGCGCGGCGTGATGCCGGGGCCGCGGCTGCTCACGTCGATCCGGCCGGTCAACGAGAATACCGGCACGCCCGATCAAATCCGCGCGTTCGTGCGACAGGTGAAAGCCGACGGCGCGGATCTCGTGAAGCTGTTCGCGTCGAAGAGCAGCCGCGAAGGCGGCACGCAGACGATGACCGACGAACAGGTCGCCGCGGCGTGTGGCGAAGCCAGACGTCTCGGACTGCGAACCTGGGTGCACGCGCACAGCCCGAGCTCCATCCGTGCCGCGGTCAACGGCGGCTGCACGGTCGTGACGCACGGCAGCCAGGCGACGCCCGCCGAGCTGCAGCTGATGGCGTCGCGCGGCGTCTACTTCGAGCCGAACATCGGTCTCGTCTCGCAGAACTATCTCGAGAACCGCAGCCGCTACTTCGGCATCGGCAACTTCGACGAGCAGGGCTTCGCGTTCACCGAAAAGGGCATCCCGATGAAGCTCGAGATGTTCAAGAACGCGCTGAAGGTGAGCGGGCTGAAGCTGCTGATGGGGACCGACGCGGGCGCCGGCGCGCACGGACGGAGCGCGGAAGAGATCATCTATCGCGTGCAGATTGCCGGTCAGCGTGCCGCCGACGCCCTCGCCGGCGCGACATCGCTGAACGCGCAGGCGATCGAGCTCGGCACTCGCATCGGCACGATCGCCGCCGGCATGGACGCCGATCTGATCGCCGTCGACGGCGATCCGCTGAAGGACATCACCGTGCTGCGGCGCGTGCGCTTCGTGATGAAGGGCGGCAAGGTGTACAGGAACACGCTCTTCACTCCTGTCTCAGCACCTCGATAGGATCGACGGCGCTGGCGCGTCGTGCTGGAAGAAATGCGGCGAGCGCGGCGACAGCCATCATCACGACGGCGGCGATCGCGAGGATCCGCGGGTCTGTCGCCGAGACGTCGATCACCACCGACTGAATGACGCGTGAGGCCATCAGCGCTGCGACGAGGCCGGCGATCGCGCCGGCGGCCGCCAGACGCACGCCTTCGCCGAGAACGAGACCGATGACGCGGCGCGCGTCGGCGCCGAGCGCGAGCCGGACGCCGATTTCGCGCATCCTCGACGAGACCGAGTACGACAACACCCCATAGACGCCGATGGCCGCGAGCAGCAGCGCGGCGCCGGCGAACGCGCTGAGCAGCGCGGCATTGAAGCGCGGACGCGCCACTGCGGCGGAGATTCGATCGTCGAGCGTCATCGCGTCATAGATCGGCAGCGACGGATCGACCGACGCGACCGCCTTGCGCATCGCCGGCAGGATCGCCGCCGCGGCGCCGCGTGTCCTCACGATGATCATCGTGTCGGGATACGCGAACTGCAGATACGAGGTGTAGAAGTCCGCGCGGTTGGTCGTGTCCTCGTCGACGTCCTGATACTTCACGTCGCCGACGACGCCGACGATCTCGACGGCGTGGGCCGGATCGGAGAACGGACCGGTCGTCGTGCCGAACCAGACGCGTTTGCCGATCGGACTCTCGCCCGGCCAGAAGCGGCGCGCGCCCGTTTCATTGACGACCGCGACCGGCGGCGCGCCGGCGCGATCCGCGGGCGTGAGCGTCCGGCCGGCGAGCACGGGGATGCCGAGCGTTCGAAAGTAGTCCGGCGAAATGTAGTGGCGTCCGACCCCGGGCGCATTGACGGGATCCACCGGACGATCCGGAAAAAAGGCGATGCTCCGCGAGCAGCCGGTGAACGGCGTGCAGCGGTTCACGGCGGCCAGTTCGACGCCGGGCACGGACTGCACGCGCGCGAGCAGACGATCGACCGTTGCCGGTCCGGAAGCCGGCGGATAGCGCGATGCTGGCGGCCGTACCCAGAACGTCAACACGCCGCCCGATACGAATCCGGTCCGTCGATTCTGAATGCGCGCGAAACTTTCAATCAGCAGTCCTGACGCGGTCAGCAACAGACACGCGACGGCGACTTCGCTGACCACCAGTGTCGAGAGCGCGCGGCCGTGCCGGCCGCTGCCGCGATCGTGTTCCTTCAACGCGGTCGCGAGCTCGGGACGTGACGACTGCATGGCCGGGACGAGCGCGAACAGGACGGTTGTGCCGAGCGTCGTGACGAGCGCAAACAGGAGGACGCCCGGATCGAGCGCGGGCCGGCCGAACATCGAGATCGCCGAATAGTTGTTGCGCCCGCTCGGGATCACCTCCGGCGCCATCCGTCCGAATGCCCCGACGCCCCACGCGGCCAGCAGCGTTCCGCACGCGCCGGCGACGAGGGCCATCAAGAGACCTTCGGTCAGCAGTTGTTGAATCAGCCGCCGGCGGCTCGATCCGATCGCGAGCCGGACCGCCATCTCGCGGCGCCGCAACCGCGCGCGCGCGAGCAGCAGGCTGGCGACGTTGACGCACGCGATGACCAGCACGCAGACCGCCGCGGCGAGCAGCACCAGCGCGGATCGCCGCATCGCGGCGTCGACTCGCGCGTCGCCGATCGTGACCGCAACCGCGCTCCAGACGGCATCGGGCGGTGAAACGGCGTCCGCGAACCGCGGTCCGATCGTCGCCAGTTCCGCGTTCGCCTGCGCGATCGTCACGCCCTCTTTCAGGCGCGCGACGACGCTGATGAAGTGCTGCGGCGTGGTGAGGTACTCGGCGTAGGTGAGCCGCGCCGCCATCGGCGGCGGAATCCAGAACTCGGCTCTGCCGCTCAGTCCCGCGAAACCGTCGGGCAGGATGCCGACGATCGTCAGCGGCGCGTCGTTGATGATCATCGTCTTGCCGACGACGGCCGGATCGGCCGCGAAGCGCCGCCGCCAGAGTCTCGCGCTGATGACCGTCGCGGGATCGGCGTCGATCGTGTCCTCCTCGGCCGTGAACGTTCGACCGGCGAACGCCGTCACGCGCAATGCGCGGAAATACTCCGGCGAGACCACCTCGCCGTCCAGATGCTCGGGATCGCCGTCGCCGCTCGTCGCCACGAGCGTCGAGCTGAACGACGCGATGTGATCGAAGGATCGTGCCGTCGCCTGGAGATTCTTGATGTGCGGCCGCGACCAGCGCAGGCGCGCGAGCCCGTCGCGCGGCGTGACCTGCGTATGAAAGAGGATGACCAGGCGATCCGGGTCGGTGAATGGCAACGGCCGGAGCAGCGCGCCATACACGACGCTGAACATCGTCGTCGTCGCGCCGATGCCGAGCGCGAGCGTGGCGATCGCCACCAGCGCGACACTGCGCATCCGCACGAGGCCACGCACGGCGTATCGGAGATCTTGAGCGAGTGTGTCGAACATAAAGTTACGACGTTGACACGGGACCGGATGTTAACATCCGCGAATGCTTCGGGTTGATCGGGTTGTTCTCGCGGCAGTCGGGGTGACCGCGCTGCTGGTGCGAGCCGGCGGGGTCGGCGTCGCGCAGCAGCCGGCGACCGCGCCGCCGGCGCTGCGGTTCGTTCCGATTCGCCCGATCGAGCCGCCGGCGCGTCCGCTGCCGTCCGAGTCCGAGTCCGCGAACATCACGAGGTTCTCGTTCATCGCCTACGGCGATACGCGCAGCGCCGGCACGCCGGCCGGTACTGAGCCGGTGCCCGGCGACGGCGACATCGTCCATCCGATTCACAGCCGGATCGCCGACGCGATGATCGCGCGCATCGAGTCGCTCGCGAGGAGCGAGTTCCCGGTGCGCTTCATCCTGCAGTCGGGCGACGCGGTCCTGCGCGGCGCGAACGCGGCGCAATGGAATGTCAGCTTCATCCCGATCGTCGAGCGGCTCACGCGCGTCGGCGGCGTTCCCTTCTTCTTTTCAGTCGGAAATCACGATGTGAGCGGCATGCCGGCCGGCGATCCGGTCCGCATGATGGGCCTTCACAACACGCTGACGGCATTTTCGAAGCTGATGCCGCCCGAGGGATCGCCGCGGCGGCTGAACGGCTATCCGACCTATACGTTCGGGCACGGCAACAGCTTCTTCATCGCGCTCGATTCAAATCTGGCGAGCGATGTCCTGCAGCTCGCGTGGGTGACCGATCAGCTCGAGCATCTGAATCGGTCGCGGTATCGCCACGTCGTCGCGTTCTTTCATCACCCGCCGTTCTCCTCGGGCCCGCACGGCGGCGATCACGTCGAGCCGCCGAGCGCCGCCATCCGCAGTTTGTACATGCCGTTGTTCCGCAAACATCAGGTGCGGCTGATTGTCGCCGGCCACGATCATCTCTACGACCACTGGGTGGAGCGCTACGACGACCGCGGCGTCACGCGGCGGATCGACACCATCATCACCGGCGGCGGCGGCGCGCCGCCGTACGCCTACACCAGCGAGCCCGACCTGACGGAGTACCTGGCCGACGGCGCGACCGCGCGCGTCCGCGTGGCGCACCTCACGAAGCCGTCGCCGATCGCCGCCGACAACCCGCACCATTTCGTCATCGTTCAGGTCGACGGCGAGCGATTGTCGCTCGAGGTCGTCGGCATCGGTTCGTCGCCGTTCGCGCCGTTCGACGGCAAGTCGCGGATCGATCTCGACGATTAATCCCGGTCAGGAGTTGAATTGGCGTTTCCTGTCACCGCTCGTCCTGCGCCTGTCGAAGGACGGGCGCTGCGCTCATGGTTCGACGAGCTCACCATGAGCGTTCGACAAGCTCACCATGAGCGTTCGACGAGCTCACCATGAGCG
>DAIUKO010000422.1:0-5469 GCA_036848175.1 Vicinamibacterales bacterium | reverse complement strand
GTCATCAAATCCCAAATCCCGAACCCCAAATCCCAAATCCCGAACCCCAAATCCCGACGGGCGACAGAAGTGCACCGTCTTTCCGCGACGCGATGAGGTCGAGAAACGGATAGTTGAGGACTTGATGAGCGTGAACGTCGAGCTCATCGCGACGTTCTGCGCAACGAGCGATCTTACGAGCACAACGGCGTCGTCCGCTCAGCAGAACGAGCGTGCAGCTGGCGCGGATCGCGCCACTCCTGCGCGACTTATAATCGTAGGACTTGCTCGAATCCTTCCTGGCAGATACCCGGTTTGCACTGCGGTGGTTGGGTAGAAGTCCGGCCTTCACGCTGGTGGCGGTCGCGTCTCTTGCGATCGGCATCGGCTTCAACACCGCGCTGTTCGCGATTGCCGACGCGCTGCTCTTCAAGCCGCTTCCGGTGCGAGCGCCGGAACACCTCGTCGACGTCTTCACCAACGACTCGACCGGAACACAACAGTTCAGCACCTCGTCGTATCCCGACTATCTCGATCTGAAAGTTGGCAACACCGTCTTCGAGGACCTCATCGGCTACACGCCGATGTTCGGCGCGATGAATCTCGAGACCGGCTCGCGCCTCACGATGGGCGAGATCGTGACGGGGAACTACTTCCGCGTCCTCGGCGTCAACGCCGCGATTGGCCGGACGATTCTCCCCGAGGACGATAAGCCCGGCGCGCCACGCGTGGCGATGGTCTCCGATCGCTACTGGAAGCGTGAGCTCGGTTCGGCGCCCGACCTCTCCGGACGCACGCTGCGCATTCGCGGCAACTCGTACGCGATCGTCGGCGTCGCGCCGGCGAGCTTCACCGGCATGGTGCCGATTCTCGCGCCGGAGATGTGGGTTCCGGTGTCCTCGTCGCTCGAAGTCGAACCGATCGGCCTGCACGACGTGACGCCGTCGCCGAACGGCACGACCCGGCTCGAGCGGCGCGGCGACCGCTGGATGTTCATTCGCGGCCGGCTGAAGCCGGGGCGGACGATCGACGAAGCACGCGCGAACCTCGAGCTGCTGGTTGCTCGTCTCGCCGAGACCTACCCGGCCACGAACAACGGGCGACATGTGCTGTTGAAGAGAACGTCTGACGTGCACTTCCATCCGGCAGCCGATCCGACCGTCGTGCCGATCGCCGGCGGTCTGATGCTCGTCGTCGGGCTGGTGCTGCTCATCGCGTGCGCGAACGTCGCGAGCATGCTCCTGGCGCGCGCGTCGGGGCGTCAGAAGGAAATCGGCGTCCGCCTCGCGCTCGGCGCCAGCCGGCGGCGGCTCGTCCGCCAGCTCGTCACCGAGTCGATCGTGATGGCCGGTATCGGCGCGGTCGTCGGATCGTTGCTCGCGTGGTGGGCGACGTCGGCGCTGGCGGCGATCCAGCTGCCCCTGACGGTTCCGTTCACCTTCGACGTCCGCCTCGACGGCCGTGTGCTGCTGTTCACGATTGCGGCGACGCTCGTGGCCGGCCTCATCGCCGGCATCGTGCCCGCGCTGCAGGCATTGAAGCCGAGTCTCGTCGCGGATCTCCGCGGCGAGCAAATCGGCTCGCATGTCGGCCGCCGGCGGTGGACGCTGCGCGACGGTCTGGTCGCCGGCCAGATGGCCGTTACCGCGATGCTGCTCGTCGTCGCCGCGCTGCTCACGCGCAGCCTGATGGCGGCGCAGCGCACCAATCTCGGCTTTCCCGTCGAGCGAATTGCGGTCATCTCGATGGACACCGGCATGCTGCGATACGGGGACGATCGAAGCCGCCAGTTCTACGAAGAGGCGCAGGCGCGCGTCCGCGCGATTCCCGGCGTCGAGTCGGTGGCGCTCGCCACGCGCGTGCCGTTCTCGTTGAACTACAACCGCTGGGAAATCTGGGTGCCGGAGCGCCATCAGGTTGGCGGTCGTGGCGATACCGTCGAAGTGACGACGGTTTCGCCGGACTACTTCAAGACGATCGGCGTCGCGATCGTCGACGGCCGCCGTTTCACGAACGACGATCGGCCCGACACACCGCGCGTCGCCATCGTGAACGAGACGTTCGCGCGCCGCTATTGGCCGGGCGAGCGTGCCGTCGGGAAGACGTTTCGATCGCGCACCTCCGAAGGGACGGTCTTCGAGATCGTCGGCGTTGCCGCCGATCACAAGGTTCTCACCGTCACCGAGCAGCCGACGCCGCTGCTGCACGTCGCGCGCATTCAGCGTCCGAATTCCTACAGCGCCATCGTCGCGCGCACGCGCGGCAACGCCTCGGCGCTGCTCCATGACATGCGGCGCGAGCTGCTCGCGCTCGAGCCGAATCTCGTCTTCATCGAGAATCAGACGATGGAAGCGGAAGCGGAGGCGACGCTGTTCCCCGCGCGCGCGAGCGCGTGGCTGGTGAGCGGCATCGGTCTGGTCGCGATGGTGCTGGCCGCGATTGGCCTCTACGGCGTCATTGCCTACTCGGTCGCGCGGCGCACGCGCGAAATCGGCATCCGCATGGCGCTCGGCGCGCGCCCGCTCTCGGTTCTCCGCCTCGTCATGGAGCAGGGACTCCTCGTCGCCGTGGCCGGCCTGATCATCGGGTGTCTCCTCGCCGCGCTCGGCGTCCGCGCGATCGCCGGCGCGCTCTACGGCGTGACACCATCCGATCCCACGTCGTGGATCGTCGCCGCGATCGTCCTGCTGACCGTCTCGGCGCTGGCCAATCTCATCCCCGCCTGGCGCGCGTCCCGCGTCGATCCCTCGATCGCGTTGCGAACCGAGTAGGCAGCCCTGAAGGGCTGCGCTGACCGAAAATCGGCGCGTGACAGCTGTCGCGCAGGCGCCTTCAGGCCGGCTTGGGTGGAACTGGGCGATCGCGGGTCACGTCTACGGTCCATATGCTGAACGACCTGCGTGTCGGACTCCGTCTGCTGTGGAAGGACAAAGCCTTCACGCTTACCGCTGCGCTGACGTTAGCGCTCTGCATCGGGGCCAATACGGCGCTGTTCTCGGTGGTGCACAACGTGCTGCTCCGGCCGTTGAACGTCCCCGAATCGGATCGCATCGTCCTGATGGGCAACGCGTATCCGGGCGCCGGCGCGGCGATTGGCGGCTCATCGGGCGTGCCCGATTACTACGACCGCCTGCGCGATACGACCGTGTACGAAGAGCAGGCGATGTACAACGGCCGGAACGTGAGCATCGATCAAAGCGGAATCCCCACTCGTGTCCGCATCACGAACGTCACGCCTTCGTTCTTCCGGTTGCTCCGCATCCCACCCGCCGTCGGGCGCCTCTTCGTCGAGCAGGACGGCGAAGTCGGCAAGGAAAAAGTCGTCATCCTCAGCTACGCGCTCTGGCAGTCGCAGTTCGGCGGCGACCCGCACGCAATCGGCAAGGACGTCCGCGTCGACGGCCAGCCCTACACCGTCGTCGGCGTGATGCCGAAAGGCTTCTACTTCCTCAATCCCGACGTGATGCTCTGGCGCCCGCTCGCATTCACCAACGAACAGAAGGCGGATTCTCAGCGCCACAGCAACAACTGGCAGAACATCGCGCGCCTCAAACCGGGCGCGACGGTGCAGCAGGCGCAGCAGCAGGTCGACGCGTTGAACAAGGCGAACCTCGATCGCTTCCCGCAATACAAAGAGCTGTTGATCAACGCCGGCTTCCACACGACCGTCGTGCCGCTGCAGGAAGACGTCGTCCGCGACATCAAGAAGACTCTGTACCTGATGTGGGGCGGCGCGCTGTTCGTCCTGTTGATCGGCTGCGTGAACGTGGCGAACCTCGTCCTCGTCCGTTCGCGCGCGCGCATCAAGGAGCTGGCGACGCGTCTCGCGCTCGGCGCAGGCCGTCTGCGCGTCGGCCGTCAGCTCGTCGTCGAGAGCGTGCTGTTGACGATGCTGTCGGCCGCGGTCGGTCTCCTCGTCGGCTACGGGACGCTGCGTCTCCTCGGCACGATCAACATTCAGGACCTGCCGCGCGGTCAGGAGATTCGACTCGACGGCGTCGTCATCGCCTACACGCTCGGCATCTCTGCGCTGATCGGCCTCATCCTGGGACTCATCCCGGTCGCGAACGTGCTGCCCGCGAATCTCACCACCGTGCTGCGCGAGGAAGGCCGAAGCGGGACGGCCGGCCGCGGCGCGCGCACGCTGCGGCGGACGCTCGTGGTCGCGCAGGTCGCGTTTGCGTTCGTGCTGCTGATTGGCGCGGGTCTGCTCTTCGCGAGTTTCCGTCAGGTGCTCGCGGTGGATCCCGGCTTCAATCCGGACGGCGTCCTCACCGCATCCATCAATCTGCCGCGCTCCCGTTATGCCGACGACAAAGCGCTCGTCGGCTTCACCAACGAGGCGCTGCGCCGCATTCGCGCGCTGCCCGGCGTCAGCGTCGCCGGCGCGACCGACACGATTCCGTTCGGCGGCAACAACAGCGACAGCGTAATCCTCGCCGAGGGCTATCAGATGAAGCCTGGCGAGTCGGTGATTTCGCCGAGTTCCGTCGACGTCACGCCAGGCTACTTCGAGGCGATGCAAGCCAGGCTCGTGGCCGGCAGGTTCATCGACGAGCGCGACGGCCACGACGCGCCGAAGGTGATCATGGTCGACGAGACGCTGGCGAAGCGCTTCTGGCCCAATCGGGATCCGATCGGCCGGCGCATGTTCAAGCCGACTGACATCAACAACCTGCTGGCGATCACCGAGAAGACCGTGTTCCTCACCGTCGTCGGCGTCGTGAAGGATCTCAAGCTGCACGATCTCACCGAGGGCAAGACGACGGTCGGCGCGTACTTTTTTCCGATGGATCAGGACATCTCCTCGGGTATGACCTTCGCGGTGAGAACGGCAAGCGACCCGGCGGCGCTTTCGGGCAGCGTCCGCGGCGCGCTGTCGCAGCTCGATCGCGAGCTGCCGGTGTTCGATCTGCAGACGCTGGACCAGCGGATGGAGAAGTCGCTGGTCAGCCGGCGATCGCCGGTGCTGCTGTCGCTCAGTTTCGGGCTCGTCGCGCTGCTGCTCTCGGCAATCGGCATCTACGGCGTGCTCGCGTACCTGGTCACACAGCGCCGCAAGGAAATCGGCATCCGCATCGCGCTCGGCAGCAGCGCGCGCGGGATCTTCGAGCTGGTGCTGCGCGAAGGACTGATGTTGATCGTCGGCGGCTTCGTCGTCGGCGCCCTCGGCGCCGCGGCGCTCCGCCGCAGCCTCCAGAGTCAGTTGTTCGGCGTCAGCGCCACCGATCCGATCGTGCTCGCGACCGTCACGATCGTCCTCGCCGCCGTCGCGATTCTCGCGTGTGCGCTCCCGGCGCGCCGCGCGACGAGAATCGATCCGATCATCGCGTTGGCGGAGTAGGCTGCCTCACGATCGGGATTCGGAATTTGACCGCGGGGAGTCGGGACTTGGGACTCGGCCCCCCGGACTGGTCGGCATGGCGGCGCGTTGGCAGACCTGAAGGCCTGCGCTTCGCAAGGCCGCCGATGCATATAATCCCCCGCATG
>DAIUKO010000421.1:0-5471 GCA_036848175.1 Vicinamibacterales bacterium | reverse complement strand
TGACGGCGTTCGTGCCCGGATTCGAGAACGATCTCTTCCTGAGCTACGCTCACGAAGACGACAAGCGCTGGGTGCAGGCCTTCGAAGACGAGCTGCGCGACGAGGTGTCGCGCCGGCTCGGCCTCGCGATCTCCGTCTGGCACGACACCAACCGCCTCCGCGCCGGTGAGAACTGGCAGGCGGCGATTCAGCAGGGCATCGCCAAATCGGCCGCCTTCGTCGCCGTCGTCAGCCCCCGCTACCAGAACTCACAGTGGTGCGCCCGCGAGCGCAACGAGTTCCGCCGTCAGTTCAGCGCCGTCCAGTTCGAGTCGAGCGGCCGCTTCTTCAAGGCGGTCAAGACGCCGTGGCCCGACAACAGCCATCATCTGTTCCTGCAGGCGATTCAGGACGTCGACTTCTTCAAAGAGGACGAGGACGGGCCGCGGGAATTCACACCGGGGTCGAAGGAATTCAAGCGGGCGATCCGGAAGCTGGCCGATGGCGTCGAGCCGCTGCTCCGGAGACTCCGCCGCGGCAACCAGCGCGTGCACGTGGCCTGGCCGGTCGAAGAATGTCTCACCGCATGGGAGCAGTTGAGCGACGAGCTGCGCAGCAAAGGATTCGACGTTCAACCGACCGGCCCGCGCGACTCGTCGTTCGCCGACAAACTGCTGATCGAGGACATGGATCGCGCGGTGCTCTCCGTGCACCTGCTCGGATCGATCTACGACGATTTCTCGGAGCGCGTGGCGCTGCTCGCGGCCGATCTCGACCATCAGATGATCTTCTGGATCACGAGCGGCACGGAAACGCCGCCCGACACGCGCCAGCGCGCGCTCATCGACGCGATCAAACGCGGCGTCAGGCCCGACGACGCGAAGCGTGAATGGCCGCACGGATGGTCGTTGATCGCGGACGCGGGCGTTCGGAAATTCATCGACGCCGTCGCGACGAAGCTGCGTCCCGAAGCGGCGGCGCCGCCGGTGACGGTCTCGGCGGACATGCCTACCATCTACATCGTCCACGACGCGACCACCGCGGAAGACACCAGGGTGGCGCTCGAACTGAAAGACCAGGTCGGCCGGCAGGAGAAGATGGAAGTCTTCGTCTCGCGCGCCGATCTCCCCAGTCCGACCGAACTGAAGCTGTGGCACGAGAACCTGCTGAAGTCGTGCGACGGCGTGCTGCTCTACCGGAACCTCGCCCCGGAAGGCTGGTGGAATCAGCTCGCGCCGGAAGTCATCCTCGCGGAACGGCGCTTCGAGCGTCAGCCGATCAAGTCGCGCGCGTTTCTGCTTCCCAAGCCGCCCGCCTGGGAGGTTGGTCCTGACGTCAAGGTGATTCCGTACTCGTCGCCGTTCTCGATTGCCAACCTCGAGCCGTTTCTCGATCCGCTACGCCACTGAATGAAATGTCGACGATGAGCGCCTCGTTTCACGGCACGGCGGCGCTCGATGCGCCGTTTCCCGGGCTGAGGGCGTTCGAAGCCGAGGAGTCGCTGCTCTTCTACGGCCGCGAAGCGCACGTCGCCGAGCTGCTCGATCGGCTCGATGACACCCGTTTCGTCGCGGTGACAGGGACGTCGGGTTCGGGAAAATCGTCGCTCGTCAAGGCCGGTCTTCGGCCGGCGTTGGATCGCGGATACCTCGTCGATGCGACCACGCGGTGGCGATTCGCGACGATGCGGCCGGGACGTGCGCCGATTCAGGCGCTGGCCGAGTCGCTTGCCGGCGTGCTCGACGCCGAACCACTCGATGCGATCGTGCGGTCGCTTGGCGCGACCAGCGCCGGGTTGTCGCAGGTGGTGGGCCGCTCCGGTCTGGCCCGCGGCGAGAGCCTCCTCGTCATCGCCGATCAGTTCGAGGAGCTGTTCCGGTACGACGTCACACGCGATCAACAGGCGAACGCGTCGCTGTTCGTGAGCCTGCTGCTCGAGGCGGCGGCACAACGGGACGCCCCCATCTACGTCGTCGTGACCATGCGATCGGAGTTTCTCGGCCGATGCTCGGAGTTCACCGGCCTCGCCGAAGCCTTCAATCGCAGCCAGTATCTCGTCCCGCGCCTGACGCGCGACGAGCGGCGCGAAGCGATCGAGCGTCCACTGAAATTGTTCGGGACGGTCCCCTCGCCGGCGCTGGTCCAGCAGGTGCTGAACGACGTCGGCGACGATCCCGATCAGCTGCCGGTGCTTCAGCACGTGCTGCTTCGCACGTATCGCCAATGGCAGCGCGCCGGCGGAACCGGAAAAGTCGAGCGCGAGCACTACGACGCGGCCGGCGGCATCGAGCGCGCGCTCGATGGCCACGGCGAGGAGATCCTGTCGCGGCTGAGCGCCGCCGCACAGAAGATTACCGAGACGCTCTTTCGCAGCCTGACGGTCGCGCAGGGCGGCGTGGCGCTGCGGCGCCCGCGGCGCATGCGCGAGCTCTACGACGTCTCCGGCGCGTCCGATCCCGAGGCGCGCCGGCACGTCGACGAGATCGTCAACACGTTCGCGGACCGCGAGAACTCGTTCCTGATGCTGTCGTCGCGCACGCTGACGCCGGAGACGATGGTCGACATCACGCACGAGAGCCTGATCCGCAAGTGGAAGCGGCTCGCGGCGTGGGTGCGTGAAGAGGCGCGAAGCGCCGAGTGGTATTCGGACCTGTCGCGGGATGTGATTCGCTACCGCAATCGCGAGGTCAGCTTGTGGCAGGACCCGGAGCTGGCCGGCGTTCAGCGGCGGCGGCGCGACGAAGGCTGGAACGAAGCGTGGGCGAATCAGTACCGGCGCACGGATGATCCGGCGTTTTCCGAAGTCCTGTCGTTCGTCGACGAAAGCGCGCGCGAGCAGTCGGAGCGGCTGCGCGAAGAACAGGAGCAGCGCGATCGCGAGCTGCGTCAGGCCCAGGCGCTGGCGCGAGCGAACCGCCGCCAGTCGATTGCGCTCGCCCTCGTGCTCGTCGGCGTCGGGATCGTGGCATTCGTCCTGTACCGATCGGTGCAGAAGGATCGTCAGATTGCGCAGGCCACGTCGGACTATCAGCGCGCCACCGAGGAAAATCAGCGCCAGCTGGCGAAGGTGAATGCGCTGGAAGCGGAGCAGGCGGCGTTGAAGCGCAGCGCCGCGACCGCGTCGCCAGCCGACCAGGCCCGACTCGATCAGCTGACGAAGGAGATCGACGGCGCACGGGCGCAGGCGAAGGGAAGCCAGGACGAGCTCGCCAAGCTTCGCAAGGATCAGGAATTGGGCGCGTCCGATCGCGGTGGGCTCCTGAAGCAGATCGACGCACTGCGCCAGGAAAAGACCCAGGCGATCAACGAGCGCGACAAGCTCCAGGCGCAGCTGAACGCGGTTCAGAAGTCTCAGTACCCGACGCAGTCTCAGTCGCCGCAGCCGGACGACCGCGCGGCGACGCTGCAGCGGCAACTCGACGACGAGCGCAAACGTGCGACCGACGCGCTGGCGGAGGTCGCGCGGCTGAGGAACGAAAACGCCGCGCTGCGCAGCAGCAAGTCCGACCCGACGCCGACGCCGCCGGCATCCAACGTCAGCGTTCAGGATCTGACGAAGGCATTCTCCGACGGCGTTCGCGCGTACGACCTGAAGAACTGGGGGGCATCGGCGCAGTCCATGCGCGACGCGACCCGGATGCAGTCGGGCGTGAAGGAACCACCCAAGGAAGTGCGCATGTCGGGGACGCGGTTCGTTCCATACGCGCCGTGGTCGTACCTGGCGGCGGCATTGTCCCAGTTCGCCTACACCCAGGCGCTTCAATCACCTGGCGGTGCTGCGAAGGCGATGGATGCTGTGTGCACAGATGATGTGAATCGGGCGCTCACGGGCGCTCGTGCGGAACCGGCGCCGCCTGATATCAAGCCCTGGTTGTCCCGGGTACAAGCGGTTTGCGGCGGTCGCTGATCAGAAGCGAACAATCACCGACGTCGAAATCACCAGCGATCGCGCCGAATGATCGAGCGCTCCGCTGACGTCGACTCGAGGATGCAGCGACACCATCCCGCCCAACGTGTAGTGCCAGAGATCTCTGCCTGAGGACAGGTTGGCGGCGATGCGCTCGTCCAGCAAGTCGTTGGCGGGCGTCGGTGCGTAGTGCACGGAGTGATCCGGATCGAACCAGACCCCGGCGCGGATGCCCGGCCTCATCTTGACCGCGAACAGATACTCGGCGCCGACATGGAATTCGTTCGCGTCGTCGATTGTGAAGCGACCGATCCGGTCGCGGCTCTCGCCCTGACTCGCCAGCAGCCTGACGTAGTCGTTGAACAGCTGGGAATGAAAGACGCGCGTGTACTCCGTGGTGATCAGAAACGCGGGCGTGATCTGGTCGGAGAATCCCAGCGCAAACGTATCGGGCACCTTGAACTCGGAGAACGTGCGCTGCTGAGTCCCCAGAAGCCCTCCGGAGAACGACGAGAACTCGAATCGCGGCGCGCGCTTGTACGAGATGCCGACCTTCGCCATCGAGATCGGCACGAGCACGCCGACGACCGCACCGACCGACGTGTCATCGCCGTCCTGACTGAAGCGAAAGACCTGCTGCCGCGGATCCGGCGCGTCATAGAAGCTCACGTGCGCGAAGCGATCGAACGCGAAGCCGAGCGAGAAGTGCTGCACGAGCAGACCCGCGCCGACCCACAGGTGCTTCAAGTCGATCGCGGCCGACACACCGTAGTTGCCGATGGTCAGCGTTCGCTCGGCCGAGAAGGCCGTATCCCGCGTGTCGAAGCCTTGATTTTGAAAGACCCCGCGCGAGTCGAACTTCTGATCGACGCGGATGAGATCGTTCCAGAATCCGGCCACGCGGAACCGGCCGCGCGGATACACGAACGACGCGAAGCTCAGGCTCGTTTCGGAATCGGTGATCGTCTCGAACTGCGGACCCGCCACCGTATCCTGGAACATTCCGGTGATCGGACCTGACAACCGCCCGCCTACGAGGAACGGCTGATCGAGACGGCGATAGCGGACTTCGGCCGAAATCTCCTTGCGCGTCAGCGCGATCAATCCCGCCGGATTCACCAGCGCCGCGGTCGCATCGTCGGCCAGTCCGACGAATGCGCTGCCCAGCGCAAGACTGCGCGCGCTCGGGTTCAGAAAGTCGAACTGGATTGGTACCTGGAGAGAGGACTGAGCTGCCGCAGATTCGGTGAAGAGGAGGATCGCAGCACACGCCGCGAAGACACATCGCGCCGGCGCGGCAAACGATCGCGGACGTCGGAGCATGAGGCGCGTCTACACTCCGCAGTTACCAGCCGCTCGTACGATCTGCTGAGTGCCAGTCACCGTAATCGACGACCCGCTCGCTGGCTGGATCGTCAATGTTAGGGACACGTTGAACGTCTGAACGCCGACGGCGATGTCACATCCAAGTTGCGGCCGCACCTGCTGACCGGTTGCCTGCACGGTCGCGTTGTTGGCTGGGTTCCTGAAAATCCACGTGAATGTGTACGGCGCCTGGCCACCAGATGCGTTGCCCACGAACGTG
>DAIUKO010000420.1:0-5507 GCA_036848175.1 Vicinamibacterales bacterium | reverse complement strand
CTCCGTCGCTCTCCGTTCACCGCGATCGTTCGATCGCGACCAGTTTCGGCATTTTCTTGTGACTTTTCCAGGCGATACGCCTTTCCTTCCGACTCTTTGGATGTTTCGCACCGCCCGCACCCGACGCTCCTACAAGACGTAATTCTGCGACTTCAGTCCGACGCCGAAAGCAGGCGAATTGAACGGCCCGATGCAGCCGCGGATCTCGTGAACTAGAATGCGACTTCCCATGTCCGACGAGTGGCAGTTTCTAGTCACGCTGAACGAGCGGCTGCGGCCCCTGAGGGATCCTGTCGAGATCCAGGAAGTCGCCGTCCGGCTGATCGGTGAGCATCTCCAGGCGAGCCGCGTCAATTACGCGCACATCGACGGCAACGAGTTCGTCGTCAGGCAGTCCTATGCCCGCGCCGTCCCGCCATTCGCCGATCGAGGTCCCGTCGCCAGCTTCGGCCGTGCCGTCGTCGAGGCGTGCCGGCGCGGCGAGACGGTCGTGGTCAGCGACGTCCACACGGACTCACGGCTCACGCACGCCGAGCGTGCGCAGTTCCTCGCGAGCGAGATCGCGGCGTTTGGCGCCGTACCGCTGATCAAAGAAGGTCGATGGCTCGCGACCTTCGCCGTCTACAGCGCGACGCCGCGCACGTGGACACGAGATCAGATCGCGCTCGTCGAGGTGACGGCCGAGCGCATATGGGGCGTCGGCGAGCGCGCGCGCGCGGAGGAGGCGCTGAGTCGCAGCGACGATCGACAGGCGTTCCTGCGCAAGCTGAACGACACGATCCGCCCGCTCGCCGATCCGGCGCGCATTCTCGCGGAGACCTGCCGTCTGATGGGCAGGCACCTCCGCGTCAACCGCGTGGCCTACGGCGAGATCGCGGGGGACTACTGCACCATCGTCAACGATTACGTGAACGGCCTGCCCTCGCAGGCCGGCCGCTTCCGCTGGACCGAACTGGGCGGCAGCCGCACCGAAGAAATCCTGAGGGGCGGCACGTTGTTCGTCAACGACACGTCGACCGAGCCGCATACGGCAGCCGAGCGCGAGGCGCTGCAGGCGGCGGGCATCGGCGCCTACATCTGTCCGCTGCTCGTCAAGGAGGGCCGGTTCGTCGGGTCGTTCGGGATTCACAGCCGCGAGCCGCGCGTGTGGACGGCAGACGAGATCGCGCTCGTCCAGGACGTCGCCGATCGGATCTGGACGACGCTCGAGTACCGCAAGGCCGAAGCCGAGTTGCGCGCGAACGAAGAACGGCTGGAGTTTCTCCTCCGGCTCAATGACGCGCTTCGGCCGCTGAGCGATCCCGCCGACGTGCAGGAGACGGCTGCCCGGCTCCTCGGACAGCACCTCGGCACGGCCCGCGCCGGCTACGCGGAACTCGACGGCAGCAAGTACATGATTCGCCGAGAGTACACGAGCGGGGCCCCGCCGCTCGCGGGACCGCGGCTAGGTGTCACGCTGAGCGGGGAACTGCATGAGGCGTTCCGGCGCGGCGAGACCGTCGTCGTCAACGATGTCGAGACGGATCCTCGCCTGGGCGACGACGACCGGACGAGGATGCTGTCGCGGCAAATCGCCGCGTTCATCGGGACGGCGCTGTTCAAAGGCGGCCGGATGGTCGCGGCCTTTGGCGCCAATCACATCGCGCCGCGCATCTGGACGGCGTCGGAGATCGAACTGGTTCGCGACGTCGGCGAAAGGACCTGGGACGCGGTGGAGCGCACCCGCGCGGAAGCGGCGCTGCGCGAGCAGAAACAGCGGCTCCGCATCGCGCTCGAAGCGTCGGCCGGCGGCTCCTGGACGTGGATTGCCGCGACCAATCAGGTCGACTGGGACGAACGATTCCGTACGCTCTACGGGTTCACGCCCGACGAGCCCGCGACGACCGACGCGTGGATACCCCGCGTGCACGAAGACGACCGTCCGCGGGTGCTCGCCCTGCTCGACGAGATGGTGACGTCAAAAACGAAGGATTCGTGGGAGAGCACGTTCCGGATCGTGCGGCCCGACGGAACCGTCGCGTGGATCCAGAGCCGGGGACGGGCCGACCGTGACGCCGACGGCGCCGTCACGCGGCTCACCGGGCTCGACCTCGACTTCAACGAGCACCACCAGACGGAAGAAGCGCAGCAGGCGCGCCGCGACGAGGAACACGATCACACGCTGCGGACGCTGCTCGAGACCGCCACGCAGGGGATCGTGTCGGTGGACGCCGCGGGCGTGATCGTCACGGCGAACGCGTCGTTCGAAGCGATGTTCGGCTGGGCGCCCGGCGACCTGATCGGGCAGCCGATCGAGCGCCTGCTGCCGTTGCCGTTTCGGGACGCGCATGCGCGGCATCGGGCCAACTATTTCGCGGCGCCGCAAGCCCGGCGGATGGGCGGCGGCCTGCATCTGCTCGGCGAGCGCAGGGACGGATCCACGTTTCCGATCGAAGTCAGCTTGAACCACGTCGCCACGCCCGCCGGCGGACGCGCGTTCGCGTTCGTCACCGACATCACCGACCGCCAGCGCGCCGCGTCGGCGCTGCAGGAGCGCACCGCCGAACTCGAATACCGGACGACGCAGCTGAGCCGCATGGCGTCGGACCTCACGCTCGCCGAGCAGCGTGCGCGCGAGCAGATCGCCAGAACGCTGCACGACGGGCTCCAGCAGCTGCTGGTCGTTGTCTCGTTCGACCTCGAGCAGCAGCTGAAGCGCGACCGTCTGGCCGGCGTCGCGCCGAGCGACCCGCTGACGGCGGCGAAGGAGCACCTCGACGAAGCGATCACCGCCGCCCGGTCGCTGAACTTCGAGCTGTTTCCTCCCTTGCTTCAGCGTTCCGGGCTGCCCGCGGCGCTGACGTGGCTGGCGAACTGGACACGTGACAAGTACAAACTCGACGTCCATGTCGTCGCCGATCCGCGCGCCGATTCCGCGCGGAAGGACTTCCGCACGCTGCTGTTCGAGTCGGTCAGAGAGCTCCTCTTCAATGCGGTCAAACACGCGCACGCGGATCGAGCCACGCTCGAACTGGCGCTCGACGCCGACGATCAGCTGTGCATCACCGTCACCGATCAGGGGATTGGGTTCGAGCCGGCTGGACTCGACGAGCGATCGAAGGCCGGCCAGGTGGGCTGGGGGTTGTTCAGCATCCGCGAGCGGCTGACGCTGCTCGGCGGCCGCGTCGACGTCGACAGCGCGCCCGGCAGGGGCACGCGGATCCGCCTGGTCGCGCCCCGCGGCGGCGCACAGAGCGCCGGCGCCGACGCTGACGTGTCGAGCCTCGCGCGGATCCCGCCGGCAACGACCGGAGACGGCGGCCGCGCGTCCCCGGACGCGCTCAGGATTCTCATCGTCGACGATCACGCGGTGGTGCGCAGGGCACTCCGCGACATGCTCCACGAGCGGCCGCAGCTCTCCGTCGTCGGCGACGCGTCCAACGGCGTCGAGGCGATCGAGCATGCGCACACGCTGCGGCCCGACGTCATCCTGATGGACATCGCGATGCCGCACATGGACGGCATCGAGGCGACGGCGCGCATCCACGCCGAGCTCCCGGGTATCGAGATTCTCGCGCTGTCGATGCAGCCTCGCAGCGCGGTCGCCCATGCGATTGAGGGGGCGGGGGCGGCGGCCTTCTTCGTCAAGGGCGTCGACACGCAACGGCTGATCGATCACCTGCTGGCCGTCCACGCCTCGCGCGGCGCCGGCGATCAACCGAATCGTCATGCCGACTCACCGCCGCGTCCTGCTCGCGGATGATCATCCCGGCCGTTGCATTTTCAGCGAAGACCACCCGGTGGTCCTCAAGCGGGCGAAGCCATCGTGCTCGATCTCGAACAGCCAATCAGTGTTCGCGGGACTTCTTCGCGTCACGCCACTCGAACGATCGTATCGATTCGAAGGGGAAGCAGGCGTCGGGTAAGTCCTCGCTGGCGCCTGTGAGATGGCGTCCCCAATGCCAGCCAGTTGGAACCAGATCATTCCCTGGCTCCGCCAAAATCGACGGGCTTCGGCAGGTGGCGTGAGCAGTTGCCGGGCGATCGCCGAAGCCGTACAGTAAACGCCATGGAAGTGCACGTCACGCCCGAAACGGCCAAGAAACTGAAGGATCTCGCCGCGACCAGCGGACGTGCCCCTGAGGACATCGTCGACGATGCCCTTGCCGGGTATCTTGAAGAGGTGGCCTCAGTCCGCAAGACGCTCGACAGCCGCTACGACGATCTCAAGAGCGGTCGGGTGAAACCGATCGATGGCGAGGAGGCATTCAGGAAGCTGCGCGAAAAGAGCGAGCGCCGAAGATTGGGAGGATGAGCGGCTACGCTTTCCATCCCGATGCGTTCGCAGATCTCGACGAGATTTGGGAGCACATCGCGAACGACAACATCGATGCTGCTAATCGGGTACTCGCCGACATCCACGCTGTCCTCTGCACCCTGGCTGCCTCTCCACAGATCGGACATCGACGTGCTGACCTGACCGCTCGACCGTTGCGATTCCATGTCGCGCGCAACCCACGAGCTCACGCTCGCGCAGATCGACAAACACTCGGTCGAACTCGAAAAGTTCGACGTCGAGGGCATCCTGGCCTTCGCGGCATGCGTTCTACCGCGGCTCCATCGAATTCGACATCAGGCCACGCACTGTGGCCGAACGCAAACGCCGTGTCAACCGCACTACGCGTGACGCGCACGCTCCCAATCGGGGGCGGCTGGTAACCGGGCTGCCGGAAAAATCGGCCGCGAGGGACCCGCAACCAACCGTGTCACCGAAGCGCGTCCGCCGAACCGATCAATTCTGTTGTAGCCAGACAAATGTGGACGTGTCGCGTGGCGGACAAGAATCGATAGCCAAATGCAAGAGCCATTCATGCCATTGAATAATCCGATTTACGAGGTCTCCCGATTGTTCCGCCGCTCGATCCGGATCGTCGACAAAATCGAGTCGAACCGCGATTGAGTCGTCGGGGGATTGTGGAGTAGCGACAATCTCCTCTATTGCCCCTGCGCGAGTTCCGGCGTATGCAGCCAGGTCTCGCGTCACTTTCGAGAAGAATCGCAACCACGGCACGCGATGCTGCTGAGAAACCGCCAGGTCCATGCAAACGAGCTGCTCCAGCAAGACGGTTTCGCCATTGGCTCGCAGATGCATCCATGCTGGCGCATGAAACGTAAAATGCGGATTCGCAATCGGCGCCTCACCGCGTTGAGCGCGCAGGTCCACTTCAGCTACATGAATCTGGTTGCCCAACATCATCTGGGACTGAATGCCTGGGACTACGAAGGCGGCGTCGGAGAAACCGACGGAAATCGCTTCGCGCTTGTTGGTCGTCGGAGCCGCCAACTGAATCCAAAGGAATTTCCGGAGCGTGTCCGGCACGTCGACAAGAATTCGGATCTCAGCCATTTCATGCTCACCGTATTTGAGATTCCGTGGAATCCGGCGACATTGACCAATGCGGCGATTAGAGCTGCGTGGGGACACGGAAATGACACCGACGCCGAACCAGCACTACCAATCGCCTTCT
>DAIUKO010000419.1:0-5511 GCA_036848175.1 Vicinamibacterales bacterium | reverse complement strand
CGATCCGATGGTGGCCTTGCGTCACGAGTGACTGGGACGCTGTGCTTGAAAAGCAACGTCATCGCAGGCGTGACGTCTTTCGGCCGCAACGGCAACTGTGCCGGAACCGGCGGCGTCTTCCGGCTCGACAAACGAGACGTGCTGGACTTCGTGAAGGCGTTTCTTCGCTGATTCGCGCGGCGTCCGGTCCAACGGGCGACGGTTCCTGCCGCCGCCCGTTGCGATCTCGCGTCGCCGATTCGACGCCACTGTCGCTACAGCGACGGCGTCCGCGTGCTCGCTCGTTCTTCGATCGCGAGCTGGTGCTTCAGACAGAATCGCGTCCACGGCACCGATTGGAGGCGCTTCGCGTCGATCGGTTGGCCGTCGACGGCGCACCTTCCGTAGGTCCCCTCCTCGATTCGTCTGAGTGCGGCCCGCACCTCGGCGAGGATCTCGGCATCGGTTTCTGCGAGCGCGAAGTATTCCTCCTTCAGCTCGTCCACCTGAGCGAGGTCGCTCACACTCCTCTGATCGTCGTGTGCGTCGCGGGCGGTTTCGATTTCCTCGCTATGGCGCTCCACGAGTTCGCGCTCCAGCTCGAGCAACCGCCGTTTGTAATTGTCCATGTTCATCGCTCGGTTCAGCTCAACTCTCTCTTCCACCGTCAGGCGGAGTGACTCGGAGAAGCTGCAATCTCAGGACCATGGCCGCGAACCGAACGGACGAGAACTGAAGGCGTTGGGCGCCTGTGGCAGCGGGGATGTCCGAGCAGGACATCCCCGAAGACCGATTTCCGCTACCGCGAGGACGCCGTAGACGCCGCGGACTTGAAGAGCGACAGATCGATCGCATCGCCCATCGCCTTGTACCCGGCGTCGCTCGGGTGCAGGTAGTCGCACGAATCGAACTTCTCGAGGAGTTTTTTCGGATCGCTCGGATCGCGCGTCGCCTTGTCGAAATCGACGACGCCGTCGTAAGCCTTGCTCGTCCGGATCCACTCGTTGAGCGCCTGGCGCTTCGCTTCGCCGACCTCGGAGTAATACGCGGCGCCCCAGAACGGCGTCAACGTCGCGCCGAAGATCTTGAGTCCTCGCGCGTGCGCCTGTTCGATCAGCTGCTTGTGGCCGGCGATGAGATCTTGAGCGGTCGGCGTCGGATTCTCGCGCGCGTTGCCGATGTCGTTGATGCCCTCGAGCACGATGACGTGCGTCGCACCGGGCAGCGACAGCACATGATGCTCGAATCGGGCCAGCGCGTTGATGCCGGCGCCGACCGCCCGCGCATCGACTCCAGCCGGGACCGTCGCTTCGTTCAGCACACGATTTCCGCCGATGCCCGCGTTCAAGACTGACATCTTGGTCCCCTGCGCCATGAGGCGCCGCGCAAGGTGATCCGGCCACCGGCCGTTCGTGTCCGGAGTCGATCGCGCACCATCCGTGATCGAATCGCCGAACGCGACGATAGCGCCCGTCGAGTCGGGCGCGACGACGTCAACGCGCGAGAGCAGAAACCAGCTCTGGGTCCTGCCGACCACCGGGAACGTCGCCTTGCCCACGTAGTTTCCAGTTTCTGAAATGTAGCTGGTCTGGAGGGCAGCGCCATGCATCGTGAGCGTGGAGGCCGCGTTCGTCGTGCCCGGCAGGTAGAGATCGATCGCGAGATCCGACAGTTGTGGCACGCTCAGGTTCACCGGATCGCTATACATCACGGCATTTGCCGGAATGGTGATCGTTGGTTGTCCGCTGAACGTCAGCGCGCGGCCTGACGCGGCCTGGATGGCGCCCTCCTTGTCGCGAAGGGCGACGTGGGCGCCGCCGATGGTCACCGGCGCCGTTCCGTAGGCGTTGCTCAAGACGACGCGCGCCTTCGATCCACCGATGCTGGTGTGTACGATTTGACGAAGCGTTTGATTCGTGAAGTGCACGAACGGCGACGGCGCGAACGTCTGCCCTGGCGGCGGCGCGACCGGTGGCGCCGGCGGCGCCGGACACCGGTTGTTGGCCATGAAGGGCCGAAGCGCGGGCGCCCCAGCGACCGGGTTCTGTGGACGGCCGACCTCAGCCGTCGTCCACGTGCCGACCCAGCGATCGGAGACTCCACTCTGCGCGCGCGCGCCTGGACCAAGCGAGACGATCGCCAACGCGATCACGCCGGCCGCCACAACCCCGGAGCCGCATCGATTCCGCATCAGCCGCAGTGTCATTGCCCGCCTCCTCGTTCAACGCGGTCAAAAAGCAATGAATCGTGGCCGCGATTCTACTCCTGCCGGGCAGCCAGCGTGTCAAAGACCGACTATGCCGGCTTTGCGATGTACCACGTGATGCCCATCGCATCCTGCACGGCGCCGACCCGCTCGCCGTACCACTGCTCCGCGGGCGGCGACAGCGGCGTGGCTCCTGCAGAGACGGCCTGCGCGTAGAGCGCATCGCAATCGGCGACGTAGAGGTAGAACGCGGTCTTCTCCGGTTCCATCCGCCCCTGCGTATCACCCATCTCGATCGCGCCGTCGCCGATCCGGATGCGCGCGTGCATGACGACGCCCTGCACGTCGTGGCGGAACTCTTCGACGGCACCGAAGGCCCGCGTAAGGAAGTCGATGTACGACGGCACGCCTCGTGGATGAACGAACGGCGTCACCGTGCGAAGTCCCTGAGGCACTGGCGACGGACCAAGATGCGTCGCGATGTACCAGCGGTTGCCGAATGCATCTTCGACGAATCCCAGGCGCTCGCCGTAGGGTCGATCGGCGGGCGCTTCCATCGACTTCCCACCGGCACCAATCGCTCGCTCGAAGGCCGCGTCGACATCCGGCACGTAGACGTGGAACGTCGCCGGCGAGAATGCCAGGCCGCCTTCCGTTCCGCTCTCGCCGATCATCAACATCGAATCGCCGACGCGCACCTCGCGATGCACGCCGCCGGGAGTCTTCGTGACCGATGTCTCGACCGCTCCGAACACGGTCGTCAGGAAATCGACCAGCCCGCTCTCGCGGACGTGGACGTAGGGCGTCACGGTCGTGAACCCCTCGCGAATCTTTGCCTTCTCCAGCACGATCGACATGGTTGTCCTCCGTTCCAGATTGGCGCGCAGCCGCGCCTTGAATGCCGGGCTCGGACACGAACGCAGCTCGGCCGCCAGCACGGCCAGCGGCGCGAGTTCCCCGTCGGCGAGCGCGGCGGTCGCATCGCGCCCCGACAGGATCAGATCGATCGTCTGGTCCAGCCGCTCGATGAGCGCGTCAGCCATGACGCCCCTCCAGACTCTTCCGCAGGTTCTCGAGCGCGCGCAGCTGCAGCTGCTTCACGGCGCCCTCGGACCGCTCCAGCGCCGCGGCGATCTCGCGGATGCTCCTGCCGTCCACGAACCGCATCGCGATCACCTGCCGCTGCAGATCGGGAAGCCGGTCGACGAGCTGAAACACGATCGCTCGCCGCTCGATCGCCGCTGACTCGCTCGCGTCCGGCACCTCCGGCGGCGGATCGGCGGAGTTGCGGTCGATCTGCTGGCGACGATCCGCCAGCGCATTCGCCGCGATGCGGAAGAGCCACGCGACGAGCGGCACGCCCCGCCACTCGAACCTGGGCAGGTGGGTCAGCGCGCGCTCGAACACCTCCGACGTGATGTCCTCTGCCTCGGCGCGGTTGCCGGCCCGGCGGATCACATAGGCGTAGACGCGGTGAAAGTGCCGTTCGTAGAGATCGACGAACCGGGCCGGATCGGCCTGTGCCGCTTCGATCAGCGCCCGCTCGTCGTAATCGTCCGCGATGGCCACCACAGCTCGATCAGAGTAACTGGCGAGTGAGGGACAAAGTTACGGCGTAGCGGGCGGACCGGCGTGGCCTGACCTGCGACGTCGATGACTTGTCGCCTCCGGAATCAGCGTCGGACTCCGAGGGAATGGAGCCGGATGCCTCCTCGCGATCCGGGCGCCCCCGGTCTGAATCGGTCCGAAGTCCTTGAGTCCCAACACTTCGCGCCCGATCGACCGCCGATCGACGACAGGGTACGCAGCCTGCTCCATGACGCCCAATGGTCATGAGACTGCTCGCGGCCTGCAGTCTGATGGCGCTGTGCGTGACCATCCACGCCGGCGGCGTGACGTGGGCGCTCCGGAGCCTGCGCCGGCTTCCGGCGTCGATGCTCCGATTCTGGCGCAGCACGGGGCTCTTCATCCTCGTTGCCGTGTGGATCGTGCTCCTGCATCTCGTTGAGATCTCCGTCTGGGCCGGCGCGTATGTCTGGACCGGCGCGATGCCCGACCTGCCGTCGGCTCTGTACTTCAGCGCCGTGACCTACACGACGACCGGCTACGGCGACCTCGTACTGCCGAAGCAGTGGCGCCTCGATGGCGGCGTTGAGGCGCTGACCGGCATTCTGATGTGCGGATGGTCGACCGGATTTTTCTTCGCGGTCGTGAACCGCCTGTATCAACCCCAAAGCAGCGCCTGAGAGGCCTTTGTCCATCAAGCCCTCGATCAGCTGGCTTCTGGCCTTCATCCCGGTGTCGCTCGCGCTCGAGTACGCGCACGTTCCCGCGCCGGTCCTCTTCTTCTCTGCGGCGCTGGCGATCGTGCCGATTGCACGGCTGATCGTGCTCTCGACCGAACAGCTTTCGACCCGTACCGGCGACGCGATCGGCGGCCTGCTCAACGCGACGTTCGGCAACGCGCCGGAGCTGATCATCGCGCTCGTGGCGCTCAGGGCCGGCTTCTTCGACATGGTGCGCGCGTCGATCATCGGCGCGATTCTCGCCAACCTGATGCTCGCGACCGGCGTGGCGTTCTTTCTCGGCGGCCTGCGCCAGCACACGCAGGAATACAACGCCGGCGCGGCGCGCCTCTACAGCTCGATGATGTTGATCTCGGCGGTCAGCCTCGGCGTCCCGAGCGCGTTCAACCGCTTCTTCTCGCCGGACAGCACCATCCGCGAGGAGAAGCTCGTGAACCTGGGGACCGCCTTCGTGCTGCTTGCCTCCTACGGGTTGTATCTCGTCTTCCTCTTGAAGACGCACCCCGACTACTTCGAGAGCGTCACGGTCACCGAGGCCGAGCACGGCCACGAGGGTTCGCAGTGGAGCGTGGGCAGGGCTGTCGGCAGCCTGCTCGGCGCATCGGCGCTCGCGGCATGGATGAGCGAAATCCTCGTCGGTGCGGCCGAGGGCACCGGCAAGGCGCTCGGCATGTCCGAGGTGTTCATCGGCATCGTCTTCCTCGCCATCATCGGCGGCGCGGCCGAGAGCGGCTCGGCGATCGCGATGGCGCGCAAGAACAAGCTGGATCTCACCATCGGCATCGCGATGGGCAGCAGTATCCAGATCGCGCTGTTCGTCGCGCCGGTCCTCGTACTCGTAAGCGGCGTGATCGCCCCACAGCCGCTGGAGCTGTCCTTCAGCCGCGCGGAACTCGGAACGTTGTTTCTCGGTGTGCTGGTCGGCGCCATCGTCGCCGGCGACGGACGGTCGAACTGGTACAAGGGCGCTCAGCTCGTGCTCGTGTACGTGATGATCGCCATCCTGTTCTACTTCCTGCC
>DAIUKO010000418.1:0-5533 GCA_036848175.1 Vicinamibacterales bacterium | reverse complement strand
GTACGAGGCAGGAGAGCACCGGCTGATCGTCGAGCAGCACGGCGCACGCGCCGCATTCGCCGAGCTCGCAGCCGTGTTTCGTGCCACAGAGGTTCAGGTCCTCACGCAGCACCTCGAGGAGCGTTTTGTACGGAGCGAACGCGACCTCGGTCGCTTCGCCGTTGACGGTCAGCGTGATGTGTGCGTGTGGCATGGGCATGTGGCATCAGGCCGGCAATCGCGAAGTCGGCCACGTGGTTGGCGACTTGATCGGGCGTGAGCGGACCATCGGGGCGAAACCATTGCGCCGTCCAGTTCAAGGCGCCGAGAAACGCGCGGGTCGCGACGGTGGCGTCGGCGGCGGCGAGCGTGCGTCTGGCGATCCCGGCCGCGACCAGCGCGCGGACGCCGCGCTCGTAGCGGTCCCGTTTGGCGACGATGACCGCCCGCCGCTTCGCGGGCAGCGCGTCGACCTCGAAGTGCGCCGCCGATCCTTCGACCTCCGCGATGAGGCACAACGTGTGGCGAACGGCGAGCTCGCGCAGACGCTCGGGGAGCGGGCGCCGATCGCGTTCGGCGGCGGCCAGCGCCGACAGCAGCCGGTCCAGCGATCGATCCTGGCAGAAGAAGAGGATCTCGTCCTTGCCGCGGAAGTAGTGATAGAGGTTCGCGGGCGACAGGTCGGCGGCGATGGCGATGTCTCTCATGCCGGCGGCCGAGAAGCCGCGGCTGCGGAAGATCTGCGCAGCCGCGCGCAGGATGTCGACGCGGCGGCTCTCGGCGCGGATCGAACGACGGTTCGAAAACTGAACCACCGTTCGATTTTAGCCGATCTCGAGGGATGGCGCGAAAACCCGGGCGCGTCCGAGCCGCCTGGCGGCCCGCGGCTCGGATTCAGGAACGGCGAGGCGCGGCGCGGGCGCCGGCAGGCAAGCGTATCGCCTCCATAAGGAAAGCCTTACTCGGCGGATCGAGCCGCAGACCTATAATCCCCAAGGATGCGCTGGCGCAACTTCCTCATGGCGGGCGGCACGGTCTTCGCCATCGTCGCGCTGCTCCGTGCGATGTCGGTGGACAGCGCCGGCATCGCCGCCCCGCTGCTGCTGCTGGACGTCGTCGTGGCGGCGCGATTCTGGGGGATGGGTTCAGCGCTCATCGCCGCCGCCCTGGCCGCGGCCAGCTATTCCTATTACTTTCTCCCGCCCGAAGGATTTGCCATCCAGGATCCGGTGGACTGGGTCGAGTTCGTCACCTTCATCGTCACGGCGGTCGTGGCCGGCGAGCTGGCGTCGCGCGCCGAGCGGCGCGCCGCCGAGGCGCAGGCGGGGCGGCAGGAAATCGAGCGGCTGTATCGCGAACTGCAGATCGCCTTCGATCGCGCCAGCGAAGCGGAAGCGGCGCGGCGGAACGAGCAGCTCAAGTCGGCGCTGCTCGACGCCCTCACCCACAACCTGCGCACGCCGTTGACGGCGATCAAAGCCTCGGTGACCGCGTTGATCGGCGTCGGCACCTGGAGCAACCTGTCGCACCTGCCGGTGGAAGGGCAGCGCGAGCTGCTCGAAGTCATCGACGAGGAGTCGGATCGGCTGAACCGGTTCATCGAAGCGCTCGCGCATGCCGGTCAACCGGACGCGTCGCAGCCGCCGCATTTGCGCGCGGTCAAGCTCGAGGACATCGTCCGCGCCGGGGTCGCGCGCGCCGAAACCATCACGCGCGATCATCGAATCGTCCTCACGCTGGAGCCGGGCCTTCCGCCGGTCTGCGTCGACTCGCCGTCGATCGTCGAAGCGATTTACATTCTGGTCGACAACGCCAGCAAGTATGCGCCGCCGAACACGACCATCGAAGTTCGCGCCGCGCTCGTCGACGGCGATCAGGTCGAGCTCCGGGTGACGGACGAGGGGCCGGGGATTCCCGCCGACTACCGCGAGCGTGTGTTCGAGAAGTTCTTCCGCATTCCAGGGCGGGAACCGGCCGATTCGCGGCGCGGCGGCGTGGGCCTCGGCCTCCCGATCGCGCGCCGTCTCGTGGAAGCGCAGGCCGGCCGGATCTGGATCGACACGCCAACCAACGGTTTGGGCACGATCGTCGCGATGCGGCTGCCGGTCGCGCGCGACAATGCCGGCAACCATACCGATCGCGCACCGGTCGGCGTGCTCGCCGCGAAATGAGGGGAGTCAGGAGATGATGGCCACGACACCAGCAGAAAAGTCACGCGTCCTCGTCGTCGACGACGAGCCGCAAATCACGCGAGTCCTTCGCACCGTCCTGAGCAGTCAGGGCTATCAGGTTCGGACGGCGGCCGAGGGCGAATCGGCGTTGACGAACTTCACCGAGTGGCGGCCGGAGCTGGTGATCACCGATCTCTACATGCCGCACATGGACGGTGTGGAGTTGTGCCGCCGCATTCGCGCGATGTCGAACGTGCCGATCATCGTCCTGTCGGTGAAGGGTGAAGAGCGGACCAAGGTCGAGGCGCTCGATTCGGGTGCGGACGACTACGTGACCAAGCCGTTCGGCATCGACGAGCTGCTGGCGCGCGTGCGTGCGGCGCTGCGCCGCGGCAACACCGGCGAGCCCGAGGTGGCGTCGTTCGACGCGGGCGACTTCCGCGTCGATCTCGACGGCCGCCGCGTCATCGCGCGCGGCCAGGAAATCCGGCTGACGCCGAAGGAATTCGATCTCTTCGTCTACATGGCGCGCCATCCCAATCGCGTCATCACGCACCGGACGCTGCTCGAAGCGGTCTGGGGCGAAGCCTCGCAGGAGCAGCCCGAGTACCTGCGCGTCTTCATGGGACAGCTACGGAAGAAGCTCGAGCCGGATCCGTCGAATCCCAAGTATCTGGTGACGGAGCCGTGGGTCGGCTATCGATTCAATCCCAACGGTTAGCCGCCCGCATCTCAGACACTCACGGGGCGCAGCGTCGTGCGAATCCGCTCGAGTTGCCGGAGGTGCAGGAGATCGTGTCCGGCATACAGCTTTCGCAAGTGCTCGAGGCTTTCTTCGCCTCGTTCGCTGTGAAGTCCGACGCGCGCCAGATCCGCTGGCGTCAAACGCTCCCAGATCCGCACGTTGGCTCGTCGTAGTGCCGTGAACTGTTCGAGGGCCTCCTTCAGGTCGACATCGCAGTAGCGCAGGCGGTCCGCCCAGAGATCCTGATCGTAGCCCGCCAGCGGCGGACGATCGTGCGCGACGATCATGCGCAGCCGGAAACCGCCGACGAGCTCGGAGTCCGCCAGGTGTTGGATCACGTCGCGAATCGACCATTTGCCCGATGCCTCCGGCGTTGTCACCATCTCCGCTGGTACTTTTTCCAGGAAGCGATGAAGAGCGACCGGCATGTCGCGCAAGATCGTAATCGGGTCACTGCTGCCGAGCAGTTGGAGAAGCGCGGCAACATAGGCCGCGGTTTCCACTGGAGTGGACGAAGCCGGATTGCTATAGACGCTCATCATCGCTCCTCGTGCGAGTGCAGTCTGAGACGGCGAGATGCCGAATCTGCATAGGCCCGCCGACGAATCGGCAGTACATGAAGGCTACCATGCGCCACATACCCTTCGGAGGCTATCGCGTGGTCGTTCTGCATTGACGATCGGATCGCGGACGTGTTCCATCGATACGCACCGTCTGCACTGCTGGTCGCGATCGCGTTGATTCAGATCACGCTCGCCGAGACCGCCGCGATGACGCCGTGGAAGGGCGGCGGCTTCGGCATGTTCTCGACGCTCGATCACGGCGCCTATCGCGGCGTCGACGCCGTGATCGACGGCCCCGATCGATCCGAAGCGTTCGACATGCCGGCTTCACTCGAGGAAATCGCGGCCCGTGCCGCCGCCTGGCCATCGGATCGGCTCCTGCGTCAGCTCGCTCAGGGCATCGCCGCTCGCGAGCGACGCTACGAACGTCCAGTGACGCGCATTACGATCACGGCGTGGCGGATCGACGTCGACCGGGAGACGCTCCGGCTGCACGAGCGGGCGCTTCGGACGTTCGTGTATCAGGGGCCTTGACCGCAAGGCCTTCGGCGGTCAACCGGCCGCTGAGACGATCGTGACTGCCGTTGTGCTCACCGTGCCGGGCCGGTTCTCGAAGCCATCGGACACGCATCGGGATCCTCGCGATGCGGAGGCTGGCGCTGTGGTGCGGCCTCTCGAGGTCGCGCTCCGCCTGACGGCGATCGCGCTGCTGCTGCGGCCGATGGGCGGCTGGTTCGTCCGGCCGGTGATCATGGCCGCGGCTGTTCTCGTCCTCGTCTCTCCACGCGCGCTGCGGATGCCCGCCTTGTGGCTGGGCGTGTCGATCGCCATCGCATTCCGCATCGCCGCCGACTGGCCGCTCGCCGACAATCACATTTACCTGCTCACCTACTGGTGCGTCGCGATTGCGTTGTCGCTCCATTCCAAGGAGGCGCATGGCACGCTCGCGTTCAACAGCCGCGCGCTCATCGGCCTCGCCTTCGCCTTCGCCGTGTTGTGGAAGGCGGTCCTGTCGCCGGACTTCCTCGACGGCCGGTTCTTTCGCGTGACGCTTCAGACCGATCCGCGATTTGGTGAACCGGCGATGCTCATCGGCGGCCTGTCGTCGGAGCAGCTCGACGCCAATCGGAATGCGCTGATGCCGCTGCCGCAGGGTGCGGAGTTGTTGAATCCACCGAGGGTGTTCGAACCGCAGCGCCTCAGAATTCTTGCGAGCGTCGCGACCTGGGGCATCCTGATCCTCGAAGCGTCCGTCGCGGCGCTCATGCTGGTGCCGTCGGCACGCATCAGCGCTCGCTGGCGGCATGCGGCGCTCCTGACGTTCTGTCTGGTCACGTATCCGTTTGCGCCGGTCGCGGGATTCGGCTGGCTCCTGCTCTTGATGGGAGTCGGACAAACCGATCAAGATCAGGTCTGGCTGCGGCGGATCTATGTCGGGGCGTTCGTCGCGGTTCTGTTCTACACCGAGGTGCCGTGGGCCGGCCTGCTCCTCGACCTGGGACGATGAGTGACAAGGGAGGCGGTGATGTCAATCAACGCGATCGGCAGGACGACAGCATTCTTGATGATCGCTCTCGCATCGGTCGGCGTCGTCGCAGACGGCGGACACCAGCAGACGCCGCCATCTGCGCCGCCACCGTTTGAAGGCACGTATTGGAAGGCCGTCGAGCTCGCGGGCAAGGCCCTTTCGATTCGCGGCGACAAGCGTGAAGCGCACCTGATCTTTCAGCCGGACGGGCGGATGACCGGATCGGACAGCTGCAATCGCATCAACGGCAGCTACAAACGAGACGGTGAGTCGCTCATGTTCGGCGAGATCATCTCGACGCGGATGGCGTGTCCCGATACAGGCGACACCGAACGCGCATTTCGCGAGGCGCTCAAAGACGTGAATCGCTGGAGGACGGGCGGCAACCGCCTGGAACTCTTCGATACCGCCGGCACGCGGCGCGCCGTCTTCGAAGCACGGACAGCAACCTGAGCGCGACCTCCTCGCAGCCGCTTCGCTCAACCAACGCAGAGCTCGCCTCAGTGGAGTGTCTCGTCGGATTTACTACCGAGCCGCTCCGCTCCAC
>DAIUKO010000417.1:0-5567 GCA_036848175.1 Vicinamibacterales bacterium | reverse complement strand
GCCGCCCTCCGCATCGCCCCAATCGTCGCGCGCTTGCTCTGTCAGCGGGGCCTCACCGACCCGGAGGAGGCGCAGCGCTTCCTGAATCCCTCCCTCGATCACCTCCACGACCCGCTGCTCCTCGCCGACATGCGCGTCGCGGTCGATCGCATCATGGCCGCGATCGAGCGGCGCGAGCGCATCGCGATCCACGGCGACTACGACGTCGACGGCATCACCTCCACCGTGATCCTGCGGCGGGCGCTCGAGCTGCTCGGCGCGGACGTCGCGCATTTCATTCCTGAACGCTTGAAGGACGGCTACGGCCTTCAGCCGGCGGCGATCGAGCGGCTGCACGCGGACGGCGTGGCACTGATCGTGTCGGTTGACTGCGGCATCCGCGGCGGCGACGCGGCGCGGCGCGCGCGCGAGCTCGGGGTCGATCTGATCATCACCGACCATCACGAACCGGACGCCGAACTGCCGCCGGCGCTCGCCGTGATCAATCCGAAACGCCACGACTGCAGCTATCCGGACAAATACCTCGCCGGCGTCGGCGTCGCGCTGAAGCTCGTGCAGGCGATCTGCCGGCGCGCGGATCGCGAGGCGTGGATGCCCGGTTTCATGAAAGTCGCCGCGATCGGGACGCTCGCCGACGTCGTTCCGCTCGTCGGCGAGAACCGCGTCATCGCCAAGCTCGGCCTCGATCTGCTGACGCGCGGACCGCACAAGATCGGATTGCGGTCGCTCCTCGATATCTCCGGGCTGACCGGCAAGACGATCGACAGCTATCACATTTCGTTTCTGCTGGCGCCGCGGGTGAACGCGGCCGGCCGCATGAGCACGCCCGACATCGCGACGCGGCTGCTGCTCGCCGCCGACGAAGCGATGGCCGAGGAAGTGCGGCAGCTCGCGATGACGCTCGACGGCGAGAACCTCAAGCGTCAGGAGGAAGAAGCCGACATCCTCGCAGCCGCGAAGAAGATCGTCCAGACCGATCCGGACATTGGCGCGCGCTCGGTTCTCGTGGTCGCCGGCGACGGCTGGCATCGCGGTGTGATCGGCATCGTCGCCTCGAAGCTGGTCGACACCTTTCATCGACCGGCGATCGTGCTATCGGTTGAAGATGGCGTGGCGCACGGGTCGTGCCGAAGCATCCCGAAGTTCGACATGCTCGGCGCCCTCGAGCAGTGTGCGCGCCTGTTCATCAGATTCGGCGGCCATAAACAAGCGGCCGGGCTGGCACTCGACGCCTCGCGCATCAGAGAGCTGCGGCTCGCGATCAACGCCGTTGCGGACGAGATTCTCGGTCCCGAGGATCTCATGCCCCGCCTGCGAATCGACGGCGACCTGACGTTCCGCGGCATCACCGGCGACGTGGCGTACGGCGTCGCCTCGTTGGCGCCGTTCGGGGCCGGCAACCCGCGGCCGGTGTTCGCCGCCCGGCGAGTCGAAATCATCGACGGCCCGCGCATGCTCAAGGAGCGACACCTCAAGATGGCCCTCAAGCAGGACGGCCGCATCTTCCGCGCGATCGCGTGGCGGGCCGCCGAGCGCCACGATTACCTCACCGAGCACAAGGCTGCACTCGACGTCGCCTTCTCCCTCGATCAGAACCAGTACAATGGAGAAACATTCGTCGAGCTGACTCTCGCCGACGTTCGGCGCTCGCAGGCTGAATAACAGAAGGGATTTGGAATTCGCGATTCGGGATTTGATAGTCGGGAACTGGGGTCGCAGCAACGAATCCCAAATCCCGATTCCCGAATCCCGACGGTATTGTTTGCATGACGCGCTGGCAACGAAGAGCTCGTGTGATCATCGCCCTGTTCGCGGTGGTGTTTGCCGCCATCGTCGCGTGGCAGTGGAAGCCGCGTCAGCCGCCGGCGGCTTCCGCACCCGTCCCTCGGTCCGATCCCAAAGCGGCCATCGAAGTGGCGGGCGGCCGGCTCGAGCGTTTCAAGTCATCTCGTCAGGATGTCAGCGTCGAATTCCAGCGACAGCTCACCTACACGGACGGATCGATGAAGCTCTACGGCGTGACGATCACCGCCGAAGAACAGGACGGGAAGAGCACGCTGAGGGCCACCGGCGAGGAGGCGCAGGTCGGCGCCGACGTATCGGCGATCGACCTGCACGGCGACGTTCAACTCGTGTCTTCCGAAGTCCGCGCACATACCGACCACGCCACCTTCAAGAAGAACGAGAACATCGTCCGGGCGCCAGGCGCGGTGGAGTTGACCGAGGGCAAGACCACGGCGAAGGGCGTCGGCATGACGTTCGACCGCGATCACGACGTGCTGTCGATTCTGGACCAGGCGGTCATCACGATGGCGTCGGACGGAAACGGCGCGACGGCGATCACCTCGGGCAGCGCGACGTTCAACCGGCGCGAGCACTTCCGCCAGTTCGACAAGAGCGTGCGCATCCAGCGCGGCGGACAACTCATCGAAGCGGAGAGCGCGGTCGCTCACCTGAACGACGACAACACCCACATCGAGATGATCGAGCTTCGAGGCGACACGAAGATCACCGGCGCCAAGGTCGAGCCAGGTGCACTCGAGGCGCTGAACGGCCGCGATCTCACGTTGAAGTACGGCGCCGACGGCGAGACGCTGGAGCACGTGACGATCGGCAGCGCCGCGTCGATTAGAGTCGCCGGCGAGGCGGGGAAAGCGGGTCGGGACATCGTCGCCGGCATGATGGATATCACGCTCGCGCCCGACGGCTCGACGCCGACCGCGCTCATCGCGCGCGATGCGGTCCGTCTGACGATCCCGCCGGAGACGGGCTCACCGGGGCGGACGATCGAGTCGGCGACGTTGAACGCGAAAGGCGAAGCGGGGCGCGGGCTGACCCGCGCGCTGTTCGGAGGCAACGTCCAGTTCCGCGAGCGGGGGGCGAACGTGGACCGTGCCGCCAGCTCCGCCACGCTCGACGTCGGACTCAAGCGCGGCATGAGTGCGATCGAGGACGCAAAATTCGCGCACATCGTGCACTTCGAGGAAGGGAAACTGCTGGCCACCGCCGCGGCGGCCCGCTACGACGTCGACAAAGGGACCTTGGAGCTGAGTGGATCCGAACCAGGCGCGATCGCGCCGCGCGTCGTGAACGAGCAGATCACGGTCGACGCCGCAAAGATCGACGTCACGCTCGACGGACCGAAAGTGAAAGCCACCGCACCGGCGAACCAGAAAGTCAAAAGCATCCTCCAGCCAGCGCCGAAGAGCGCGAGCGCCGACGACAAGGACGCCGCGAAACTTCCGTCCATGTTGAAACAGGACCAGCCGGTGAACGTGACCGCCTCGACGCTCGACTACGACGGCAGCACGTCGAAGACGACCTACACCGGCGCCGCGCTGCTGTGGCAGGGCGACACCTCGATCAAAGGCGAGTCGATCGTGATCGATGGGAAGAGCGGCGATCTCATCGCGACCACGGTGACCAGCGCGACGACGCTCGAGCAGACCAACAAGGACAACAAGAAGGAGCGCGTCCGCTCGATGGCGACCGCCAAGGATCTGAAGTACGACGACGAGTCGCGGCGGCTGACCTATACCGGCGAGGCGCACATGAACAGTTCTGAAGGCGACATGACCGCCGCGAAGATCGAACTGTACCTGAAGCCGTCGGGCGACGAGCTCGAACGCGCCGAGGCGTACGAGAAGGTCACGCTCAAAGAGCAGAACCGCACGACGACAGGCGCGCGCATGACCTACACGACGCTTGACGAGCGCTACGTCTTCGTCGGCGCGCCGGTGAAGATCATCGATCAATGCGACCGCGAGACGACGGGCAAGACGTTGACCTTCGTGAAGTCGACCGATAACATCGTCGTCGACGGCAATCAACAGACCCGCACGCAGACCAAGGGCGGCGGCGGGAAATGTCCCGCGACGCCGTAGCGCTCCACTCGTGGCGACACTCCGGACGCAGAACCTCACCAAATCGTACGGCGGACGCACGGTCGTTCGCGGCGTGAGCCTGGACGTCAGCTCAGGCGAGATCGTCGGACTGCTCGGGCCGAACGGCGCCGGCAAGACGACGACGTTCTACATGACGGTGGGGTTGACGGCACCCGACACGGGACGCGTGGCGCTCGACGACCACGACATCACCGACGATCCGATGTACGTGCGGGCGCGGAAAGGGATCGGTTATCTGCCGCAGGAGCCGTCGATCTTCCGCGGCCTGACCGTCGAACAGAACATTCTCGCCATCCTCGAAACGATGGGGCTCGACGCGGCGACGCGGCGCACGCGGCTGCGCGAGCTGCTGGCGGAGCTCAACCTGACGCCGCTCGCGCAGGCGCCGGCGCACACGCTGTCGGGCGGCGAGCGGCGCCGCGCCGAAATCACCCGCGCGCTCGTCGTCTCGCCGAAATTCATCCTGCTCGACGAGCCGTTCGCCGGCATCGACCCGATCGCGGTGTCGGACATTCAGAAAATCATTTTTCACCTGAAGGATCGCGGCATCGGCGTGCTGGTGACCGATCACAACGTCCGCGAGACGCTCCGCATCACCGATCGCGCCTACATCGTGAACGAGGGTGTCATCTTCAAAAGCGGCACGCCCGATACATTGACCGCCGACGATGAGGTCCGAAGGATTTATCTGGGGACCGAGTTCCGATTGGACTAAAATGGGCGTGGGAATTGCAAGAGCTGAGGCGGCGTGAAGGCCGCTTCTCCTCGACCCCGAGCCTGATTCGATGAATGCAAGTAGCATCGAAATAACGATTTAGCTCACTGACGCGGCTTCATGGGAATCCAGCAAAAGCTTCACACCAAGCTCGTTCAGAAACTGATCCTCACGCCCTCGCTGCAGCAGGCGATCAAGCTGCTGCCGATGTCGACGCTCGAATTGTCGGACCTCTTGAATCAAGAGATGGTCGAGAACCCCATGCTCGAAGAGGTGCCGACCGAAGAATTGCAGCCCGCCGAAGCGGCCGCCACGCCAGAGAAAACCGAACCCGAACAGCCCTCGAACAAGACCGACAGCTGGGACGATCAGGATTACGAGTACTTCTTCGGTGATTACCTCGACGATGGTTATCGTCCGCGCGCGCCGCAGGAGGTCAAAGAGCTTCCCCCCATCGAGAACACGCTGTCCACGGCCAGCTCGCTCTCCGATCACTTGATCTGGCAGCTGTCGATGCAGACCGACGAACCCCTGATACGCGAGATCGGGTCCGCGATCATCGGCAACCTCGATGACGACGGGTACCTCGTCGCTTCGTCCGATGAGCTCGCGGCGATGGGCCCCTGGCCGGTCGCGGAGGTCGAGCGCGCGCTCAAGCTCGTGCAAGCGTTCGATCCCACCGGCGTCGCCGCGCGCGATCTGCAGGAGTGCCTGCTGCTGCAATTGCGGAGTCTCGGCCTCGAAGGGACGCCGACGGAGAAAGTCGTCACCGACCATCTCCGCCTGCTGCAGAACCATCAGGTCCCGGAAATCGCGCGCAAGCTCGGCATGACGATCGAGGATCTCAAGGAGCACATCGAGGTCATCCGGCACCTCGATCCGAAGCCGGGGAGCCGCTACAACCCGACGCAGTCGCAGTACGTGATTCCCGACGTCTACGTCATGAA